>JAPVWO010000292.1 GCA_027493375.1 Candidatus Multivorans thiocomprendens | reverse complement strand
GACACCATACTCATCGCCTTCTTCCTCATCGCTGGCAAGCTCGACTTCCGAAACGTCAATCCCCATGCCGCCTGAACCCACCCATTCTTTGAAAGAGCCGGTTTTGCTCGACTTCGACGAGGCAGTCCGCACAAGGGGGGCGGAGCTCTTCGGCTTGCAACTCGTCTACGCCAACCGGTACGTCGACGACGTTCGCCTGGTGGTTACAACGACGGACAGGGAAGGCGACGACGGAACACCTGGAACAACGGCCAATCAGGTGAAGGAGGCTGTAGTTGTCTGGCTCAACGGCCTCCTCAGCGACTGCGCGCAGGGGCTTGAGCTCAACGAAGGCAAGACCGAAGTCGTCGAGTTCGGCGCGGACCGGACCGGCACCGTGCTTCAAAGCCAGCGGATGAACCGGATCCAGGAGAGGGTTTCCGGCGGATTCACCGCCACCGAGGGGCTCGAGCTGTTGGAGAGCATCCAGGGTCTGCTGATGATCCGCAGCGGATTCACCCGCGAAGGGGACGAAAGCCGGTGGGAACTAGCGCCAGAGTCCGAAGTGCCCGAAGACACACGCGCCCGTTTCGGCGCCTTCCGGTACCAGAAAGTGCTCCGGGACATTCGCGCAATGCTCCCCGACCAAAGCGACCTCGGATCTGCAGGGGTTCGTATCGGACCAGGGATGAGCGTCGTGACGCGGCAGGAACTCGATGAACTGACGCGGGCTTTCGCCCTTGTCCTGCTCGAGAAGTGGGTCAATGACCCGTCCAACGTTCGCATCCTCCTCGTCGCCCTGGACCTATGGCCGGACGCGGAACTCCTGGCGAAGGTGCTGGTGCTCCTCCGGCCTTGGATGGGCAACGATATGGGACTGCCCGATGCCCAGCGCGTCGCTTGGTACTGCCTGTCCGAAATCTTCCGGGCTGGAGCCACAGAAACGGGGCTCAACGGAGATGAGGAATCCAGACCGGAAGGACTCAACCTCGACGACTACCGGCGCGTCCTGATCGCCGAAGCGTGGGCGGCGGTGACACAGACGGGGCCCGTCCTGCCCTGGTACCTCCGGCAGCAAGCCGTACTGCTCCTGATCGCCAGCGAGAGCTACTCGGCGCGACTTCACGAGACACTGGTCGAAGACGATCCACCCCACTACCGACAGATCGCCGCGGTTCTCGGGGCGACCACCGAGGGGCTGAGTCCGGACCTGTTCGCGCAGCACGCGATCGTCCTGCACCAGTGCTTCCAGAGGCAGGCGCCCGGAGCGAACTGGACCGTCGGCAACGTGGAAGCGGCTGCCAAGCTCGACCCCGCATTCGCGGCTGACCTCCTCCGCCAACGCGACGGAGGTCTCGAAGACAGGTGGGGCCCACTGGCCCAGCAACTCCTCGTCAACTCGGAAGCTCTACGCCTGGACTCGCTGGCTCGCCTGGCCCTCGACGGAGAACTTCACCGCGACGAACTCACGCTCCTGCGACTGGTCCGTCTGTTGATCGAAGCTGTCGACGAGCCGGCGAGCGAAGCAGTGCCGCCCTGGCGAGTCACGCTGAACCAGCCGGAAAAGCATGAGAAAGCCAGGAGAAACAGCGAGAAAGGAGCACGTTTTCCGTGGGAGTCCGCCAGCTTCCACGATGTCGGGCCAGCGGATGAGTTCGGGCTCTGGCACCCACCGAACTTCTCCTCGGAGGACTCGGAGGACCAATGGCGCTATCAGATCGGTTTCCTGCTGCGCTTCGCGTTGTCGCGGAGGCCCGACTTCACGACCAACGTACGGCGCCCGCGCCCCAAGGAAGACCGTCGCTACCGTTCGGCCGCAAGCACTTGGCTCCAGAGAAGATACGGAAACTACGATGGCCAATCCGCTTTCGGAGGCGACTGGCTGCCGATCAGCGACTGGCTGGAGCGCTTCCTTTCGGCGCTCCTCTGGTGGCCGGGCCGAAGGCACGACGACTACACGAGAACCGTCGATCGTGGCATGGAAGCCACTCGTGACCTCGTTGAAGACCGAATCCAGCACCTCGAGAAGCTAGTCGGCAAGGCGACCGACGTGCAGTTACTGCCGATGGCCTTCTCCTCCTCGTATCTGTCCAAGGGACTGCGGACGCTCCGGGGCTGTGTCGTGCAGACCACCTATCCGGCCGAGGCGGACTTCCGGGACGATTTGACGTTGAGTTCGGCCGACGCCCGCGCCCGTCATCGGGGTCATCTGACGAACGCGTTAGCCCTTGTGCGCCAGAACCTCCGGCTTCGACACCGGGCACGCCCAAACAGATCCCCCGGCCTCGACCTCCTCGTGCTGCCCGAGCTCTCAGTTCACCCGGACGACGTGAATCGCTACCTGAAGCCCTTCGCGAGGGCCTACAAGACGATGATTCTCGCCGGCGTGGTCTTCGAACCTCTGCCACCCGAGACGGAGGAACTCGTCAACACCGCTGTCTGGATCGTCCCAGAGTACAGCGTAGCCAATGGCTGGAACGTACGCTCACGCAGGCAGGGAAAGGGATATCTCGCGGCGCACGAACGCGGAAGGCGACATGAAGGCCGCCCAATCCGTGACTACCGCCCGTGTCAGTGGATCATCGAGTGCCCAGCCTCCCTCGCGAGCGTCGAGCCTCTGCGCCTCAGTGCGTCCGTCTGCTACGACGCGACGGATCTCGCCATCGCGGCCGATCTTCGGGACCGTTCCGATGTCTACGTTGTTCCGGCACTCAACAAGGACGTCCAGACATACGACAACGTGACGCTCGCTCTCAGCTACCAGATGTACCAACTCGTCGTGGTAGCCAACAACGGCCGCTACGGCGGAAGCAGCGCCTACTGGCCAATCGGCAAGCCCCACGAAAGGAGGATCATGCACCTTCACGGCCAGGACCAACCGATCCTGGGCTTCTTCAGGATCAAGGACGTCGTCGAGTACCGGCGAGGACGAGTCGAGCACCTGGACGCTCGCTACCGGTGGAAGACGCCGCCGGCCGGATTCAAGAAGAAGTAGTCGGTTCCGCCCCTCGCACAACCGGCCGGTCGTTCTTGCGGAGACGGCGCGGCGCATCGCCTGCGACGCCGGCAGGGCCGAGATGCGGTCACGGTGCCGGCCGGATCCTCAACGGCGATCGCAAGACCCGGACCATCCCGTCGCCCGTCCGCGGCGCCCTGGAGTTTCGCGACCGGGGTGGCCGCTGCTCGGGCCGCTCCACCACTGGAACCTCGTCTTCCGACCGCGAGCCGTTCGTCGTTCAGGGAGACGCCACTTGGTCAAGCAAGCCCATCTCCCCAAGAAACCGAGAGGGCTTCTTCGACCGACGGCGATACGACCGCGCTCTCGACAGGATCAGCCGTCGCTTGGCTCGCGTGATCGCCACGAAGCAGTTACGACGCTCTTCCTCGATCGCCGCGCTGCCGTTGCCGCTGTTGACGCTGTGCCAGGACGGAAACACCCCTTCCGCCAGACCGATCAGATAGACCCGGTCGAACTCCAGACCCTTGGAACCATGGACCGTGCCCAACGAAACGGTGCCCGGCGCCGGAGCCGGCTCCTTGGAGCTCAGGTCCATCTCCTGGAGGAACTGATCGAGCGTTACGCTGCCCCGGGCCTGCCGTATCTCGCGCTCAAGGCGGCGCCAGGCGCTCAGATCGTCCTTCAAGGCGCCGTCCGCGTCGTTGCCTTTGAAGCATTCCATGACCTCGGCCACGGCATCGGCCAGACGCGCGCTTCCCGACGCGAGGCGCGCTACCGCTTCGACAGCCGGCAACCCTGGAGGCGCCGCCTGCCGGACCGCGTCGAACCAGGCAGCCAGCGGCGTGACCTGGTCCGTTTCCGAACGTACGATCACCTCCTCGACATCCAGGGGAACACCGGAGAAGCTCGTGAACGCCCCGGCCAAGGTAGCCAGATTGCGCCGGTCGAGAGGCCGGTTAATCTGCTTCAGGCAGGCAAAGAACCAACGCACCTGGGGCGACGCGAAATCGTCCCGGCGCCCCAGAAGTGCCACGGGCACGTTCAGGGCTTCCAGCGCCGAGCGGACTGGCGTCAGGAGGGCGCGGCTGCGCGCCAGGACGGCGGTCTCCGCTCGCTCGCTCGCGCCAAGCGCGGCAATGTCAGCCGCAATGCCGCAAGCCTCTTCTCCGTCGTCAGCGAAGACACGGCTTTGGATCTCGGGTTCGTCACCTGCGGCGTGGCGACCTGCAGACGCCGCTGGCGCCTTGGCGGGGTCGCGCTGCACGTTGTACACCACAAGCCGGTTCGCGGCCTCCACGACGCCCGGCGGACAGCGGAAGTTGTCGGTGAGCTGTATGACCTCGCATCCGAAGTCATGCACCAGAGTGCGTATGCGATGGACATTGGCGCCGTTCCACTCATAGATGGTCTGGTCGTCGTCAGCCACGGCGAACAACCGGCGGAAGCCGTCACCCGCCATCCGCCGAAGGAGGCGGTACTGAGGATCGTTCGTGTCCTGAAACTCGTCGACGAGCCAGTGTCGATAGACCGTTCGACAGTGCCGGGCCAGCGAAGGGTGCTGCAGCAGTTCGAAGGCTTGGCAGATCAACGAGTTGAAATCAAGGGCATTGGACCGGCTCAACTCTTCCTCGTACAGCCGGTAGGCCAGCGCAAGACGTTCGGCGGCCTCGGGCGACAGGCCCGCTTTGGCACGGAGATGACCCGCAGCCTGCCCGGGTCCGATCAGACGCGCCTTCAGCGCGTCGATCTGGGTCAAGAGTCGATCGTCCCCGCCGCCAAAGCAATCTGGCCGGCCTCGCAAGGCGTCCTCCAGCACCGCCTGCCGGTCCGCCGTCCGCGAGTAGATCTCGAAGTTGCTCTTGATGCCGCCGTGGACGCCGTGCTGGCGCAGGAGTTGAGCGCAGAATCCGTGGAACGTGTTGATCTCGGCGCGTTCCGCGGCGTCGGGAACCAGCATCGCGATTCGCGTTCTCATCTCATGGGCTGCCTTGTTGGTAAAGGTCAGCCCGAGAATGCGGAAACGCTCGTCCGGGGAGGAATCCAGCAACCGGGCCACTCGGCAGGTCAGCACCTGCGTCTTGCCCGCACCGGGACCAGCGACAACTAGCAGGGGGCCGTCGTCCCATTTGACGACCCTGCGCTGCATATCCGTCAGCGCGTCCATCGTGGCTGCGAGCTTCGGAGTCATCAGGCCAGGCCCTTGAACTCATCGATGGCTTCGCGGAACGCTCCGGGCATACGGTGCGCCAGATCGGGCCGGGAACGGACTCGGGCAGCCAACTGCGCGGCGTAGGCGGACTTCCGCCCTTTCAGTTGAACGACGAGTTGCTCGTCGTCCAGGCCTTGTGCGTTCTTGACGCCGGCTTCCTCCAGCACCTCGCGCAGCTCGGTTCCGACTCCGTCCGCCACAAGCTGCGCCTCAAGATCGCCGTCCGGATGAAGGCGGCAGCGCCTGGCCCGTTCGTCCTCCGAGAAACCACGCCTTTCAATGCGCCGAAGGAGTTTCCGGCCCTCCCCGTCACCGTCGAACACGGCAAACCAGGGAACATCCAACGCCCTTGCCAAAGCCGCGAACGTGACCGGGTCGCCGTTGTTCTTGGCGTCGATCACGGACACGCCATGCCTGTCGAGGTCGTAGTCCAGGGCATGCGCGATGGAGTGTACGAGCAGGTAGTCGGCTTGCCCCTCGACGACCAGCCAGCGTTCCGCGAAGAAGATCTCCCCGCGCATCCGTCGGGCGTAGGTCTCGAGCGCCCGTAGTTCGTCGTCGGCCACGTACAGGGAAGAGCGGTCCTTCAGATCACGAAGCAGCGCCTCAAGCTCATCGCGCTGTTCGTCTTGCCCACAACACCGAAGCAGAGCGCGGTAGAGACCCTCTTCGAGCGCCCCATGGACCGTGAGCGTTCCCGAAGCCGGTACGTAGGTCAGTCGTTCACCTGCGCTCTCCACCACGGACTCCAGGCCACTCACGGGCGGAAACGGCACGGAGAATCGCTCGGGCAGCGATCGCACTTCGGTCCCGGCAGCGGTCAGGCGCACCAGACGCAAGTCGCGGAACGGAACGTGCTGGACGAAGAAGGGAGAGTGGGTAGTCACGATCTTCTGTCCCGGCAGCGCGTCGATGTGGCCCCACAACGTGCGGACGGCCTGGGGATGCAGATGGGTCTCCGGTTCTTCCAGGGCCAGAACCGGTTCGCTCCCCGGTTCGTAGAGACCGGCCAGTAAATGCTCGACAAACGCCTGGAACAGAAAGATGACCGAGAGACTCTGGATGCCCTGACCTTGACGCTTGAGAGGGAGCCACGGCCGGTCCGGTTCGTTGCGCAGGATGATCTCGGCTCTCGAAAGCAGATCCCAGGTCTTCAGCGGAACCATCCGCAGGTCGAGACCGCCTTCCCGGTCGCGCGCCGCGACTCTCGTCGCGCCCGAGAGGGTCTCGGCGATCCCCTCCAGGCGCGGGTCCGCCTTCAGCAGCTTGCGGTTCAGCAGGTCGAGCACGCGCAGTGCCCGCGTCTCCAACTCCGGTGGGATGTTGAGATCCCTGAGCAGCCGCGCCCAGAACTGTGACGATCGCGCCGAAAACTCGTCGCCGACGTCGCGCAACGGGCCGAGATAGAAGAAGGGCAGGTAGCGCCAGAAACGCTCAAGGTTGGTTCTGCGCGCGCCGGCTCCCACGAGTGGTTCGCGGTCGGCCGCGAGGAACTCCCAACTCGGCTCGAAGCTGTCCTCATCCGCGTTCCATCTGCACTGCGCGCGGAGCGCTACGGAGCGACAGTCGGTATCCAGATCCAGCTGGACGATGTTGCCGAGGTCTTCAACGATGACATCGGGCCACTCGCCCGGCACCCTCTCCTCCGACTTCAGTTCGATGCACACCCCGCTCGATGCCTTGGGGTCCGTCGACTCGTCCGCCATGTGGATGTCGTACTCGCTGAAGCCAGTACCGCGCTGGCCCCACCGTCGCGTGAGAGCGATACGCACCGCATCGAGAATGGCGGTCTTGCCAGCGTTGTTCGGGCCGACGAGCACAGTGGTGTCGCGAAGATCGACGACGATGTGCCGAATCGACCGGAAGTTCTCGATCTCGACCCGCGTTATCCGCATGTGCAGCCCCTCGGCCGATCCACGACCAGACTGTCGTGGCATCGCCGACCCGTGGTCTTTCGGGGCACATTCTACTGCGGTGGTACACACGTGGACGCGGCGGTGAGCCACCACGCGACTCCCTGGCGTAGTCGAGATGCCCCACGGAACTCACGGCCCAGAAGGGGGTCCGGCAGGGAGAGTCGGCCGCCGGTCTGGGAGGGCGAGCCGATGAGCCTGCGCTACGTCACGGAGTACCTGCGACGGCCGCCGCACCTTGAGGCGACGGTGGCGGGGGAGTGAGGCGACGCGGGCCGCGCAGGGTCGAGTCGCTCCCTTGACAGCCAGTCGAACCCGGCTGGTACGCTCTCGGTCGAGACGCCGGGAGGGTTCCGCAACCCTTCATGCCCTCATTCCGAGGCCCACGCTACGGCGTGGGTCTTCGTGTTCTCAGCGCCGACCGCCGAGATTTCAACCGGTGCGGAGCTGACGCCTCTTCAACACCCGAGCCCGGTGCGCTTCGTACAGCGCCGGATCCGGATCGATTTCCACCATCTCGCCGTTCTCCACGACGAGAACGCCGGTGCCGTGCACATGCGCATCCCAGTGGGCGCGTTGAACCGCCCGTTCCATTGCAGCGGGCACCGCCTGCATGTCGGGGTCGTCGAGCTTCGACACGGGAAGCCGTTTCTTCGCCTCGCTCACTGGTTTTCTCCCTCCTCGACTACGACGAGTCCACGCCCCCGCCGGTCAACGATGCCGCGGATCGCAGGGGCTGGCGGCCCTTAGCGGGGAGGCTGCCTGCGCGCCGGAAGACTCCCGCGGGACTTCGAGTCGAAGTACGCGCCCCAGTTCTTCCCGCGCGGAAGCAACGTGAGCCGGTTCCCCTCCTTGATGACCTCCACCTCGGAGGTCTCGAACCGGCACGCTGCCGGAAGTCGTACCGCTTGGCTGCGTCCGCTCCGGAACACCTTGGCGACTCCTCTGTAGTCCGGCTCCTTGTTCATGGTACTCCTCTGTCCTCGCCGGTCTCCGAGCATATGGCCGCCAAGGATGTACCACGGCATACACCGGTCAATCCGACCCGCGACGCTCCGACTCGGCGGACCAGCGACGAGGTGGGCGTGGTGCGTGATTCGCGGGCGGCGGTAGCCTTGCCGGCTCCATGGCACTGAACCCGGTCGTCTTCACGGAGAAGGTCCTCCAGAGCTTCCTCCGCTACCAGTTGCGAGCCTATCCGTTCGCGGACCCGCGCCTGCACGGGCAGATGCGCGAACTGCTCTCGCTCGACGAGGCGCGCGAGTCGCCGTTGCTGCAAGGGCCGTTCGTCAGCCTCTCGCGGCCCTTCCGCGGCGGCGCGGCGGTGGCGGACCTGGCGGCCGAAGGGCTGCTCCATCCACACCTTGAGCAGCGGATTCCAAGCGACGTCTCGCAACTCTATCGGCACCAGGAGAAGGCGATCCGCGCGATTGTCGGGGGGCGCTCGACGCTCGTTTCGACCGGTACCGGCTCCGGCAAGACGGAGTGCTTCCTCTACCCGATCGTCAGTCGCTGCCTGCGCCTGCGGGACGAGGGTGCGGCGGCCGGCATCAGCGCCGTGATCGTCTATCCGATGAACGCGCTGGCCGAGGATCAGTTGATGCGGCTGCGCTCGCTGCTGGCGGGCACGGGCGTTTCGTTCGGCATGTACGTCGGCAAGACGCCGGAGCGGGAAGGCGACGTGGGCGGCGTCCGGCTTCCTCCGGGGTCTTCCCAGGCGGACTACGAGGCGCAGCTCGAGGCCGTACGGAAGGCCAAGAGCGGCGAGAGCGTCTTCCCGGCCGAAGAGGCCTGTTCCCGGGAAGCGATGCGTACGGCTGGCGGGCAACCGCGAATCCTGCTCACGAACGTGAAGCAACTGGAGCTGCTCCTCACCCGCCAGCGGGACGCCGAGCTCTTCCAGAACGCCCGCCTCGACTACCTCGTGTTCGACGAGGCTCACACGTTCACCGGAGCCATGGGCGCCGAGACCGCGTGCCTCATCCGCCGTCTGCGAGCCTTCTGCGGCCGGACAGCCGCGGACACGGTCTGCGTGGCCACGTCGGCGACGATCGTCGACGCGGAGCGACCGGAGACGGCCCGGGGCTTCGCCTCCCGGTTCTTCGGTGTACCGGAGGAGGCCGTCGAGACGGTCGGGGAGGACTACGAGCAGGAGCTCTGGAGCGAGGAGAGATGGCTGCCACCGGCGGCGGCCAACGGGGACACCGCCGAACTGCTGGCCGACTGCGTGGAGGCGGTCGAGGAGGACACGGAGGGACCCGGGGACGCCGTCCGTCGCTCCTACCGAGCGATCGCCGGCCGGGATCTCGACGATGAACCCTGGCCCGAGGCGCTCTACGGAGCCCTGGCGCGGAGTGAGATCGTCTATCGGCTGAACGAGGCGCTGCACGAGCCACGGCCGCTGCACGAGCTGCCGCCGAAACTCGAGGACGCCATCGACCGGGAGATCACGGAAGCCGAGATCCTGGCCTGGCTGACCCTGGCCGCCGCCGCGCGCAGCGACAGCCGGCCCCTGCTGCGGCCCGTGGTCCACGGCTTCGTGCGCGGGATTCCCGGGGCGGTCGTGTCCTTTCCCCACGGGACGGACGAACCGCGGCTGTGGCTGGCCGCGGAAGACGAGATCGACCACGGCGAGACGCCGTCTGCCGACGAAGCCGAACGCTCGGGTGAAGCGCGATCAGCGCATCTGCCAGTGCTCACCTGCACCACCTGCGGTCAGCACTACTACGAGGCCTACCTCGAGGACTTCTCGTTCAGCGGCAGACGCCCTGGCGGCGGCGAGCCGCATGGGGACGGC
>JAPVWO010000291.1 GCA_027493375.1 Candidatus Multivorans thiocomprendens | reverse complement strand
CTTCATCAACCCGACGATGACGATCTACTCCGCCGGCCGCGACGTGATGCGGGCGCGCAACGCCGACTGGCACGCGGACTACACGCTGCCCAGCCTGGCGGAGTTCTACGCCCCCAGCCGCCTGGACCACGGTTCGTACTGGTTCTACTGGACGACCTGGGACGAGGTGGCCTGGAAGAACTTCTACCGGGTCTGGATGCGGTTCCTGAACGAGTACAAGAACCGCGGCGGCCGGGTCACCGTCGGTTCGGATTCGGGGTTCATCTACCAGACCTACGGTTTCGGCACGATCCTCGAACTGGAGATGCTGCAGGAGGCGGGCTTCCATCGACTCGAGGTGATCCGCTCGGCGACGATGAACGGCGCCGAGGAACTCGCGAAGGCGAGCGGCCAGGACATCGAGTTCGGGATCGTGCGCGAGGGGATGCTCGCCGACCTCCTGGTCGTGGACGAGAACCCGATCGCCAACCTGAAGGTGCTGTACGGAACCGGCGCGGTCCGCCTGAACGACGACACCGGCCGGCCCGAGCGGGTCGGCGGCGTGCGCTACACGATCAAGGACGGCATCGTCCATGACGCGAAGAAGCTGCTCGCCGACGTGGCGGATATGGTTGCCGCCGAACGGACAAAGCTCACAGCGCCGGCTCAGGAGACGACGGGAGGCGTCCAGCCCTAGGAAACCCCAGATGAAGAACGTGTTCGCAGTCCTGACCGTCACCCTCCTGCTCGCCGCGCCGCTCTCGGCCGGCCCGGACGCCAAGGTGCACGCCGATGTCGTTTACGGCCACAAGATGGGCGTGGCGCTGACCTTCGACGCGCTGTTGCCGGCCGAGCAGAACGGCACCGCCGTGTTGTTCATGGTCAGCGGCGGCTGGTTCTCCCGCTGGTCCGACCCGCACCAGATAGTGGCCGGCGAGAGAGGCCGTGCCGGCGCGGTCGGCGAGCTCCTGGGCGACGGCTACGCGGTGTTCATGGTCCGCCACGGTTCGGCGCCCCTGTTCAAGGTGCCCGACGCGGTCGCCGACGTGCGGCGGGCGGTGCGCTACATCCGCCTGAACGCGGACGACTTCGCGATCGACCCGGATCGCATGGGCGTGTTCGGCGGCAGCGCCGGCGGCCACCTGTCGCTGATGCTCGGCAACGCCTCGGACGAGGGAAACGCCGGGAGCAAGGACCCGATCGAGCAGACCGGCAACCGGGTGGCGGCGGTCGTCGCCTACTTCCCGCCGGTCGACCCGCAGGGGATTACGGGGCCGAACGACCGCTTCCCGGCCCTCGACTTCGACCCGGCCAAGGCCGCCGATATCTCGCCGGTGCTGTTCGTCAGCGAAGACGACCCGCCGACGCTGCTGATCCACGGCGACCAGGATCAGCTCGTGCCGATCAGCAACAGCGAGCGGATCAAGGCCGCCTTCGACGAGGCTAACGTCACCTCAAAGCTGATCGTGATCGAGGGCGCCGCCCACGGCTTCCGCGGCGAGGACGGCGAGCGCGCCGAGAGCGCGCTGGTGGCTTGGTTCGACGAGCACCTGGGGGTGTCGGCGGAGTGGTTCCGCGAATCAGGTCAGCCCGCAATCTCCAAATCATCGCCATCAGGCCTCCGATGATCTCCCTGATGTGACACTGGTGTGCGAGCCTTCAGGGGCGTGGAGAGGATCACACGTTGCGTCCGCTGGGCGCTGGCAGCGTCGCTGTTCGTTGCTCTGGCAGCAGCCTTTCGGCCGATTCCACCGGCCCCCGGCCTGCCCGCCGTCGGAAAGAGTCCGATAGCGGCGGGGGAGTACACCGAGTGCCGGCCCACGTCAGCGCCGCTGGTCTTCGACGGCGGCTACGAGGTGAGCCTGTGCTACGAGACGGCGGAGGGGGTGGTTGGCGAGGGCCGTGGGGGAATCTGGGCTTCGGGCCAGGCGGGCCTGCTCTGGTTCTTCGACCGCGGCAATGCGGAGGTACTGGTCAAGGTCCTCAACGGCTGCGAACAGAACGGCCGTCGCTGGGTTTACGTGGCGCCGGTCACCGACTTGGCCTTCAACCTCCATGTGACGAGCCCAAACGGCCGCCGGTGGACTCATCGAAACGAGCTGGGTGCGACGGCGGTTGCCCGAGGCGACACGTCCGCGTTCGTCTGCGCCATAGACGACGAGGCGGCTGTGTCGTCGGTAGCGCCGGCTCGCGGAGGCCAGCCGGCCGCCAGGAGCCCGCTAGCGGCGGGGGAGTACACCGACTGCAGCCCCACATCCACGCCGCTGGTCTTCGACGGCGGCTACGAAGTGAGCTTCTGCTACGAAACAGCTGAAGGGGTGGTTGGCGAAGGTCGGGGAGGGATCTGGGCTTCGGGCCAGTCGGGCTTGCTGTGGTTCTTCGACCGGGACAACGCCGAAGCGCTGGTCAAGGTACTCGACGGCTGTTCGACCAACGGCCGTCGCTGGGTCTTCGTGGCGCCGGTTACCGACCTCGCCTTCAATCTCCACGTGACGAGCCACAACGGACGGCGGTGGACCCATCGAAACCGGCTGGGCACGACGGCGGCCACGAGGAGCGACACCTCCGCCTTCGACTGCGCCACGGACGACGGCATGGCGGCCTTGCGGGTCGCGCCCGAGGAGTTGACGTTCACAGCCGCTGGCCAGGCCGCGCAGCTTGCGGCGACGGCGCTGGATGAGTCTGGCCGCGTAGTCAGCGGAGCGGAAGTGTCCTGGTGGAGCGACAACCGGGCGATCGCCACGGTGGATGCGGCGGGCCTGGTGACGGCGGTCGGCATCGGGACCACCACGGTCAGGGCGCGGTGGCGCTCGCTGTCCGCCACGGCGACGGTCAGGGTGAAGGGGGTGCCGAGGGTGGCCGTATCACCCGCGAGCAGCACGATCGCGCGCGGTGACAGCCTGCGCCTCGTGGCCGCAGCGTACGACGAGTACGGCAACGTCGTGGAAGACGCCGCGTTTGCCTGGTCGTCGAGCAGACGCTCGGCGGCGACGGTGGATGGGTCGGGCCTCGTCAGTGGTGTCGGCCTGGGCGAGGCCACGATCACTGCGACGGTCCGCTCAGGTGGCGCCGAAGGCAGTCTGGAGGGGGTCGACGGAACGTCAGAGCTCCGGGTGGTCACGGCAGAGGCGCATGACAGGGCTGTCCTCGCTGCCCTCTACGAGGCCACCGGCGGCTCGGGCTGGAGCCGCAACGACGGCTGGCTGACCGGTGCGCCGTTGGGGGACTGGTACGGAGTGGAAACAGACCGGTCGGGGCGCGTGGTGGGGCTCGATCTGGGTGGAGAGACCATCTACGACTGGAGTATCAGCCACCTTCGCCCCGGGCCTGGCCTGACGGGTTCGATTCCTCCCGAACTCGGTCGCCTTTCCGGACTGGAGAAACTGAACCTCCGTGCATGCGAGCTAGGCTCGATTCCTCTGGAGCTCGGCGGGCTTGCCCGCCTCAGGTCGCTGAACCTTTCGGCGAACTCGCTGGGAGGTCGGGTTCCAGGCTTCCTCGGTGGCCTTGCCAGCTTGCGTAGGCTGGATCTTTCGTACAACGACTTCACCGAGTTGGAGCCGGCTGTCTTCGCTGGCCTGTCGAACCTGACCTTCCTGGACTTGAGGTACAACCCGGGCGCACCGTTCAGGCTGACTGTGAGGCCCGAGCGCACGGACGACGAGGATCTTCTGGCTCCGGGGCCGGCCAGAATCCGGTTCGGCGTGGCGGAGGGCGCGCCGTTCAGAATGGTGCTTTCCCTCTCGACCGCGGGAGGCGACCTGTCCGCGGCCGGGGTGATCATCGGCGCCGGCAGCGTACACAGTCCGGAGGTCGCGGTGACCCGAAACGCCGCGGGAGCGGGCGGCACAGAGCTGGCGTCAACGGCCGTGCCGCGCTTGCCGGAGGAGTTTCACGGCATCAAGGTTGGCGTGGAGCCGATCGTGCTGTTTCGGACCACGGCACCCACGGCGTCGTTCAGCACGAGGTCCGCTCGCGCGCCGGAGGGGGATACGGCGGTGCTCAGGCTCACGTTGAGCGAACCGGCGACGTCCGCCGTCACGTTCACGTACGAACTCGGTGTCGACGCCGACCCGTCCACCGCCGACGCCGGCGCGTCGGATCATGCGCACGATCCCCGGGGCTCGATTCAGGTTGCGGCGGGGGCCAGGAGCGCCGACATCGAGATCCCGATCGTCGACGACGATGAACTCGAGCCGCCGCGCGAGGTTCTCTGGGTCACCCTGAATCCGCCCGGTGAGGAGACCGGCTATCGGCGCGGCTACCCGTACGCGGCAGCGGTGGTCGTCGAGGAAGGCGTCTGTGACCGCACACCGGAAGTCCGGGACGAGATCCTGCGCCAGATCGTCCTGTACAAGGCCGACAGGGCCGACTGCGCCGAGATAGACGAGTTTGTGCTGGCCGACATACATGCGCTTCAGATCTACCCGTACTCGCATATCCACCGACAAGACCCGGCCGCGGCGAGTCGGAACGAGCGCGGCATCCGCTGGACCCCGGAACTTGTGGCCCGCGTACGGGCGGGCGAATGCGGCATCGAGAGTCTGTTCGCCGACGGGCCGGAAGCGGGCCACGGGGCAATGTGCGTCAGGGAGGGAGACCGGGCAGAGACGGTGCGGTTGCGGAGTGACCGCGCGAATTCGGAAGGCGAAGCCCCGGTCACCAGCCTGCACGAGGACGACTTTGCGGGCCTCTCGAATCTGCGCGTTTTGTGGCTCTGGGGACTTGGGTTGACGGAGTTGCCTGAGGACGTGTTCGCTGGGCTGACCAAGCTCGATGAGCTCAGTCTCGGGGACAACGAGCTCGCTTCCCTGCCACCAAGGATCTTCCGGGGACTCCATAACCTCCGGGTGGGTCTGAGCCTTACCGGGAACAAGCTCACGACTCTGCCGGAGACGGTGTTTTCGGATGTCCCCGAGGTCGACCTGCTGGGGCTCGACGGCAACGAGTTGACCGAACTGCCGTCTCGGGTCTTCTCGGGCCTGTCGCGTCTCCGCTGGCTGCTACTGGACCGGAACCGTCTGACGACTCTGCCGCCGGACGTGTTCTCGGACCTGTCTGGTCTCGACTTGCTGAGCATCGATGCAAACGGGTTGACCGATCTGCCGCCCGGGGTCTTCTCGGGCCTCCCCAACCTCAGTTGGTTGAGTCTGGATTCCAACGAACTGACGGCTCTGCCGTCGGACGTGTTCAGGGGCCTCTCGCGCCTGGAAGTTCTGGCCCTGCATCGGAATCGGTTGACGGCCGTGCCCACCCGGACGTTCCGGGGTTTGTCCGGCCTGAGGTCCCTCTTCATTTGGGGCAACCCACTTGGCACACTGGAAGCATCGGCCTTCTCGGGACTCTCGAGGCTCGAGCGTCTGTCCATTGGCACGGCCGAGCTTGCGGAAGTCTCCCCGCGCGCTTTCTCGGGCCTGGAACGCCTCCACACGCTCCTCCTGCAGGGCAATCGGTTGACTGATCTCCCGCCCGGCGTGTTTACGGGCCTGAGGCACCTGCAGAACCTGCGGCTCGATCGCAATCCGGGCACCCCGTTTCCGCTCACCCTCGAACTACGTCGCGCGGATACCGCGAATGTCGGGGCGCCGGGTCCGGCCAGGCTGGCCCTCGCCCTGGAGCAGGGCGCGCCGGTCAACATCAGGGTTCCCCTGGCGGCCCACGGAGGGAGCATCTCGGCGGAGGTCGTGACGCTCGAGGCCGGGAGCGACAGCAGCAGGGAACTCGCCGCGGTCCCGGCCGGCACCGGCCGGTCCGTCATGCAGGTGGTCGCGGGACCCGCCCCCGAGCTCTCCAGGTACGTTCGAGGCGTCGAGGTCCGGTTGGCCGATCCACTGGTACTGTTCGGGACCGCGTCGAACCGGGCGCCGGTTCCGGAGCGCGCCCTGCCCCTGCTGCGGCTCAGGGCGGGAAGCGCAGGCGCGTCGGTCGACGTTTCGTCGTACTTCCGGGATCCCGACGGGGACAGTCTGACCTACGCCGCGGGGGTGGACAGGCCCGGCGTCGTGTCGGTCGGGACTTCGGGCAGTAGCGTGAGCGCTGAGCCGGTTGGTCCCGGGCAGGCGCCGGTCGTGGTGACGGCGACCGACCGGAGCGGCCTGGGCGCACGGCTGTCCCTCCCGGTGTCGGTCAGCGGCGCCAGTCCCGGGAACTTCGACATCGACCTGATCCTGAAGGGCGAGGTTCCCACGTCGGTATGGTGGGCCTTCGACCGGGCGGTCGAGTACTGGTCGGCGATTCTGGCGGCCACCGAGTTGCCGGATGTACCTGTCTCCGGCGACCTGGTGCTCGGGTGTCTGGGCATCACCGCGCATGGCTTCCAGGGCAGCGTGGATGACCTCTTGATCGTGGCGAGGGCCGGCAGCATCGATGGCGAGCGCGGCGTCATCGCCCGAGCCGCGGTGTGCGGTGTGCGGCAGGGTGAGGGCGGCCTGCCCTTCGTGGGCGCCGTCGAGTTCGACGCGGACGACGCGGAGTGGATGACGGGCCGCGACCTGTATGAGGTAGTTCTCCACGAGATCGGACACGTGCTGGGAATCGGGACGCTCTGGTCCCGTTTCGGCCTGCTCCGCAATCCTTCGCTGGAGGTGGAGGGGATTCCGGACACCCACTTTGCCGGTCCACTTGCCATCGGGGCGTTCGACCAGGTGGGCGGCACCTCGTACACGCATGGCGAGAAGGTGCCCGTGGAGAATCGACGGGGCTTCGGTTCAGGAGACTCGCACTGGCGGGACTGGGTGTTCGACCACGAACTCATGTCGCCGACGCAGAACGTCGGCGTAGCCGACCCGCTGAGCGCGGTGACCATCCAGTCCCTGGCCGACCTCGGCTACGCGGTTGATGTCGGTCTGGCGGAAACGTACGCCCTCCCGGGGGCGGTCGCCGAGGACGCCGGCGAATCGGTGGACCGGATCGTGTACGGCGACGACACGCCGAGAGCGCCGATCATCGTGGTGGGCCGCAACGGGCGCATCGCGGGAACGATCCCGGAGTGATGCTTGTCGCGGCACCGACGACGGCAGCCTGAATCAGGCTACGGCGCAACGACATCCAGTTCTCCGTCCCCGTACCGCGCCCGCAGCACCTTCTTGTCGAACTTGCCGACGCTGGTCTTCGGGACCTCGTCGATGAAGGTCCAGCGTTCGGGCAGCCACCAGCGGGCGACGCGGTCGGCCAAGTAGTTTCGCAGTTCGCCCGGATCGGCGTCGGCGCCGTCGTTGAGCACGACGCAGGCGAGGGGCCGCTCGTCCCAGCGGTCGTCCGGCACGCCGACCACGGCGGCCTCGGCGACGGCGGGGTGCCCCATCAGCTCGTTCTCCAGGTCGACCGAGGAGATCCACTCGCCGCCCGACTTGATCACGTCCTTGGCGCGGTCGGTGATCTGCAGGAAGCCCAGTTCGTCGATCGAGGCGACGTCCCCGGTTCGTAGCCAGCCGTCGTGGAACTTCTCCGGATCGTCGTCGAGGTAGTACGAACCGGTGATCCACGGTCCGCGGATCTCGATCTCGCCGACCGCTTCGCCGTCCCAGGGCATCTCCTCGCCGTCGTCGCCCGTGATCCGGATCTCCACTCCGGAGATGATGCGGCCCGTCTTGACGCGCCAGTCGACCTCTTGCTCGCGCGGAGTGCCGCGTGGAGGGATGGCCATGGCCGCGAGCGGCGAGGTCTCGGTCATGCCCCAGCCCTGGATGATGTCGACGCCGAAACGGTCGCGGAAGCCCTCGATGAGCGAGCGGGGCACGGCCGAGCCGCCGCAGAGGACGGCCCGGAACGAGGAGAAGTCGACTTCGTGGTTCTCCGAGTAGCGGAGGACCTCGTTCCAGATCGTCGGCACCGCTCCGGAGAGGGTCGGCCGATGCTCGGCGATGATCCGGCACAGGGGCTCCGCCTGCAGGAAGCGGTCGGGCATGACGAAGTCGGCGCCGGTGAACCAGCCGACGTGGGGCAGGCCCCAGGCGTTGGCGTGGAACATCGGCACGATGGCCAGGATGCTGTCCGCCTGGCTGATGGCGAGGGCGCCGCCGGAGGCGACCCC
>JAPVWO010000290.1 GCA_027493375.1 Candidatus Multivorans thiocomprendens | reverse complement strand
AGACAAGCCGATAAGCACCTCCAAAGCGAGAAAACCCAAGCGCCACAACGCGCTCCGACCACCCGGGGGCTCAAAAGGCCTCAGAACTTCGGGCTAGCCGAAGAAAGGTCGCCGGCCTGCGGCCGGCGGCTGTTTCTTTCGGGCTCCGCCGCTTCGCGGCTGCGCCCGAGGCGGGTCGGAAGACCCGCGCACCCGGAGCACCGCTGTCGGCATGGCCTGTCGTCGTGCTGTGATCGCCCGGAGCATCGCCGCCCATCCAGGCACGCTGTAGGCGGATGCCGGCCGGAAGGCCGGCGCACCGACACACTCGGCGCGGCCTTGCGCCAGGCCGGGAGCGCCCAGCCTCGGCAAGGACCGAAGGGAAGGGGTCCCAGCGGGCTGGAGGCAAGTGACTCCCTCCGACCTGACCGAACCGACGTCGAAGCGGAACGCAGCCGACCGAAGCGAGCACCCACCTCTCATCTACTCAGGAAGTGCGAGCGTCCGCTGGACCCCTTCCCTTCGGTCCGTCCAGCCGAGGCGGCAGCAACCACCGCCGCCGCGCCGCGGCAGCGCCGCCACGCCGCCGTCGTTACGCCGCCGTCGTTACGCTGCCGCCGTCACGCCGCCGCCGCGGCCCGTCAGCGCCGCCAGGGCGCCCGAATCGGCCGCCCGGCCCGGTACGCGGCCAACCGTTCCCGGGCGTCCGGCAGCGCCGCGCCGGCGCCGGCGCGTTCCAGGTTGTCGATCAGGCGTTGCTGCCAGGCGACAGCCTGTTCGAAGTCGCCGGTCGCGGCGTAGGCGAGGGCGACGACGGCGCCGTGGGCCGGGGTCTGGGCGCGCTGGAACAGGTTCGTGGCCAGGTTCAGGGCCATCGCGCCGTCCCGGACGGAGTCGTCCTCGGAGGCGGCCAGGACTTCGGCGAGGAGCACGGCGAAGAAGCCGCTGCCGCCCTGGTCGGGAAGCTCGAGCGTCTGTTCCAGCATCAGGCGGACCCGGGCGTCTTCGCCGGCGAGCAGAAGGGCGGTGACTTCGGCCGCGCGGGCCCTGCTGTCGTTGGGATCGAGTTCGAGCGCGCGGCGCGCGGCGAGCGCGGCCTCGGTGAACTGGCCCAGCCGGCCGAGGGCCGTGCCCAGGTTGAAGTACGCCTCCTTCAGCGTCGGATTGGCCGCGATCGCCCGCTGGTAGTGGGGGATCGCTTCCTCGTAGCGTTCCTGCTGGGTGCGGATGTTGCCGAGTTCGAAGTGGGCCTGGCTCAACAGGGGCGGTTCGGGGCCCGCTTCGACCAGTTGCTCGAAGCGGCGCGCCGCCGAGGCCGGCCGGCCGAGCTCCTGCTCGATTCGGCCCAGCAGCAGGACGATCTCACGATCGAATCCGAAGTCCGCCAGCAGCGACTCGAACTCCCTGAGTGCGAGCTCCCGGCGGCCGCCAAGGCGGTAGTTGCCTGCCCGGTGAAAGCGGAGATTGCGATCGTCCGGGGCCAGTTCGAGCGCGCGGGTCAAAGCCTCCGCGGCTTCCAGGTGGTCGCCCGTCTCGCCGAGACTCCTGGCCAGCTCCACCCATGCCGGCCCGAACGAGGGCTCGATCTCGACCGCGCGTCGGAGCCGCTCGGCCGCGGCCTGGTGGCGCTCCTCGTTGTTGTAGAGCAGCCCCGTCTGGAACAGGAGCCCGACATCGTTGGGGCTCAGGTTCAGGGCCTCCTGGTACCACATGGCGGCTTCCGCCCGGCGGCCCATGCCCTCCAGCGCCGCCCCCAGCGATCTCTTCGCCGCCGCGCTCTCGGGATAGTCGCGGACCGCTTCGCGGAACCGCTCCTCGGCGGTCTCGAAGGCATTCGCTGCCAGCGCGACGCGGCCGAGCAGCAACACTGCCCCGATTCCGGTCGCCGACTCCTTGATCTCCGCGGCGATCGGGTCGGCGAAAGCCACCGGGGCTTCGCCCCGGAGTTCCATCGCGGCGCGCATCGCCGGGTCGTCGCCGAGCGCGCGGTGGGCAAGGGCGATGTGGTAGTGGAGCGAGTCCGCCCGAGGCTGCTCCCGCAGCGCCGTCTGGAAGTGCTGGAGCGCGGTTGTCGGGTCCTCCGTCTCGAAGGCGACGCGGCCGAGACCGAAATGAGCCGCGGCCGCGGATCCCGGAAGCGCGAGGGCCCGCTGGTAGTGGCCGCGAGCCTCTTCGTACCGTCCGAGCTCCAGGTGCACGCGGCCAAGGCGGATCGCGGTCGCCGGGTCGTCGGGACGCAGCGTCGTGGCCAGGTCGTAGGCCTCGACCGCTTCCTCGAGCTCGCCCAGGTGCTCCGCGGCGCTGCCGAGGAGATAGCGCCAGCGGAAGTTCCGGGGCTGCAGCGCCGCGGCGTTGGTGAGGCAGGCTCTTGCGGCCGGCAGCAGGTCGTAGACCAGATAGAGCTGGCCCGCGTCGCCGAACAGCAGCCCCAGTTGCTCGGCGTCGGCGTCCGTCCCCGCCCCGCGCGCGAGGGCCTCTTCGAGCAGCCCGCGTTGCTGGTCGATCTGGTCGCGGACCGCTTCGTCGACTCCGCGCAGGTCGACTTCGGGCACCGGGACCAGCGTGGGCGCTGCCGCGTTCTGCGCGTGGAGGCCGGCGGCAGCCAGCGGCGCGAGCAGCGCGAGGAGGAGGACGGGCCGTCCGAGGGGGCCCGGCTTCATGTGGCGCGGAGCGAAAGCAGCGCGCCCGTCAGTCGGCGCTGGCCGGAATTGTGCGCTCATCGTGCGTCGTCTTCCCGTTCGCCGCGCCGCTCCCCGCTGCCGCGAACCAGGGAAGTGTAGGCGCTGGGCGGGGGCGCCGGCCACTCCTCGATCGTCCCGTCCGTCCACTGGACTTCGATGCGGTCGACCCCTGGGCTTGCAGCCGGGACCGTCACCCGGGGATCTCCCCAGGAGGCGTAGCTGCCGCCGCCCCCGGCCAGCCGGACGAGCGGCGGCGCTCCCGCGCGGTGCACGCGCACGGTGACCCCCGAAGCCGGTCGGCGGCCGCGTGCGGCGCCGAGCACCGGCGCCACCCCGATCCAGTCGCCTTCCGTGCGGGTCCGGTTGAGCAGCAGCCGGGCGGGGCCGTTGTTGTTCGTGATGACAAGATCCGTGTCGCCGTCGTTGTCCACGTCGCCGGCGGCCAGACCGCGACTGACGAACGGAGTCTCGCCGTCGAGCAGCCCGGCGGCGGCCGGTTCGAAGCGGCGCCCGCCCGCGCCGTCGTCCACGTTCAGGAAGGCCTGGTTCGGTTGATCGAGGGGGAAGGGATCGTCTTCCGTGCGCGGCCTTCCGGCGGCGAACGTGACGGCGCCGTTGACCGCCGCGAGGTCGAGCCAGCCGTCGTTGTCGAGGTCGACGAAGGCGGTGCCGAAGGCGGTGGCGTCCCAGCTCGGCCGGCCGAGGCCGGTTGCGTTCGTGCGGTCCCGGAACTGGGCCGCCCCCGGTTTCGAGTCGTTCCGGTAGAGCGTGTTCGTCTCGCGGTGGAAGTGGGTCAGGAACAGATCGGGGTCGCCGTCTCCGTCGTAGTCGCCGGCCGTGACGCCCATGCTGGCCTCGGCCTCGCCGTCCGCGTTGAGAGCGGCGCCGCTGACCAGCCCGTCCTCGACCAGTTCGCCGTTGCCGCCGTTGAGCCAGAGGTGGTTCGGCATCAGGTCGTTCGCGACGTAGAAGTCGAGCCTGCGGTCGCCGTCCAGGTCGGCCGCGAGGACGCCCAGCCCGTTGCCGGGCCGCGCCGCGGCCAGGCCGGCCGCGACCGTCGCGTCCTCGAAACGTCCGGAGCCGTCGTTCACCAGCAGAGCGTCGGGCGCCGGCTGGTAGGCGCTCGGCAGACAGTAATCCACCTCTCCCCGCTCCGTAAGGCAGGTCTTGTGCGTGGCCAGGGAGAAGTTGAGGTAGTTCACGACGAACAGGTCGAGATCGAGGTCGCCGTCGTAGTCGGCGGCCGCCGCGGCGACGCTCCAGCGCGGATCGCCCGTTCCGCTTGCTTCGGTCCGGTCGCTGAACGTGCCATCGCCCTCGTTGCGCCAGAGCTGGTTGGCGCCCAGGTTCAGCACGTAGAGGTCCACCCAGCCATCGTTGTCGAGATCCGCCGCGACCACTCCCATGCCGTAGCCGGCGGCCGCGATGCCGCTCTCCTCGGTGACGTCGACGAAGCGGACCGCGGCGCCGTCGTCGCGGGGCTCCAGGTCGTTGCGGTACAGGCGATCCCGCGGCGGCCAGTCGCCCGTCCACGCCGTTGTCGCGGAGGTCCGGTCTCCTTCGTTGCCGAGCAGGTTGCCCTGGACCAGGTAGAGGTCGAGGTCGCCGTCTTTGTCGTAGTCGAAGAGCGCCGCGCCGGCGCCGACCACCTCCGGGTAGTAGAGGTGCCCGCTCATGCCGTTCCAGTGCCGGAAGTCGAGGCCGGCGCTCCGGGTGGCGTCGGTGAAGAGGGCCTCGTTCTCTCCTGCCCGCGCCGGGCCGGACAGGACCGCTGACGCTACGGAAACGGCGATGCCGGCGGCGCGGGCTCTCATCCGTCACCGCCGAGGCGGAAGGAGGGCGTCTCGACGCGCTCGAGAAGCTCCGCGCGCTCGGAGACCCGGTACGTCGCCCGCGGCTCCACGTTTTCGAAGACCTGGACCGTGCCGCTGCCCGCCCACCGCACGCGAATCTCGTCGACCCGCGCGGCGTCTCCGAGACCCACCTCGAGCTGCATGCTGTTTCCGCCGAAGGAGCCCCCGGAGCCGACCAGACGATGGATCGTCCGCTCGCCGCCGGGACCGTCGACGGACAGGGCGACCCGCGAGCCGACACCGAAGCGGTTGGCGCCCGAGCCGGCGGGGCCGGCGCCAGCGAAGCGCAGGGTGATCCAGGCGTTCTCGCTGCCCGGGTTCTCGAACAGGGCGTTGCCAAACGTGTCGGTAGGGTAGAAGCCGCCGAGCTGGTGGAGCAGGTCCATGTCCCCGTCATGGTCCAGGTCGCCGAAGGCGACGCCGTGACCTTTCTGGAGGTGGCCGAAGCCGCCCGCGAAGGTGACTTCCTCGAAGCGCCGGCCGTTGTAGCGATACATGACGTTCGGCATCAGGCTGGCGAGATCCGGTTCGCCCGTGCCGAGGTAGAAATCGAGCCAGCCGTCGTTGTCCAGGTCGCCGTAGTTGGCGCCCATCGGCAGGGCCGGCCGGCGGATGCCCAACGCTCGGGACACCTCGGTCATCCGCAACCTGCCGCCGCAGCCGGGCGCCGGCCCGCAGTCGTTGCGGTAGAGGAGGGGCTGACCCGTTCCGGGGTCCGAACCCATGTAGGAGACCACAACCTCGGTGGCCTGATTGCGATAGTCGCCGACGTAGATGTCCAGGTCGCCGTCGTTGTCGTAGTCGAAGAACCAGGTGGCGAAGCTCTCCCGCTCCGGCTCGGTAACCCCTGCCCGGATGGCATCGTCCTGGAAGACGCCGCCCTCGTTCACGTAGAGCCGGTTGGCGCCGAAGTTGGAGACGTAGAGGTCGAGGTCGCCGTCGTTGTCCACGTCGCCCCAGGCGACGCCCTTCGCGTAGCGCAGGTTGCTGACGCCGGCTTCGGCCGCGACGTCCTCGAACGTGCCGTCGCCCCGGTTGCGGAACAGTTGCGAGGGGTACTCGTGGGCCTCGCTCGCTTCGTTGCCGACGTAGAGGTCGAGGTCGCCGTCGCCGTCGTAGTCACCCCAGGCGGCGGCCTGGGTCGGATAGGCGGGTGCGGCCAGGCCCGCCGCCTCGGTGGCATCGACGAAGCGGCCGGCGTCGCCGCCGAGTTCGTTGCGCAGGAGCGAGTTGCGGATGCGCCCCTCCTCCAGCAGCCAGGCGCCGCGCAGGACGAAAAGATCGAGGCGGCCGTCACCGTCGTAGTCGGCGTGGATCAGGTTCAGCCCACCGAGCTGACCACTGAGCCCCCAGGCTTCGCCCGTGTTCTCGAAGCCGCCGCGGCCGTCGCCCCGGAATGCCTGGAGCGGCCCGCACGGATCCCATGTGGACGTGATCAGGTCGAGAATGCCGTCGCCGTCGAAGTCGTCCGCGACCGCGCCACCCGCAAGATCGAGAGCATCGACGCCGAGTTCCGGTCCACGGTTGCGCCAACGCTCGCCCGGAAACGACGCGGACGTGAACACGTCCTCGCTGATCCGGAACTCGGCGGGCACGCCATCCGGGAAGTCGCCCGTCAACCGGCGCGCCACGTTGAGCAGCCACCTCGCCCGCTGTCTCCATGGCCCGGTCGGGCGGCCTTCCTCCAGCATGTCGAGGAACAGGTCGCCCGCCGCGCGGGCGTGTTCGGGACGGCTGTGGACCGCGGCGGAAGCAAGCGGGAGGATGCAACTGTCGGCCGAGCGGCCCGGCGCCGCGCCGGCATGATGGACGCAGTTCAGATCCTCCGCCCGCTGGAGGTGGGCCAGAGCCAGGTTCCACTCGGGAATGGTCGGCCGGACATCCGGCGAGGCAGCCAGGGCCTCGGTAGCCGCCGAAAGGTGCGTGATCGCCCCGGCCGTGTCGCCCAGCCGAAGCAGTTCACCGCCGAGTTGCGCCTGGATCTCGGGGCTGCCCGGGTCGGAAGAGAGGCTCGCGCGAAGCTCGTCCGCGAATCTCGTGCCGAAGTAGGCGTTCGAGCCGTCCCGTAGCCGGCTGCAGGACTCCGCGAAGTCGTCGGAGGCCGCAGCGGCCAGGGGAGCTGCGAGCAGGACCAGACTGGCGAGCCCGCGGGCCGGCATGGCGGGAGACTACTACGCCACGGTCGCACACTGGGTGCGCCGGCGTCCCCGCCGGCTGCCGCCGAAGGCGGCCAGAGATCGCCGGGCGAAGCCCGACAATTCAGACCGTGGTGGCGGCTCTACTCCTTCTGCTCGCCCGGCGGCTCGGGGACAGGCGGCGTGTCGCCGTCTCCCGAAGCAGCGCTGGTTTCACCCGCGTCACTCGCGTCGGCCTCGCCACCTGCGTCGCTCGCCGGCGGGGTCGGCGGCACGGTCTGCGCCGCCTTCGCGCCGAAGCGAGACGTGCCGAAGGCTGTCATGCAGGCAGCGCCGAGGCCGATAGTCCACGCCAAGTAACAGATCACGAGGCCGGGGAAACCGAACATGAAGCGGAAGAACCACGGCAGGCCGAGGAAGCCCAGCAGGTCGGCCACGAGGGCCAGTGCCTGGATGGTCAGCACGCCGAGGGCGAGGGCGGCGAAGCTGCCCGCCGCGACACCGCCGGCGCCCCTGAAGCGGTTCCGGAACCAGTCGCCGGCTGCGGCCGCGGCTCCGGTGTACCCGAGCACGAGGGCGAGCGCCAGGGCAACCAGCGCCGCCGGCCAGAGGAGGATGGCGAACGGAATGCCGATCACCGTTACCGCGAGCAGAATGCTGGCGACGATCAGAGCCGGCAGGATGAGCAGTTCGATGCCGAAGCCGACCACGAGCATGATCAGCGGATCCGACACCGCGGCGGCCCGGACCCGGTCCACGCCCTTGGGCGACACGAGCAGTACCAGGCCGGCGAGCACGATGAGCAGTCCGGTGAAGATGATCGCCCGGACGAACTCGAACACCTTTCCCACCCGGAAGAAGGGCGGTCGTTCGCCGACTCGGGGGAACCAGTCGCCGCTCCAGCCGTCGAACCAGTCGCCGTCCCAGTCCCACTCGAAGTCGCCCCAGTCGACCTCGGAGATCTCTCCGAGCACGGTCGCGCCTTCTTCCCGGCTGACCCTGCCTCCGACGGTGACGATGTCTCCCAGCACCTCCGCGTCCGGACCGAGTTCCACGTCCCCGCCGATGGCGACTACCTCGCCGGTCACGCGGCCGTCGATCTTCGCTTCGCCGCCGATGGCCACGGCGTCTCCACGGACTTCTCCGTCGACCTTGATGCCGCCGCCGATCGAGGTGATGTCATCGGCCACTTCGTCGCGACCGACCCGCACCGTGCTACCGAAGGCGACCTTGTTGTCGAGGTCGACGCGCACCACCGGCCCGTTCTCGCCGCCAGTGCCTTCGGCTTCGGTCAGGTCGCGCTCGAGATCCTCGATGCGCTCGATCGCATCCTCGACCGCGCCCTGCGCGCGTTCGCCGGCCTCCTCAAGGGCTTCGTCCAACTGCTCCCGGACCTCCTCGATCGCCGCGGCGGCCTCTTCCCGCGCGTCTTCCCCGGCAGTCTCGGCCTCCTGCCGAGGCTGGCCGAGAGCCGCAGCCGTGCAACACAGCCCGAAGGCGAGGAGCAGCGCGCCCACCCTGACACCGTGGCCGCGCGGTCGATGGACGGGCCTCTGCGACAGCCGGTGAAGGAGGGCTACCCCCGCCAGACAGAGCAGCGTGACCGCTGCGATCGTGACCGTCGCCGCCGGCGTGTTCAGGATCAGGTCGAGGACCTCGCCCACGCGGACCGCTCCGTTCAGCAAGGCCACGCTCTCCGCCAGCACGGCGGCCGCCAGGGTCAGGAGCCAGACCGCGGCGAACAGCGAGGCCTGCAGACCATCGACCAGGCCCAGCCACGAAGAGGGGGCCAGCCAGGCGGCGCCGGTGAGCAACAGGACCGCCGCCGCGGCCGAGACGGCCAGCGGCAGCCGGGCCCAGTGGGGAATCTCGAAGGGCAGGATCGGTGAGGGAGCCGGCGCCAGGGCAGGCCGGCCAGTCGCCGCGACCTGCCGCATGATGCGTTCCGTGAGTCCCGCCGGCACGGCGGGATCTTCCAGCGACTGGAACAGGCTCCGAAGGTCGATTCGATTCCGCATCTGGTTTCCTCGCGGCGTATGCGATTCTAGGACGGCGACTCGCGAACGACGTTCCGCATGCCCTTCGCCCTACGTTTCCCAGGTCGCCGTGGTTTCACGCTGATCCCCGATCCGCCGTGTTTCACACTACGCCATCCTGGCGCAGGCGTTCCTCGATCTCGCGGCGCGCCCTGCGCAGATTCGTCTTCACGGTTCCAAGCGGCATGCCGGTCGCCTCCGCGATGTCCCGGTAGGGGAGTCCCTCCCGGAACCGGAGCAGCACGACGAGTCGATACTCCGGCCGGAGGGCGGCAACCGCGGCTTCGAGAGCGGCCGACAGTTCGCGCCGCTTGACCAGGGTGTCCGGGGACTCCGAGCGCTCGTCCTCGATCCGGTCGAGGATCGACGACTGGTCCGCGTCGCTGGTTTCGAGCGGCGTCGTCGGGAGCTTCTTCCGGCGAAGCTGGTCGATCGCGGCGTTGCTCGCGATCTTGAACAGCCAGCTTGCGAAACGCCGCCTGGGGTCGTAGCGGGAAAGCGCCATCCAGGCCTTGACGAAGACCTCCTGGGTCACGTCCTCGGCTATGCCGCGGTCCCGAACCATGCGCAGGACGAGGCTGAAGACGGGTCGCTGGTAGCGCTCGACCAGCGTCCGGAAGGCGAGTTCCGAACCCCCGATCGCCTCCGCCACCAGGGCGGCTTCGTCCTGCGGTCCTTGGGGCATCGGTTCAGTGTGGCATGCGGTGTGCCTGCCCGTATCATTGCCGCCGTGCGCTTTGACCCGGACTCCAGGAACTACGGCGAACTGACGGACGCGGTTTGCGCGGTCCGCATCGCGAGCCGGGTTACCCGGCGTCTGCAGGCGTCACTCGGGGGCGCCTTCCTGACCAAGGACGACCGCTCGCCGGTGACTGTCGCGGACTATGCGGCCCAGGCCCTGGTCAGCCTCACGCTGCCCCCGGAAGACGCCATCGTAGGTGAGGAGACAGCGCCGGACCTCGTGACTTCCGAGGGCCGGGACGTCATGGCCAGGGTCGTGGAGGCGGTCGGTTCCGAGCTTCCCGGCGTCGCCGCGAAACGGGTCGGCGAAGCGATCGACCGCTGTTCGAGCGCCGGCGGCGCGAGCGGCAGGTTCTGGGTGCTCGACCCGATCGACGGCACGAAGGGCTTCCTGCGCGGCGACCAGTACGCGATCGCGCTCGGCCTGATGGAGGACGGAGAGGTCGTGGGGGGAGTGCTCGGCTGTCCGAACCTGCCCTCCGCCGACGGTCGCGGGTGCCTGTTCGCGGCCGCCCGCGGAGGCGGCGCCTGGGAGTTGCCGCTGGATGGGGAGGGGCACGCGCCCCGCCGGATCGGCGTGTCCTCGGTCGTCGACTCGACGGACGCCGTGTTCTGTGAATCGGCGGTGTCCATGCACTCGGACCGGGGCGGGCACGCCGGGATAGCCCAGCGGCTCGGCGTCACGGCCGCTCCCGTTCGCATGGACAGCCAGTGCAAGTACGGTGCGATCGCACGGGGCGACGCATCGATCTACCTCCGTCTGCCCTCCTCCGCGACCTACCGCGAGAAGATCTGGGACCACGCCGCGGGATTCATCGTCGTCACGGAAGCCGGCGGCACGGTGACGGACGCCTACGGCCGGGAGCTCGACTTCAGTCTGGGCCGGACTCTCGAAAGGAATCGCGGCGTCGTGGCCACCAACGGTTTGCTGCACCGCAAGGTTCTGGCGGCTGCGACGACCGTCCTGCCGAAAGCTCCGGCTGCCTAGCAACTCATGGAGACGCTCCTCGTTACCGGCGGCGCCGGTTTCATCGGCAGCAACCTCGTGGCCGCCGCGCTCGCCGACACCGGCGCCGCCGACCGCCGGGTGGTCGTGTTCGACAAGCTGACCTACGCGGGCAGTCTGCGCAACCTGGAGCGGGTGGCCGACGACCCCCGCTACACGTTCGTACACGGCGACATCGCGGACCGTGAAGCGGTGCGGACGGCGTTCGCCGAGTGTCGGCCGTCGGCCGTCCTGAACCTGGCGGCGGAGAGCCACGTGGACCGCTCGATCGACGGCCCCGGCGCCTTCGTGCGGACGAACGCCCTCGGCACCTTCGAACTGCTCGAGGCGGCCCGGCTCGATCTCGGCCGCCGGCCGGAACCGGAGCGGGCGGGGTTTCGGTTCATCCACGTCTCGACCGACGAGGTGTTCGGAAGCCTCGGCGAAGAAGGGCGGTTCCGCGAGGACACGCCCTACGACCCGAGTTCGCCCTACTCGGCTTCCAAGGCGGGGGCGGATCACCTGGTGCGCGCCTGGTGCCGCACCTACGGCCTGCCGGCGATCGTGACGAACTGCTCGAACAACTACGGCCCCTACCAGTTTCCCGAGAAGCTGATCCCGGTGATGATCCTGAACGCCGCCTCCGGGCTGCCGCTTCCGGTGTACGGCGAGGGCGCCAACGTCCGCGACTGGCTTCACGTGGACGACCACTGCGAGGGGCTGCTCCGCGCGCTCCGGCTGGGCGAGCCGGGCCGGAGCTACAACCTCGGCGGCGACGCGGAGCGAACGAACCTCGAGGTGGTGGAGGCCGTCTGCTCGGCGCTCGAGGCGGAGTTCCCGGCCGCGGAGAATCCCGCGCTGGCGGCGAAGGGGGCGGGAAGCTACCGTGAGCTCGTGACCTTCGTCGAAGACCGGCCGGGCCATGACCTGCGCTACGCGATCGACGCCGCCAGGGCGCGTAGGGACCTGGACTGGGCGCCGCGCCGCGACTTCGAAACGGGTCTGCGCGAGACGGTGCGCTGGTATCTGGATCACCCGGACTGGTGCGAGGCGGTCGTTTCCGGGAGCGAACGGCGCCGGCTGGGTCTGCAACAGCGGTTGACGGCGGCGACATGAGTCCGCTTCGGGGAGTCCTGCTGGCGGGCGGGTCCGGGACCCGGCTTCACCCGGTGACGCGGGCGGTCAGCAAGCAGTTGCTGCCCGTCTACGACCAGCCGATGATCCACTACCCGCTCTCCAGCCTGATGGTCGCCGGCGTGCGGCAGATCCTGATCATCACCACCCCGCACGACCAGCCCGCGTTCCGGCGCCTTCTCGGCGACGGCCGGGATCTGGGAATCGAGCTTTCCTACGCCGTCCAGGAGGCCCCCGAGGGGATCGCCCAGGCGTTCCTGATCGGGGCCGACCACCTGCGGGGCGCCCGGGCGGCGCTGGCTCTGGGCGACAACATCTTTCACGGCCACGGACTGGCGGACGTCCTGCAGCGCGCGGCGGCGCGGCACATGTCCTCGCCCGGCGCCACGATCTTCGGCTACCGGGTCCGGGACCCGGAGCGTTACGGGGTCGTCGAGTTCGACGCGGCGCGGCGCGTCATCGGCCTGGAGGAGAAGCCGGCGTCGCCGAAGTCGCCGTACGCGGTGCCCGGGCTCTACTTCTACGACGACCGAGTCGTCGAGTTGGCGCGGACGCTCCGGCCCTCGGCGCGCGGCGAACTGGAGATAACGGACCTGAACCGGCTCTACCTGGACGAAGGGGCGCTGCGGGTCGAGTTGCTTGGCCGCGGCATCGCCTGGCTCGACACGGGGACGCACGAGGCCCTGCTGCAGGCAGGCAACTTCATTCAGGCCCTCGAGGAGCGGCAGGGACTGAAGGTGGCCTGCCTGGAGGAGGTCGCCTACCGCATGGGCTACATCGACGCCGACCAGTTGCGGCGGCTGGCGGCGAAGACCAGCGACGGGTATGGCCGCTACCTCAGCCTGGTGCTCGAGGAAGGGCGATGAGCGCCCTGCCCACGGTTCGCGCCACGGGCCTGCCCAGCGTGCTGATCGTCGAGCCGGTCGTTCATCGCGACGGCCGCGGTTTCTTCCTGGAGAGCTACAACGCGGCGACGTTCGCGGAGGGCGGCATCGGCCGGCCCTGGGTCCAGGACAACCACTCCCGGTCGAACCGGGACACGGTGCGGGGACTCCACCTTCAGTGCCGCCGGCAGCAGACCAAGCTCGTCCGCGTCACCCGGGGCGAAGTGTTCGACGTGGCCGTCGACGTGCGGCGCGGCTCGCCGTCGTTCCTGGAGTGGACCGGCTGCCTGCTCTCCGAGGACAACTTCCGCCAGCTCTTCATTCCGGGCGGATTCGCCCACGGCTTCTGCGTGGTCAGCGAGACCGCCGACGTGCAGTACAAGTGCGACGAGTACTACGACGGCGAGGACGAGCTCGCGATCGCCTGGAACGACCCGCAGATCGGCATCGACTGGCCGATCGAGGAACCGCTGCTTTCGGAGCGGGATCGCGTCGCGGCGACGATCGCGGGATGTTTCGAGCAGTTGCCGACGTTCTCCTGGTGAGATGATGTCGCGGACGGCAGTGGAGGACGATCTGCGCGCCGCCGACCGCGAGCAGCTCGAGGCGCACGGCATCCGCGTGGAAGAGGCGCGGCGCCAGCTCGCCATCCTGCGCGACCCGCCGCCGAAGGCCCGGCTGGTCCGGCCGGCCCTGCTCGGCGACGGCATCGACCCGCTGCCCGCGGGGTCCGAAGCGGACCGGCTTGCCGAAGCGGGGCGGGCGGCGGCGCGGTCCGGCCGCATGGTCCGGTTCGTACCGGCCTCGGGCGCGGCCTCGCGGCTCTTCGCCGAGCTCAGGGCGGCCGCCGCCGGCGGTGAGCCGGACGATCCGGTGCTCGGCCGCTTCGAGAAGGCCCGGCGGCGTTTCCCCTTTGACGCCGGGCCGGCGGAGATTCTCGAACGGTACGGCGACACGCCGAAGGCCCTGATCCCTTTCCATCGCTATTCCGGCGGCGAGGTGCGCACGGCGCTCGAGGAGCATCTCGTCGAGGCGGCCGCTGTCCTCGGCAACGGCGGTGGATTGGCGGCGCTCCACTTCTCCGTCGCTTCGCGGCGCCGGCCGGCGTTCGAGGCGTTGCTCGCCGAGCGGTTGCCGGCGCTCGAGCGGCGTTTCGCCTGCCGCTTCGAGATCGCGCTCTCGCACCAGTCGCCGGCCACCGACAGCATCGCCGTGGGCCAGAGGGGCGGACCGTTCCGGCTCGTTGACGACCCGGCGTCGCCCCTGCTCGTCCGGCCCGGCGGCCATGGCGCCCTGCTTCGCAATCTCCAGGGACTGGCCGATCAGAGCTACGATCTGATCGCGATGAAGAACATCGACAACATGCAGCCCGAACCGTTCCAGGACCCGGCGGTCAGGGCGCTGCGGATTCTGGCCGGCATGGCTCTGGAGCTGGCGCGGAGTGCCGATCGGCCGTCCCGGGTTTGCGGCGTCGTGCCGACGCTCGGCACGGCCGGCGGCGGCCCCTTCTGGGTGCGCGACGCGTCCGGCGAAGTCGGGCTGCAGATCGTGGAGACGGCCCAGATGGACATGGAGGACGCGGAACAGTCGGCGATCCTCGCGCGGTCCACGCACTTCAACCCGGTGTTCATGGTGTGCGCGGTTCTGGCGCCCGGCGGCGAACCGTACCGCCTCGAGGACTACGTCGATCACGCCGCCAGCTTCCTCGTTGACAAGAGCCACGGCGGCAGGCCGCTGACCGCGCTGGAGCGCCCCGGCCTCTGGAACGGTTCGATGGCCGGGTGGAAAACGCGGTTCGTCGACCTCCCGGGCGAGGTCTACACGCCCGTCAAGACCGTGTTCGACCTCGCCGGCGAAGAGCACCAATGCCCGGCGCGTCCGGCGCTCGATGGAGACGACCGATGAGCGCGGATCCCGAGACGGTCGAGACCGTCGAGACCGGGGCCGCGGCGACGACGAAGGTCGGACTGGCGTTTCGGATCGCCGGTGCCGTTGCCCTGATCGCGGTGCTGCTCCTGTTCGGCCGGCGGGTGGCGGGCTACCTGCCCGAGTTCAGCGCCTGGGTGGACGGCCTCGGCGTGTGGGGACCGGTCGTGTTCGTCCTCGGCTACATGGTGGCGACCGTCGCCTTCATCCCCGGCTCTCTGCTCACCCTGGCGGCCGGCGCGATCTTCGGTCTGGCCGAGGGCACCGCGCTGGCGTTCGCCGGCGCCTCCCTGGGGGCGACGGCGGCCTTCCTGGCGTCGAGGTACAGGATCCGCGGAGCGATCGAACGGAGGGTTGCCGCGGAGCCCCGCTTCGCCGCGATCGACCGGGCGGTCGGCCGCGAGGGGTTCAAGATCGTGCTCCTCCTGCGCCTCACGCCGGTCGTCCCCTTCGTCCTGCTGAACTACGCTCTGGGGCTGACGAGAGTGAAGCTGCGCGACTACGTCCTGGCCTTCAGCGGCATGCTTCCGGCGACCCTGCTCTATGTGTACTACGGCAAGGTGGCCGGCGACCTGGCCGAGATCGCGGCCGGCGGCGGCGGGGAGCGGGGCTGGGAAACCCATGTCTTCACGGGCGTCGGGCTGGTCGCCACGATCGCGGTGATCGCGGTCGTCACCCGCATCGCCCGCCGGGCGCTCAGGGAAGAGGTGGGCGAGTGACCAGGCCGGAACTGCTGGCGGAGGACAGGCACGACCGGGCGTTGGTCGACCGGGTCGCGCCCGCCGACTGGACGAACCCGGAGCCTCCGGGTCGCTACCACCTGGTGGTCATCGGCGCCGGCACGGCCGGTCTGGTGACCGCGATCGCGGCCGCGGGGCTGGGCGCCAGGGTGGCGCTGATCGAACGCCGGCTGATGGGCGGCGATTGCCTGAACTTCGGCTGCGTGCCGTCCAAGGGCGTTATCGCCGCCGCCCGGCGGTGGAGCGCCGGCCGCGCCGACGCCGGCTTCGGAGCGCCGGGCGCCGAGCGGCCCGGCGACTTCGCCGCGGCGATGGAGCGCATGCGCCGCATCCGCGCGGCGATCAGCCGGGACGACAGCGCCGAACGATTCCGGGATGCCGGCGTCGACGTCTACCTGGGCGAAGGACGGTTTGTCTCCGATCGCGCGGTCGCGGTGACCGGTTCCGCCGGCGACCGCGAACTGCGCTTCCGGCGGGCCGTGATCGCCACCGGCGCCCGCCCCCAGGCGCCGCCCATAGCGGGCCTCGAACGCCGCGGCTACCTGACCAACGAGACCGTCTTCGCCCTGACCGAGCGGCCCGAGCGGCTGGCCGTCATCGGCGCCGGCCCGATCGGCTGTGAACTCTCCCAGGCATTCGCCCGGCTCGGCAGCCGGGTGACGACCTTCGACGTGCTGCCCGGCGTCCTGCCGCGCGAGGATCCGGACGCGGCGGCCCTGGTCGAACGGGCGCTTCGCCGCGACGGCGTCGAGCTGGCCCTCGGCGCGAGGATCGAGGAGGCGGCGCCGGACTCCGACGGCGTCCGGCTCGCCTGGGTCGATGGCGAGGGCGAGAAGCGGGAGACCGCCTGCGACGAACTCCTGGTGGCCGTGGGCCGGGCGGCCAACGTCGAAGGGCTGGGACTCGAGCAGGTTGGCGTCCGCAGCGATGCCGGCGGCATCCGGGTCGACGCGAAGCTGCGCACGACGAACCCCCGCATCTTCGCCGCCGGCGACGTGACGCCCGCGCCCAACTTCACCCACCTGGCCGACGCCCATGCCGCGGTCGTCGTCCAGAACGCGCTCTTCTTTCCCAGCGCCCGCGCCGACCGGCTGGTCGTACCCCGCTGCACCTACACCACGCCGGAAGTGGCGCACGCCGGCCTGGACCGGCGGGAAGCGGAGGAGCGGGGAATCGCTCTCGACGTGATCGACGTGTCCCTCGAGGAGAATCACCGCGCACTGCTCGACGGCGAGGAGGAGGGATTCCTGCGGGTTCTGCTGAAGCAGGGTAGCGATCGCGTGCTCGGGGCCACCGTGGTCGGCGCCGGGGCCGGCGACCTGATCGCGCCGCTCACACTGGCCGTCACCCACCGCGTCGGCCTCTCCCGCTTCACCTCGACCATCCTTCCGTACCCGACGCGAGCCGAGGTGTTGAAGAGAGCCGCGAACCAGTGGCGGCGGACGCGCTTCACGCCCCGCGCCCAGCGCCTGTTCGCCCGCTGGTTCCGGCTTACGGGCTGAACGCAGGCCTGTCGGTACGCCGGTGCCGGTGCGCCGGCCTCCCGGCCGGCATCCGGCGCGAAGCGCCGGCCTCTGGGCGTCTGCCGCGGTTCTACAGGTGGCGCCGGCGCGGTCGCCGCCGCCGCCTCCGTCTCCGCGGCCTGCCGGCGGCCGCCGGCGCGGGCGGCGCTGCCTCCGCGTGCCGCCGCCAGCTCTCCAGCGCTTCGGCGCCGCTGCCGGTGGCGGCGGAAAGCAGGGCGAAGAGTTCGAGAGCGGGCGCGAAGGCCTCGCGCCGGACGAGGCTTGGCACGGTTCTCGGGTTCCGGGGCTCTTCGCATAGTCGCTGGAAGGTCTCAAGCGCCTTCTTCATCCTGCTGCGACGCGCGGCGGAGAGGGCGAAGCGCTGGCCGAAGTCGGCCACCACGTCGTCGACGAGTTGCTGCAGCCGGCGGCGGTGAACGCTCGTGCCGCCCGCCTCCAGGCGATCCCTGCCGACCACGACCCGCGGCAGCAGCAGGGACGAGAGGAGCACCGCGGGCGGCACCTCCGGGTCTGCCCGCACCCTCTTGTCCAACAGGCGGGCGAGGTTCGAGAAGCTGTTCGTTCCGCTCGACTGCTCCGACACTTCGTCGACTTCGGGGAGAACGACCGGCAGCAGTCCGGAGCGTCCCATCCAGTCGAAGGCGGCGGCGCTGCGGCCGCTCGCGAGCAGTTGGAGCAACTCCTCGATCAGGCGGTGCGGAGACGCCTTGACCATGTCGCGACGATGCGCGAAGGCGGCGCCGAGCGTCTTTTCCTCGATCTCGAAGTCCAGGCGGGCGGCGAACTCGCAGGCGCGCAGCATGCGCACCGGATCCTCCCGGTAGCGCACGTTCGGATCCCCGATCACCCGCAGGGAGCGCTGCTCCAGGTCCCCTATGCCGCCGACGTAGTCGACGACGGCGCGGTCCGAGGCGCGGTAGAGCAGGGCGTTGACGGTGAAGTCGCGGCGGAACGCGTCCTGCCGCGGCGTGCCGTAGGTGTTGTCGCTGGTGACGAGGAGTTCGCCCGGTGATCGGCGCTGAACCTCGGGATCGGGCGCGCCACGGAACGTCGACACCTCGACCACCTCGTCACTGAACAGGACGTGCACCAGACGAAAGCGGCGTCCGATGATCCGCGAGTTGCGGAACAGCCGCCGCACTTCCTCCGGCCGGGCGTCGGTGACGACGTCGTAGTCCTTCGGCCGCCGGCCGAGCATCAGGTCGCGCACGCTGCCTCCCACCAGGCAGGCGTTTCGGCCGCTCTGACGGAGTCGGCGCAGGACCTTCCGCGCGCCGGCGGAGAGCCGGCGTGACGCGATGGGGTGCTCGGAGCGCGGCAGAACGGTGGCCGGCGCCGGCGCTTCCATCGGGTCAGGGTATCAACGGCGGCAGGGAGGCGCTGCTAGGCTCCGCCTCCGTGGGCGCGCTCGACGGATTGCGGGTTCTCGACCTTTCGCGGCTGGCGCCCGGCCCCTACTGCTCCATGTTGCTCGCCGACATGGGAGCGGACGTGCTGCGGGTCGACAACGCGGTCGGTGGACCGGTCCGCTCGGGCGACATGGTGTCGCGCAACAAGAGGAGCATCGCGCTCAACCTGAAGACGGCGGCCGGCCAGCGGATTCTTCACCGGCTGGCGGCGGAAGCCGACGTCTTCCTGGAGGGCAACCGGCCGGGCGTCTGCGCGCGGCTCGGCTGCGACTACGCGACGCTTTCGGCGCTCAACCAGCGTCTGGTGTACTGCTCTCTCACCGGCTACGGCCAGTCGGGCCCGATGGCGCAGGCCGCGGGCCATGACGTGAACTACATCGCCCTGGCGGGCGTGCTGTCGCAGATCGGCAACGGCACGGATCCGCCGCTGCCGCCGCTCAACCTGGTCGCCGACTTCGGCGGCGGCGGGCTGATGGCCGCCTTCGGCATCCTCTGCGCCCTGTTCGAGCGCGAGCGCTCGGGCCGGGGCCAGTACATCGACGCGGCGATGGTCGACGGCGCCGCTTCGCTGATGGCGGTTCACTTCGGGCAGAAGGGGGCGCGCTCGACGCCCGGCGTCGGACTGCTCGGAGGCGGCGCCGCGTTCTACCGCTGCTACGAATGCAAGTGCGGCGGCTACGTGTCGGTGGGCGCCATCGAGCCGCAGTTCTTCGCCGCGCTCTGCGAAGGCACCGGCGTCTACGTCGTCGACGAGCAGATGGACACCGATCGCTGGCCGGAGCACATCGAGGCGTTTCGACGCGCCTTCCTGGAGCGGACGCGGGACGAGTGGGCCGAGGTCTTCACCGAACTGGACGCCTGCGTGTCGCCCGTGCTCGACCTCGACGAGGCGCCCCGGCACGCGCACAACGCCGAGCGCGGCACGTTTCCGATCGGACCCGACGGCGAGATCCACATCGCGCCCGCGCCGCGCCTGGAACGTACGCCGGGCGATCTCCGGCGGCGTGAACCGCGGATGGGGGAGCACACGGAGGACGTCCTGACCGAGTTGGGCTTCAGCGCCGAAGACATGGTCGAACTGGAAAAGGAAGGAGCGATCCTGAGGACATGACGGACACGAACACGCATGAGGCTCCGCCTGCCGGCGCCGCCGGTAGGGTCTTCGAGGACTTCGCGGTCGGCCAGGTGTTCCGGCACGCGCTGGGGCGGACGGTTACCGAGGGCGACAACGTCTGGCTGACGATGATCACCCTGAACCCGAACCCGGTCCACTTCGACCGGGAGTACGCGAGTCAGACGGAGTGGGGCCGGCCGCTGGTCAACTCCTGCTTCACCCTGTCCCTGGTCACGGCCCTGACGGTGGCCGATCTTTCGCAGAACGCGGTGAACCTGGGTTGGGACAAGGTCCGCCTGCCCAACCCGGTGTTCGAAGGCGACACCCTCTACGCGCAGAGCGAGGTGCTCTCCGTGCGCGAGTCGAAGTCGCGGCCGCACCAGGGAATCGTCGGCTTCCGGACCGTCGGCTACAACCAGGACGGCAAGCCGGTCATCACCTACGACCGGACGATCCTGGTGTACCGCCGGGGCCACGTGCCGGCGAAGCCGGTGCGGCCGGAGTTGCGCGCCTAGCGGTCGGCCAGTGGCAGGTAGTCGCGGGCCTCGGCGCCGGTGTAGATCTGCCGCGGGCGGTTGATCCGGTTGTCCGGGTCGACGCTCATCTCCTTCCAGTGGGCCAGCCAGCCGGGTAGCCGGCCGAGTGCGAACATGACGGTGAACATGTTCGTCGGCAGGCCCATGGCCCGATAGATGATGCCGCTGTAGAAGTCGACGTTCGGGTAGAGCTTGCGGTCGACGAAGAACTGGTCCCGGAGAGCGACCTCTTCCAGACTCTTGGCGATCGCCAGCAACGGATCGTTCACGCCGAGTTCCGCGAGCACCTCGTCCGCGGCGCCCTTCAGAATGCTGGCGCGCGGATCGAAGTTCTTGTAGACGCGGTGTCCGAAGCCCATCAGGCGGAAGGGATCGTCCCTGTCCTTGGCGCGGTCGACGAACTTGCTGAAGTCGTCACCGCTGTCGCGGATCGCCTCCAGCATCTCGATCACCTGCTGGTTCGCTCCGCCGTGAAGCGGTCCCGACAGGGCGTCGATGCCGGCCGAGATGGCGGCAAACAGGCTGGCGCCGGAACTGCCGACCATGCGGACGGTCGAAGTGGAGCAGTTCTGCTCGTGGTCGGCGTGCAGGATGAGCAGCATGTTGAGCGCCCGGGCCAGCACCGGCGGCGGCTCGTAGTCTTCGCACGGAACGGAGAACATCATGTTCAGGAAGTTCTCCGCGTAGCCCAGGTCGTTCTGCGGGTAGACGAAGGGCTGGCCGATCGACTTCTTGTAGGAGAACGAGGCGATCGTCGGCAGCTTGGCGATGAGACGGACGACGTGCAGGTCGACGTCCTCTTCCTCGGAGTAGAAGGTGGCGAGCGACGAGATCATCGAGGACAGAATGGCCATCGGATGGGCCGTCGGCGGGTAGGCCTCGAAGAACTTCTTCATGTCCTCGTGGATCAGTGTGTGCCGTCGCAGCCTGGCGCGGAAGTCCTCGAGTTCTTCCTCGTTGGGCAGCTCGCCGTAGATCAGCAGGTAGCAGACCTCGACGAAGGACGCCTCCTCCGCGAGCTGTTCGATGGGGTAGCCGCGGTAGCGGAGGATGCCCCGCTCGCCGTCGATGAAGGTGATCGCACTGCGGCAGGACCCGGTGTTGCCGTAGCCCGGATCCAGTGTGATTGCGCCGGTCAGGCTCCGGAGCGCGTGGCTCTGGATCGCCACTTCGCCCTCGGAGCCGACGATTACGGGGAATTCGTACTCCTGATCCTCGTAGGTCAGTCTGGCCGCTTTCATCTTGACTGTCTCACCCCTTCTTCTTCCCCCAGAGTTCTGCCCTTCCCGGCATCCGAATCGTCCTGGGCCGCATTCGGCGCGGAGTGTAGCAGTCCCCAATGCGCTCGTGGGGGGCGGCGCGGTCCGGTTCAGACGCCCCGCTTCTCGGCGCCCCACAGGGTCTTGTGGAGTTGCAGCGAAACCCGCGCCGGAAGCCGGTCCTCGAGCACCCACGAGGCGAGTTCGGCGGGCTCCAGGGCGTCCCAGACGGGTGACAGGTGGATGGTGCAGAGCCGGTCGAGCCGGTGCTCCCGGATGGCGTTTCGCGCCCACTCGTAGTCGCCGCGGTTCTGGACGACGAGCTTCACCTCGTCCGTCGCTCGCAGGTCACGCAGGTTGGGCCAGTGGTTGTTCTCCGCTTCGCCGCTGCCGGGGCACTTCAGGTCGACGATCCGCCTGACCCGCGGGTCGACGCCGGAGATGTCGAGTCCGCCGCCTGTCTCGAGCAGCACCTCGAGACCGCGGTCGCACAGCCCGCTCATCAGGGTGTGGGCCCCCGGCTGGAGCAACGGCTCGCCGCCGGTGACCTCGGCCAGGGGACAGCCGTGGGCGAGCACCTCCTCGATGACATCGTCGACCCGCATCCACCGGCCCTCGTAGAAGCTGTATTCGGTGTCGCACCAGGTGCAGCGCATCTGGCAGCCGGTGAGTCGCACCAGTACGCAGGGGCGGCCCGCGAAGGTCGACTCGCCCTGGATCGAGTAGAAGATCTCGTTGATCCTGAGGCGCTCGCGGGCCGGAAGCGCGGCGACGCAGTTCAGGAGCTTGCGCCGTGAAGGCGTAACGCAGTGAGACTCGCAGCGGAAGCTCATGGACGGGTGGGGGCTGGGGCCAAACACGGAGCGTGCGACGTGTTTGGCGGCGCGACCGGAAGACGTCGATCAGGCGTCGTCGTCAAGGAGCTGTCGCAGCACGTACTGGAGTATGCCGGCGTGCCGGTAGTACTCCGCCTCCTGGGGCGTGTCGAGGCGAACGCGCGCGCGGAAGGCGATCTCGCCGCCGTCGCCCGCGGCCCGCACGCGCACGGTCAGGCCGGGCTCGAAGTCCGCGGCGAGCCCGGCGGCAAGCCCCTCGATGGCGTACTCCTCGCGGCCGGTCAGCCCCAGCTCGGCGGGGCCTTCGCCGTCCAGGAACTCGAGCGGCGCGATCCCCATCCCGACCAGGTTGCTGCGGTGGATCCGCTCGTAGCTCTTGGCGATGACCGCGCTGACGCCCAGCAGCCGGGGCCCCTTGGCTGCCCAGTCGCGCGACGAACCCGTGCCGTACTCGAGCCCGGCCAGGATGATCTGCGGCACGCCGCGTTCGCGGTAGGCCATCGCCGCGTCGTAGATGGACATCTGCTCGCCTTCCGGCAGGAGCACGGTGTAGCCGCCCTCGACTCCCGGCACCAGGTGATTGCGCAGGCGGACGTTGGCGAACGTGCCCCGCATCATGACCTCGTGGTTGCCGCGGCGCGCGCCGTAGGCGTTGAAGTCGGCGGGCTGCACCCCGAGCTCGCGGAGGTAGTGCCCGGCCGGGCTGTCCGGGCTGATCGGGCCTGCGGGCGAGATGTGGTCCGTGGTCACCGTGTCGCCGAGCACCGCCAGCACGCGGGCGCCGGCGATGTCCCGTACCGGCTCCGGCTGGCGCGGCATGTCGGCGAAGAACGGCGGCTGCTTGACGTAGGTCGAGTCGTCCCGCCAGTCGAACGTCTGTCCGGCTGGAACGTCGAGCGCCTGCCAGGCTTCGCTGCCCGCGAAGACGTCGGAGTACTGGCGCGTGAACATCTCCGGCCGCAGCGAGTTCTCGAGGGCCGCCTGGATGTCGCCCTGGGCCGGCCAGATTTCGCGCAGGTAGACGGGACCGTCAGGGCCGTCGGCGAGTGGCTCGCGGTACAGGTCGATGTCGATGCGGCCGGCGAGCGCGTAAGCCACGACGAGCGGCGGCGAGGCCAGGTAGTTGGCGCGCACTTCGCTCGAGATCCGGCCCTCGAAGTTGCGGTTCCCGGAGAGGACGGAAACCGTGACCAGCTCGCCCTCGGCGATCGCGGCCGATGTCGCGGGAGGCAGCGGGCCGCTGTTGCCGATGCAGGTCGTGCAGCCGTAGCCGACGGTGTGGAAGCCGAGTTCCTCCAGGTAGGCGGTCAGACCGGCCTCCGCCAGGTAGTCGGTGACGACCTTGGACCCGGGCGCCAGACTCGTCTTCACCCACGGCCGGGTCCGGAGCCCCGCCTCGACGGCCTTCTTCGCCAGCAGTCCGGCGGCCAGCATGACGGACGGGTTCGACGTGTTCGTGCAGCTCGTGATCGCGGCGATGACCACGGAACCGTCCGTGATTCCGGCCGGTTCAGCGGCGTCCCCGGGGTTCTCGGCCGTCGGGGCAGGATCGCTGCCGCCGTCGCCGTCAAGCACCGGCAGGCCGCCGCGGGTCGACAGTTGCGGCAACTGACCGAGGAAGGAGTCCTTGACCCCGGACAGGGGAACCCGGTCCTGGGGCCGCCTTGGTCCGGCCAGCGACGGCTCGACCGTGGCCAGGTCCAGCTCCAGCGTGTCGCTGTACTCGGCTTCCGGCGTGTCCTGATCGTGGAAGAGCCCCTGTTCGCGGCAGTACGCCTCGACCAGTTCCACCCGCGCCTCGCCGCGCCCGGTGAACCGGAGGTAGTCGATGGCGGCGCGGTCGATCGGGAAGATGCCGCAGGTCGCGCCGTACTCGGGCGCCATGTTCGCGATCGTCGCGCGGTCGGCAAGCCTGAGCTCGGCGAGCCCGGGGCCGAAGAACTCGACGAACTTGCCGACGACTCCGTGGCTGCGCAGCATCTCGGTGACCCGCAGCACGAGGTCGGTGGCGGTGGTCCCCTCCGGCAGGGCGCCGACGAGGCGGAAGCCGACGACCTGGGGTACCAGCATGGCGATCGGCTGGCCGAGCATCGCGGCCTCCGCCTCGATGCCGCCCACGCCCCAGCCCAGGACGCCCAGGCCGTTGATCATCGTGGTGTGGGAATCGGTGCCCACGAGGGTGTCGGGATAGGCGAAGGGCGGCTCGGCGTGACCGTTCCGCGAGTGCATGACGCCGCGCGCCAGGTACTCGAGGTTCACCTGGTGGACGATGCCGGTTGCCGGCGGCACGACGCGGAAGTTCTCGAAGGCGGTCTGCCCCCAGCGCAGGAACAGGTAGCGCTCCTCGTTGCGTTCGAACTCCCGTTCGGCGTTGATCAGTAGCGCGGCGGCGGAGCCGTACTCGTCGACCTGGACGGAGTGGTCGATCACGAGTTCCGCCGGCTGCAGCGGGTTGATCCGGGCGGCATCGCTGCCCATGGCCGCCATCGCGTCGCGCATCGCGGCCAGGTCGGCCACCGCGGGGACGCCGGTGAAGTCCTGGAGCAGGACCCGGCCGGGCATGAAGGCGATCTCTACGTTCGGCTCGGCCCGGGGTCCCCAGCGGGCGACGGCCTCGATGTCGTCGGCCGGAACGACGCGGCCGTCCTCCCGCCGGAGCAGGTTCTCGAGCAGGATCTTGAGGGCGTACGGCAGGCGCTCCACCGGCAGGCCGGCGTCGCCCAGGGTCGGCAGGTGCGCGATCCGGAAGGATCGACCCGCGACGGTCATCGTTCTTATCGCGCCGAAGCTGTTCGTCATGTCTGGTTCTTCCCTGGTCGAGCGAGGCGCCGGACCTTGATGGACGGTTCGTGCCGTTGGGCGCACAAGATAACCGAAAGCGCCGCGGTCGTCAGTCAGCCACGGCCGGCGGCCGCATGTAGAGTCGCGCTCATGTCGGGGGTGGACGACTTCGAGACGCCGACACTGCTGGTCGCCATGCCTCAGGTTCTCGATCCGTTCTTCTTCCGCGCGGTCGTGCTGCTCGCGGCCCACGAGGACGGCGGCGAGGGCGGCAGTCTGGGCTTCGTCGTCAACCGGCCGAGCCAGCTCAAGGTCGACGAGGTCCTGCGCGAACTGGACATCGAGTGGTCCGGCGGCTCGGAAGTCGTGGCCTTCGTCGGCGGTCCGGTGCAGCCCGAGGTCGGCACGGTGCTGCTGTCTCTCGACGGCCTGACCGGCCTGGATCGGGACGGCATCACGGAGATCGCTCCGGGTGTCGGAGCCACGCAGAACATCCTCGCGCTGCGCACGCTCGCCCGCAGCGCGCCGGACCGGATGAGGCTGCTCCTGGGTCACGCGGGCTGGGCACCGGGTCAGTTGATGCAGGAGATCAGCCGCGGCGACTGGCTGACGGCGCCGGTCGAGGAGTCCATCGTGTTCTCCGGCGATCCGGTAGGCGCGTGGTCTGGCGCGCTTGCCTCACTGGGGATCGATCCGGCGTCCCTGCCGAGCTGGACCGCCGGCGACGGCGATTCGAACTGATCGAGTTAGAGCGGGTCGGGCTGACCGCCGTCGTCCTCGAAGTACCGTGCGACAGCGCCGTTCGCGGCGAGTTCGTTGGCGGCGTAGCGGATCGCGGTTCTCTCGTCGGTCCACCTGCCGGCCTGCAGGAGTTCGGCGGTGGAGGCTCCTCTG
>JAPVWO010000029.1 GCA_027493375.1 Candidatus Multivorans thiocomprendens | reverse complement strand
AAGGCCAGCGAGTGGACGTTCGGCGAGCCGGACTGGGTGTTCGAGTTCGATCCCCACGAGGTCGCCGCCGACGGACCGGACGAGTTCCTCGACATACCGATCAAGACCGGCTTCGAGGAGGATCGCTGGATTCGCGCGGTCGAGGTCCAGGCCGGCGACCGCACGGTGCTTCACCACTTCATCCTCTGGCGGGCAAGTGAGAACAACCCGGTCCAGGAAGGCTGGGTCGGCGCTTGGGCCGCCGGCTTCGCGCCCCAGCACTTCCCGCACGGCACCGGTCGCCTGCTGCCGAAGGGCCAGGACCTGATCGGCGACTTCCACTATCACCCGACCGGCACGGCCGCGACCGACAGGACCCGTGTCGGCCTCTGGTTCGCGAAGCCGGAGGAAGTCGAGAAGGAGCTGGTCAACCTCTGGATCAACCCGGACCCGACGGTCGACGTGACCTGGGGCGCCGAGTCGACCGACGAAATGCTGATCGGCTTCATCGACTACGTCGCCGCCGACAGCGCCGCCGCGAAGGCCGCGACCCCGGCGGGTCCCGCCGGCCAGTGAACCCTGGTGGCGCGTCCGCCCGTCACCAGCGTCACGGTCCGAGCGCCCGTCCGCGGGCGGTCGGACGTCACCGCTCGCCGGCCGCCATCGTCGCGCTTCTCACTCTCGCGGCGACGGCGCTCGGCTGCGGCGCCAACGGGGAGTCGCCATCGGGTGAAGCTGCCGCCGCTTCGCCGCCGGCGACGGAGCCCGAGTTCACGGCGCCGATCGTCTTTCAGCGCTTCGCGAACACCGGCGCCACGCCCACGATCCCCGGCTTCTACGGCGGCGCCGACATCTGGATCATGGAGGGCGACGGCAGCGGCGTGCGTCTGGTGCGGAAGGGCGTCCCACAGCACCTGGACCACCCATCCCTCACGTTCGACCTCAAGAACGTCGTCTACGCCGAGTTCACCGACGCCGAAGCCGGCGTCGAGGCCGGCGCCCGCATCTTCCGCGAGGATCTCGCGACCGGCGAGCGGGAAGTGCTGCGCGAGGTCGAGAGCTGCGCCGTCCACCACGCCAGCATCTCGCCGATTACCCGGCAGCTCGTCTACGCCCGGAACTGTCCTGAGGGCGATGGCTTCAACAAGGGACTGATCCTCGAGCTGAACGACCGCCGCCAGATCGACGCCTCGAACACGACGACGCTGGGGGTCGGCAACGGTGTCGGCCTCGGCCGCGCCGTCCTGTTCCAGGCCGAAGACGAGCCCGAGAACGGCGAACGCCGGATGGAGATCGCGATCATCCGCTTCGACGGCTACGGCCAGGGCACCTACACGGCGCTTACCGACCGCGAACACCGTCACCGCCGGCCCGCCGTCTCACCCGACGGCCACGAGTCGGACCGCTCCGGGAACTGGGAGATCTGGAAGATCGAGATCGAGACAGGCCAGGTCGTCCAACTGACGGACGACCCGGCCTACGTCAGCACGCGCCCGCGCTGGTAGGGCAGGTTTCTCCGCAGAAACGCCAGCACCCCCGGGAAGCTGGGACGGTACGAGATCCCGTCACTCATTCAGAAGCACGGTCCAGGCCCGCTATCTCAGGCGGCTGACTCGCGGCGAGCCAACGCAAGATCATAGGCGGCTTGACGGCGCATCCAGAACTCGGCGTTCGACCAGCCGCAACGCTCGAACGACAGCGCGTGCGCGGCGGTGATCCCCGTCTGGCCCGCGAGCAGGCGATGGAGCGTCGCGCGCGATATGGCAAGCCTCTCCGCCGCGCCCGTTACGGTGAGGCCCTCGCCGGCGATGCACTCGCGCAGCGTCTACCCCGGATGGGCCGGATCAACCATCGTTGTCACGAGCCCGCGCTCTCCAGATCGGAGAGAATGCGCCGCAACTTGCTCGCCATTGCCGCCGGAATCCCGCGACGCGAGCCCGTCAGAGCAGACTGGCGCAGGCCCTCGTGCCGAATCTCCACCGTCGCAAGTGTCTCACATCCTGCGACAATTCGCAGCCGGACCGCGAACCACTCCCTGATGTCATGATGCGCTGCGTGCGCGTTACGGTGACCATAGACGGCGACGTGCTGGCCGCGGCCAAGGCGCTGGCTTCACGAAGGGGCAGCAGCCTGGGCAGCGCCCTGTCGGAGCTCGCTCGGCGCGGCTACAGCAACGTCACTCCCGTCCGAAAGGGCGGAGACGACACGGCCTCGCCGCCCGTGCCGACGCGGAGGCCATCACCAGCGAGGACGTAGACAGAGCACTGGCCGACTGGCCGTGACCTTGCAGGGCGAGGCATGCAGGCTCGTTGCCCACCGTCTCCAACCACTCGGAGCCCGGCGTCAAATCGCGGCCGGTGGCTTCGGTAACGTTGCGCGCTCAAGAGTCGCATCGTGAGCCAAGCCCCCACACGAAGCGCCGCCCGGCATGACGCTGGAGCGGTGGCGCCATGACCGCTGACAGCAAGGGCCGCGACCTCTTCATCGTCGACAACAGTGTTTCCGGGTGGACCGGGCTCCGCTACTTGCAGGAATGGGCCCCAATCTCCAAGGCCTTCGATATCGCCACCGGTTACTTCGAGATCGGCGCTCTGCTCGCCCTGGATGGAAGGTGGCAGGACCTCGACAAGATCAGGATCCTGATGGGGGCGGAGACCACGGCCCGCACTCGAAGGACAATCCTCGACGCGGTGCAGTCGCAAACCGTCGCCAAGCTCGACGAGAGCGTCGAAGAGGCCAAGGAGCCCAACCCCTTTCTGCAGGGTGTCCCGGCGATCCTGGCGGCGATCCGCTCCGGGCAGATCGAGTGCCGCGCCTACGACAAGGCCAAGTTTCACGCCAAGGCCTACATCACCCATGCCAAGTTCGAGGTGATGGGCGCCCAGGCGCTGGTCGGCTCCAGCAACTTCACGCGGCCAAGCCTGACCAACAACGTCGAACTGAACGTCCAGGTGCAGAGTGCGCGAGAAGTCACGCAGCTCCAGGAGTGGTTCGAGACCCACTGGGACGAGGCAACGGGGGTCAGCGAGGCGGTCATAGGGACGATCGCCCGGCACACCCATGCGTACTCGCCGTTCGACGTCTACGCCAAGGCCCTGCAGGAGTTCTTCAAGGGCCACGAACTGACCGCGACCGAGTGGGACGAAGCACGCTCGCTCATGTTCCCGCTGCTGGACCGCTACCAGCAGGAGGCTTACCGGGCACTGATGAAGATTGCCCGGCAACACGGGGGAGCGTTCCTCTGCGACGGCGTGGGCCTCGGCAAGACCTTCGTCGGCTTGATGCTGATCGAACGCCTCGTCATCCACGAGGGAAAGCGCGTCGCTCTGTTCGCGCCGAAAGCGGCGCGGGAAGCGGTCTGGAAGCCTCACCTCCAAGAGTGGCTTCGGCATATCGGAGGCGCTGCCGGCGCCGACTTCAGCAACCTGGCCGTCTTCAACCACACGGACCTCGGGCGCGGAGGTGACTTCCCGGAGCGTCTCGAGCGCATCGCGGAACTCGCTGATGTTGTCGTCATCGACGAGGCGCACCACTTCCGCAATCCCGGCCGGCGCGGCGACCCCGACGAAGGGGTCGCACCGTCGCGCTACTACCAGTTGTTCGACCTACTCGACAGCGCCAAGCGTCCCAAGACGCTGTTCCTGCTGACTGCCACGCCGATCAACAACCGGTTGACCGACTTCCGCCACATGACCGAACTCTTCACTCGCCGCAACGAGGCGTACTTCGCGCGCACGCTAGGCGTGAACAACCTCCGAGCGCACTTCAACCAGATGGAGAGGACGTTCCGCGAGCGCGTGGGGCCTGACGGAGCGGGCGCCGCCGAGCACATGGCCAACGCTCAGGAGATCCTCGTCAGCGACGAGATCTTCCGCCGGCTCGTTGTCCAACGGAGCCGCTCGTACGCGCGCGAAAGCCAGCTCCGGGAGCATGGTGAGGCGACCGCCTTCCCCCAACGGAGGGATCCCCAGGTGGCCGCCTACTCGATTCGCAAGACCTACGAGAGGATGCTCGACCTGATCGAGAAGGCCTTCGCCAAGGAGAACCCTCTCTTCACGCTTCCGTTGTACTACCCCCTGCACTGGTACATCGGCCCCGACCAGAACATCGACCCGTTTGAGGAGAACCGCCAGAAGCAGGTCGTCGGCCTCATTCGGACGAACTTCCTGAAACGCTTCGAGAGTTCCATCGCTGCCTTCGAGCTCTCCTGCGAGCGGCTGCTCAAGAAGCTGCTGGCCTTCGCCAAGGTCCACAGCGAAAGCGACGCCGAGAAGAAGCGGCTCGAGCGGTGGAGGGCACAGAACACCGAGGTGCTTGGCCTGTCCGCCCAACGCCGCCTCGACCTCTGGGGCGAGGACGACAAGGACGCCGAGGACGAAGACGTCGTTCCCCAGGAAATGCTCGACGCGGTAGAACGGCTCGACCGGAAAGACTACAAGGTCGAGGAGATGCTGTCGGAGACCTTCCTCGATCTCGACCAGATCGCCCAGTTCCTCGACGAAGCCAGACGCTTCGAACCGACACACGACGACAAGGCCAGGAAGCTCATCCAGCTGCTGAAGTCGAAGCCACTGGCCGACGAGAAGGTGCTGATCTTCACCGAGTTTGCCGACACCGCCCGCTATCTGAGGCGACGCCTGGAGGAGGCCGGCATCGACGGCGTCGAGCAGGTGGACAGCGCCACGAAGAAGGACCGCGCCGACGTCATCCAGCGCTTCTCCCCCTACTACAACGGTCTCTCCTCCCCCGAACTCGCCGAGCGCGGCGCCGACGAGATCCGGGTGCTGATCTCCACCGACGTTCTCTCCGAGGGCCTGAACCTCCAGGACGCCTCGCGGATGATCAACTACGACATCCACTGGAACCCCGTGCGCCTCATGCAGCGAATCGGCCGGGTGGACCGTCGCATGAACCCTGAGATCGAGAAACGCCTCGTGGCCGACAACCCGGAAACGGCGGCCTCCCGAGGCAAGGTCTGGTTCTGGAACTTCCTGCCGCCCGCCGAGCTGAACAAGCTCCTTTCGCTCTACACCAGGGTCACGCAGAAGACGCTGCTCATTTCGGAGACCCTGGGCATCGAAGGGAAGAAGCTCCTGACGCCGGAGGACGACTACAAGGCGCTGAGGGACTTCAACCACGCCTACGAGGGGACTCGGAACCAGGTGGAGGACATGCACCTCGAGTACCAGGCGCTCCTTCAGGAAGATCCCGACCTGGAGCAACGCCTCTCGGGCTTCCCCGGTTCGATCTTCAGCGGCCGCAAGCGCCCGGCCAAGGGAGTCCGCGGGGTCTTCTTCTGCTACACGCTCCCGGCACTCGACAAGGAGAAGAACGAGTTCACCGAGGATGCCGGCACAACCCGTTGGTATCTCTACGACCTTGAGCGCGAGGCGATTCTGGCGGAACCCGCCGACATCATCGCCAGCATCCGCTCGAAGCCCACGACGCGCCGCCGTCTTGCTACGGAGGAGAAGACGCTGCTCGACATCCGCAAGCAGGTCGAGCGGCACATCAAGAACCGCTACCTGAAGCGCGTGGACGCCCCCCTAGGAGTCAAGCAGCGCCTAGTGTGCTGGATGGAACTGAACGAGGGCTGAGCCGATGTCGACCGACCACCGCGAACGCCTCCGCCGCATCCGCCGCTTCGACCAACTCGTGATGTATCTCCGCGAGGAACTGGACTGGCCCATCGACTCGCCCTACGTCGCGCAGCAATGCGTTCGCCAAGTCGTAGAACTGAACTCCGGGACCGTCAAGGAGGAAGGACTTGACCTGACGACACGGGAAGACGCTG
>JAPVWO010000289.1 GCA_027493375.1 Candidatus Multivorans thiocomprendens | reverse complement strand
CGACCGGCGCCTGGGAGTGCCGGGCGGTGACGAAGTGCATCCCCGCCTCCGTCGGAGCGGTCCGCGTCCGGGCGGCCCGGGACGGCGCGAACCTGGGCGGCGCCTGGTTCGACCGCGTCGAACTGAAACGGATCGCCGCCTGCGCCATGCCGGCGGGCGCCTTGCGGCCCTGACGAAGACGGAGCGGCCGCGACAGACATGCCCGAACTAGGCCCGCTGTGGCTCAGCCTGCAGCTCGCGGCGTCGGCGACCGCGGTGCTGCTGGTTCTCGGAACGCCGCTTGCCTGGTGGCTGTCCGGTACCCGCTCGCGGTTGAAGCCGGTGGTCGAAGCGGTGACCGCGCTGCCGCTGGTGCTGCCGCCGACCGTGCTGGGCTTCTACCTCCTGCTGCTGATGAGCCCCCGGTCCTGGCTGGGAGGGCTCTGGGTGGAGGTCACGGACACGACGCTCACGTTCTCGTTCACGGGCCTTCTGATCGCTTCCGTCGTCTACTCGCTGCCGTTCATGGTGCAGCCGCTCCAGGCCGCCTTCGAGTCGCTGGGCCGGGGTCCCCTGGAGGCCGCTGCCGCGCTTCGCGCCTCGCCCCTCGATGCCTTTCTGACCGTGGCGGCGCCGCTTTCGCTGCGCGGGTTCCTGACCGCGGCGGTCCTGACCTTCGCCCACACGATCGGCGAGTTCGGCGTCGTGCTGATGGTCGGCGGCAACATCCCCGGCAAGACGCGGGTCATCTCGATCGCCATCTACGAACACGTCGAGACGCTGCGCTACGCGGAGGCGCACACGCTTGCCGCCGGTTTGCTGCTGTTCGCGTTCGTGGTGCTCGTGTTCGTCTACGTCTTCAACCGGAGGCTGCCGGTTCATGTCGCCTGAACATGACGCCATGGGCAGCGCGAGGACTGCCGGTAGCCGTTCCGCGGCCTCGCCGGCGCTGGAGGCTCGGCTCGAAGTCGACGTCCGGGTCGCATTCGGCGGCTTCGATCTCCAGGTCGAACAGGCGATCCCGGCGGCGGGCGTGACGGCCGTATTCGGTCCTTCGGGGAGCGGCAAGACGACCCTCCTGAGGTCGCTGCTCGGGTTCGAGACGGAAAGCCGCGGCCGCATCGCCCTGAACGGCGACGTGTGGCTCGACAGCGAAGCCGGGGTCGCGGTCCCGCCGTACCGTCGCCCCGTCGGTTGCACGTTCCAGGATGGCCGCCTGTTTCCGCATCTCGATGTCGAAGGCAATCTGGGCTACGCGGACCGGCGGAGTACGCCGGAACCCGGCGTCGCGGCGTCGATCACCCGCGGCGACGTCGTGGATGCCCTGGACCTGGGACCGCTGCTCGACCGGCGGCCCCACACCCTTTCCGGCGGCGAGCGCCAGCGGGCCGCCCTCGGTCGGGCGCTGCTCAGCCGGCCGCGCCTGCTGCTGCTCGACGAACCCCTGTCGGCGCTCGACCGGCGGCGGAAGGCCGAGATCATGCCGTACCTGCTGGCGCTGCATCCGCGGTTCGGCATTCCGACCCTCTATGTCAGCCATGCGGTCGACGAGGTGGCGCTGCTCGCCGACCGCGTCCTGGTCCTTGCCGAAGGCAGGGCCCGGGCGTTCGGCGGCACCGTCGAAGTGCTGGAGCAGCTCGACCTCGCGCCGCTCACCGAGCGCTTCCAGGCGGCGGCGGTGCTTGAGGCGCGAGTCAGCGCCCACGACGACGAGTACCGCCTGACCTGGCTCGACCTCGACGGCCAGCGGCTCAGCGTGCCGCGGATCGAGCACCTCGCCGTCGGCGAGTCGGCACGGCTGCTTGTGCGCTCCCGGGACGTCTCGCTCGCCACGGAGCGCCCGTCGCCGACCAGCATCCGCAACGTGTTGTCCGGGGTCCTCGTGTCGCTGCGGCAGGACGAGTCGACCGCGTTCGCCGAGGCCACGGTCGATCTCGGTTCGCATCGTCTGCGGGCGCGGATCACGCGAGCGTCGGCGGCCGAACTGGGCCTCGCGGTCGGTTCCCCGGTCTTTGCGCTGCTCAAGAGCGTCAGCCTGGACACCCGGGCCGGACGGTAGAGGGAACCCGAGTGGCGCGTTCCGCGCCTGCCGCGGAACAATCGGGGCACGCTTGCGTTTCTACCGTAGGTAATCTCCCCTCGCCCGAACGTTCAACGCGCGGAACAAGCCGCCCCTGCCCTTGGGAGACACATCGATGAAGTGGACGAACAGACACGCTTCCGGACTGCTTGCCGGCCTTCTCGTCTGGCTGCTCTCGGTAGTGCCCGCACTGGCCCAGGATCTGCCGCACGGCGTCACCAGGATGGCGTCGGTGGAAGGGATCACCGAGTACCGCCTGGAAAACGGCCTTCGGCTCCTCCTGTTCCCGGACCAGAGCAAGCAGCAGGTCACGGTGAACATCACCTACCTGGTCGGCTCACGCCACGAGGGTTACGGCGAGACGGGGATGGCGCACCTGCTGGAGCACCTGGTGTTCAAGGGAACGCCGAACCACCCGGACATTCCGGCCGAGTTGACGGAGCACGGCGCGTTTCCGAACGGGACGACCTGGTTCGACCGCACGAACTACTTCGAGACCTTCCCGGCCACGGATGAGAACCTGGAGTGGGCGCTCGACCTGGAGGCGGACCGGATGGTCAACTCCTTCATCTCGGCCGAAGACCTCGAGTCGGAGATGACCGTGGTGCGGAACGAATGGGAAAGCGGCGAGAACCAGCCGATGGGCGTGCTCCGCAAGCGGGTCATGTCCGCTGCCTTCGACTGGCACAACTACGGCAACTCGACGATCGGCGCGCGGGCGGATTTGGAGAACGTGCCGATCGAGCGGCTGCAGGCCTTTTACCGGAAGTACTACCAGCCGGACAACGCGATCCTGGTCGTCGCCGGGCGGTTCGAGGTCGACCGCGCGCTCGAACTGGTGGCGGAGAAGTTCGGTCCCATTCCGCGCCCCGACCGCACCGGCGCGAACACGCTCTTCGACACCTACACCGCCGAGCCCGCGCAGGACGGCGAGCGGAGGGTGACCCTGCGGCGGGTCGGCGACACGCAGCTCGTGATGGCCGTTTACCACGTGCCGCCCGGCGCCCATGAGCAGTACGCCGCGGTCGAGGTGCTCAGCCACATCCTCGGCGTCGAGCCGGCCGGGCGGCTGTACAGGAACCTGGTCGAGCCGGGGCTGGCGGCATCGGTCTTCGCGTCCGCTCTTCAGTTGAACGAACCGGGTGTCCTGACGGCCAACGTCATGGTTCGGGAGGAGGACTCCCTGAAGGAGGCGGCCGAGGCGTTGTTCGCGACCCTCGATGAGATCGC
>JAPVWO010000288.1 GCA_027493375.1 Candidatus Multivorans thiocomprendens | reverse complement strand
GCAGGGCCTTGATCTCCGCGATGGCCCTGAGCGACACGACCGCGTTCGCCGGTTCGTTGCGCTGGTCTCGCTCCGGCCCCAGCACGGGGCTGTCCGTCTCCAGCAGCAGGCAGGACAGCGGCAGACGCCGGACGAGTTTCTGCTTCTGCGGCGAACGCACCACGGAAGGCGGTACGGAGAAGAAGTAGCCCGCTTCCACCGCCGGCCCGGCCCGCGCGGCGCGGCCGTCGAAGGCGTGAAGTTGCACCCGCCTCGCCCCCCGCTCTCGCAACAGGTCGATGGCGTAATGTCCCGCGGAGCGCGAGTGGACGTTCAGCGGCAGATCGACTTCGATGGACAGGTCGATGAACGACGCGAAGATCTCGCGCTGCACCGCGAGGTCGCGGTCGTCGCGCACCTTCCAGCGATCCAGGCCGACCTCGCCGATCGCCACCAACCGTGAGCGCTCCCGCCGGATCAACTCGGCGATCCGTTCCGCTTCCTCCAGATCGAGACGGGTCGGATAGAGGCCGGCGGTCGGTCGCACAACGCCGGGATAGGCCGCCGCCAACTCGAGATTCCGCTCCGCGTCGGCTCGCGTCTCGCCGACCGCGACGACTGCCTCGACTCCGGCGTCGCGGGCTCGCGAGAGCACGTCGCCCAGGTCGCCGGCGAACGAGCGATCGCACAGATGGGCATGGCAGTCGGTGAGCCCCGACAACTCGGGCGCAACGCCCATCAGCCGGCCGTCTCCCCGGCGCCAGCGCCCAAGCGCTCTTCCAGTTCCTCGACCGTCCTCGGCCAGTCCTTCTTCAGCAGCCGCGAAAGTGCCCGGTCGGCGAGCAGCCGGCCGCCGGTCTGGCAGCGCGCGCAGTAGTTGCACTCGTTCTCCGCGTACACGATCCGCTGCACCGGCGCCGCACAACGCGGGCACGGCTCGCGGTAGCGGCCATGGACCGCCATCTCCTTGTGGAAGGCGGTCACCTTCGCGGGAAATCGACCGCCAGCCTGCGCCCTGAGGCGTTCCGTCCACTCCGTCAGGACGGCGACGGAGGCTTCGTACAGCCGGTCGACCTGCTCGTCGCTCAGCCGGGTGGTCCAGCGCATCGGCGACAGGCGCGCGCGATGCAGGATCTCGTCCGAGTAGGCGTTGCCGATACCGCTGAACAGGCGGGGGTCGATGAGCGCCCGCTTCAGCGTGTGGTTCTCCGCCTGAAGCCGCGCCCTGAACGCCTCCGGGCCTGCGTGCAGCACCTCCAGCCCGCCCCGGTCCAAGGCAGCCAGGCCGTCTTCACCCGCGACCAGGTGCATCGCCGCCCTGCGCTTGCTCCCCGCCTCGGTGAGCAGCAGCGTGCCGTAGCCGAAGTCGAACGCGGCCAGCCCCACGCGGCCCGGCACCTTCGCCGACGGTCCGGCCCAGCGGAACCGGCCGGCGACCATCAGGTGGATGGCGAGGAACAACTCCCCCTCCAGAACGAAGACGACCCGCTTGCCGACCCGGCGCACGGAGACGACCGTGCGCCCTTCCGCCTCGGACAGCGGCGGGCGCACGGAACGGAGCAGGAACGGACTCCGCAGGCGGACGCGGACGAGTTCGCGGCCCGCGACCCGCTGCTCAAGCGCTTCGCAGTAGACCTCGACGTCGGGAAGCTCCGGCATGCCGGAAGTATGAGCCAACCGCGGCGCCCGGCCGCGGGGACGACACTCCTACGGCGCCGAGCAACGCCTCACCCCTCGGCCCGGCCGACCGCCGCCCGTAGCTCGCGGCACTCGGCGAGCAGTTGGCGGGCAGCGGCCAGAACGGAATCGTCGCCCGCGCCGCGGGACGAAGGAGGCCTGGCGGGATCGTCCCGTCCCCAGGTCGTGGCCGCCTCCACGACCCGCTCGTCCTCGACCACGATCCCGGCCGCATTGTCGTCGGGATCGCCCAGACCGGCGTCCCGGCTCTGGCGCAGCGACGCCAGCAGCAGGTTGCGCAACTCTTCCGCGTTGTCCAGGCCCTGCAACAGGCCCCGGCTCAGGCTGTCCTCGTCGTCGTCCGACCCGGCGCCGCTGGCGGTACGGATCTCCAGGTCGGCGATCCCGAACAGGCGCTGCAACGGCCCGCGTTTGACCGCCATGTTCTGGATGTTCACGACCGTCATCGTCTGCTCCCTGACGCCGTAGACGCCGTAGCGGATGCGAAGGGCCCGGTCGCTGACCATGTACCAGCGCATCTCGTAGCCCAGGCGCAACACGGCGAGAGACCCCACCAACTGGACGAGGAACAGGACGAACAGAAGCGGCCCCAACGCCCTGGTGAAGTCGGTCCACGGTCCGAACTCCAGGAACTCGAAGCCCTCGTCCGCCCAGAACGCGATCGGCAGGAAGCCGAGCGTGGACACCACCAGGCCGAACAGCGCGCCCGCCTGTCCCAGGCCCCACTTGAGCAGGCTGTACCGGAAGAACCGCGGCGAGGCGCGAAAGGTGCGCAGGGACTCCGGCGATCCGGGTGGAGGCTCGGGCCGCTCGTCGACGCGGAACAGCCTGAGCAGCAGACGCTTCAGGCCCGCCGGCATCCGGCCGCTGGGCGCGCCTTCGCTGCTGCCGGTCGTCATCGCCCACGCTCCAGTGCGCTCCGGATCGCCGCGACCTCGCGGGCGATCTCCCGGAGAGTCGAGGCGAGAGCGGCGGCATCGTCGCCGGCAGGGGGAGCGGGAAGCGCGCCGGCGGCGGCCGGCACGGCCGTCCGGGCGCCGCGCATCCGGCTGTACATGAAGTTGCGGACCGCCGACAGCTCGAGCAGGCCTTCGATCTTCATCTCGGCCTTCGCCGAACCGCTCGCGGTCTGAACCAGCAGGCGCGAAAGACCGAGCCAGCGCTCGACCGCGTTGCTCTGCACGTGGATGTCCTGGATGCGGCTGTAGGTGAGGCTGATCTCGCGCTTGAACACGGCGCCCCAACTCATCGTCACGCCCTCGTCGTCGAAGCGATACCTCAACGTGCGATAGCGCAGGAACAGGATCGTGAAGACGACGGGGAACGCCGGTCCGGTGATCAGCGAGAAGAGAAAGTAGTACCGCAGCAGCTTCGGATGGGGCCGGCGGATCGCCCGCACCCGCTCGTCGGCGCTTCTCCCGCCGCCGGTCAAGGCTGAAGCACCTCCTCGATCCGGTCCAGCGCCCAGTCCAGTTCCTCCCGCCCGATCACCAGCGGCGGCGCGAACCGAATCACGTGGTCGTGTGTCTCCTTGCACAGCAGTCCCTGAGTAGCCAGTTTCTCGCAATACGGACGGGCCCCGCCGGCGGATTCATGGAGTTCGATTCCGATCCACAGTCCGCGGCCACGGATCTCGCGCACCAGCGGTGAGCGGACGCTCCGCAACCGGCCCAGAGCGTGCTCGCCGAGCCGGGCCGAGTTCTCGACCAGCCGCTCCTCCCGCAGCACCGCGAGCGCCGCGCGCGCCACCGCCGCCCCCACGGGATTGCCGCCATAGGTGGAACCGTGATCGCCTGGCTGGAACACGTCCATGATCTCAGCGTCCGCCACGACCACCGACACGGGATACAGACCGCCGGAGAGCGCTTTGCCGAGCAGCATCACGTCCGGCCGGATGCCGTCGTGCTCATGCGCGAACATCCGTCCCGTACGCCCCAGGCCGGACTGAATCTCATCGACGATCAGGAGCGCGTTCCGCTCGCTGCAGACCTCACGCAGCTCGCCGAGGTAACCGTCCGGCGGCACGACGATTCCGCCCTCGCCCTGGATCGGCTCGACCAGCACCGCGGCCGTGTCCGGGCCCACCGCCGCCCTTGCCGCGGAGGCGTCGCCGAACGGCAGCAGCTCGAAACCGGGCGTGAATGGACCGAATCCATCGCGGTACTGCGCTTCACTCGAAAAGCCCACGATCGTCGTCGTGCGACCGTGGAAGTTGTTGGCGAACGCCAGGATCTCGGCCTCGCCGGCAGGCACGCCCTTGCGCGTGTAGGCCCACTTTCTGGCCAGCTTGATCGCGGTCTCGACCGCCTCGGCGCCCGTGTTCATCGGCAGCGCCCGCTCGAAGCCGGTCAGTTCGCAGACGTCCCGGAAGAACGCCCCGAGTTCGGCGTTGTGGAAGGCCCGCGAAGTGACCGCCACCTTCCGGCTCTGCCGAACCAGTGCATCCACGATCCGCGGATGGCAATGCCCCTGGTTGACCGCCGAGTAGGCGGCGAGGCAGTCGAGGTAGCGGCGACCGTCGATGTCCCAGACCCAAACGCCCTCGGCGCGGTCGATCACTATGTCCAGCGGCGCGTAGTTCCGTGCGCCGTAGCGTTCTTCCAGTTCCGTCCTCTTCACGGCAAGTCCCCGCTGGGTTCCTCAGTCAATCGTACGCGGCGGAACACCGCGGCGCACTCCCCTCCGGCACGGACTGCTGAAACCGTCAGAACTCGATCGAGATTCCAGCCTTGACGTAGACCGGCGTCTTGCGCAGCTCGAACGCGGGCGCGAGAGCCCCGTCCTCGCCGCGGATCTCCGAACTCTTCGCCTTCATCGAGGAGTCGAACCAGAAGGCGCCGAGATACAGGCCGACCGGACAATCCGTCTTGAAGGGGATCTTCAGTCCCATGTTGGCGCCGAGAACGGTCTCGCCGGGCCACTCGGGACGATAGACGGCGTCCACCGACGCGCCATCCATTCCGGTCGGCACGAGGGACGGCGAGCTGTAGTCGAGCTGGGCGATCACGGGACCGAGCCACCAGTCCACGCGGCTGCCAGGACGGGTCAGGTGGAAGTTAAGCCCGACGAAGAACTTCTTCATCTCTATGTCCGCGCCGGCGTAACCGGTCCGGCCGCCCGGGTGCAGCCACCAGTCGACCTCGCAGTTGATCGTGTTCGCCCCGAACATGAGTCCCACGGGATAGCTCAGGCGATACTCGGCGGCAAGCCCGACGCCGACGCCGTCCACGCAGGCCTTGAGCCGGTCCCGCGTGTCCGGACCGAGCACCGAGATGTGCACGTCGTCTCCACTCAGCGAACTGAGGGTCGGCATCAGGGTCCACCGCCGATCGACCTTCATCGTCGCGGAGGCCTCATTGCTACCTCCGGCGTTCTCCACCATCGCCGTGTGTGTGAACTCGCCATCGGTCGCGTGAACGACCTCGCGCTGGTAGGGCTGGTCCAGCGGCTGGCCGTCCAGTGTGACCGTCACCGGCGCCCCGCTGCCGTTCTCCGGCGCCACCGTGACGACGGCGGTCTGGCGGACCAGCACCCGGTCCGGCTCGATCGACATCGTGACCGTCGGCGCGACCTTCATCCCGGTCGAACACTGGGCGCTCTGGCCGGTGCTGGTCTCGACGGTCACGGTATGGGTGAAGGCGTCGGCTCCGTCGTGGGCCATCTCCCGGGTGTACGGCGACGCGAGCGGCCGCCCGTCGAGCAGGACCCGTGACACCTCCGCGCCATGGCCGGCGTTCGGCGCCACCGTCAACGTGGACGACTCGCCCAGGTCGACCTCGGCCGGCGCGGCGGTCACGCTACAGCTCGGGCAGCCGACGGCGATCGTGTTGCTGACCGAGTCCTCGAGCCGGTCGCCACGCGACGACATCGCGGAGCAGGTCGCGGTGACCGTGTAGTCGCCCTCGGCGGTGAACGGGAAGGACGCGCCGCCCGAGGCCGCCGAACGCTCGCCGCCGTCCGGCATCCGGACCGTTACGGCGCTCTCGCCGTCGGCGCAGGAACTCTGGAAGTCGAAGGTCCGGTCGCTGCAGGAGAGGCCGCCGATGTCCAGGTCGAGGGTCACCTTCGGCAGCGGCTGCTCGGCGAGGAGCGCCAGGTTGCCGCAGGACTCGGGAACGATCATCGAGTACCAGCGCCCGTTCGAGTTGAAACGAATCTCCCAGGCCGCGAACGCCTCGCCGCCCGCCCAGCAGAGGTTCGTGCCGAGCGTCGGGGTCTGGCCGCGCTCGCGGAAGAACATCCACTGGACTCGCTGGCCGGGGTCGAAGGTGGTCGACGTGACGCCTCGCCACGCGGCGACGGCGGCAAAGAGATCGTCCGGGTCGCCCGACCAGTTCGCCTGCCCCAGCAGCGAGAGGATCTCCTCGCGCTGATTCACGAACAGCGCCTGCAGCGACTCCTGGTCTTCGACCGGCGCCGAGAACCTGTTGGCGCCTCCCAGACGGGTGATCGACGACGCGCCCTCGCATAGCTGGGCGGCGGCCGGCGCGGCCAGGATCAGGCCGGCGAGAAGGAACAGGACGAAGGCCGACAGCGCCGAAGCGCGGACGGCGGCATACTCAGCGAGCCAACGGCGATGGGACATGGCATTCTCCCCCAGAGTTTCCCCACCGCGGTCCGCTT
>JAPVWO010000287.1 GCA_027493375.1 Candidatus Multivorans thiocomprendens | reverse complement strand
GAAGGAAACCGCTGGAGCCACACGAACCAAGCCGGACGCACCGCGATGCCCGGAAGCGACACCGCCGCCTTCAAGTGCGAATGAAACCGCGGCCGGCCGTGCGCTACCCGGCCGGTTCGCGCCGGAGCCTTCTCCACACGAGACCGTCCACCCGCTCGTAGTGACGGTCGAAGGACAGCAGTTCGCTCTCGTCGTTCGCTGGAGCGAGGACGTGGCGCCCACGGCGAACCTGGCGCCGCGCTCGCCTGGCTCAGCTTAGCCCTAGCCCTAGCTGCGCGTTGCCTCGCGTGTGACGGCATCCTCGGCAGCGGCGTCCGAGCGTCACGACGCGACCACCCGCCGCTTTGCGACCAGGTTCTTCCTCGAAGTCCTGGTAGCGGTTGCCCTTCCTGCCGAGCGGAAAGGTGGAGTAATCCGGGTCGGCCATGGAGCGGCTACTCTACTTCGCCGCGAGGGCCGCGGAGGCCGGAAGCCGCCCGGGGGACCGAAGCCTCTCCGGGTCGCGTGGCGGTTTCCGTTTCCGAACAGGGCGACGGGACGAAGGCGCGCCAGGCGGCCAGCGAGGCGATGCCGATCGCCAACCCGACCGCCAGAAGGATGGCGAGCATCGTCAATCGGAACCGGCCGCGGTGAGTTCCTCCCCGGATTCCGAGGAGGCCACCGCCACCGCCGATCTCGGTCACCGGCTCGAGGAATCGATAGCCGAGTCGCGGCAGCGTCTCGATGTAGCGAGGCGCCTCCGCCCTGTCGTTCAGCGCCGATCGGATCCTCTTGACGCAGGTGTTCATTCCCTGGTCGAACTCGACGTGAATCTTGTCCCGCCAGAGGTGGCGCCTCACCGTTTCTCGCGACACCACGTCGCCGCTTCGTTCGAGCAGCAACTCCAGGAGTCTGGCGGGCTGCGGCTGCAGCCTGACGACGCCGGCCGGCCCGATCAGCTCCCGAGCGCCAGGGTCGAACTCGAAGTCGCCGAACCGGAGTCGGCGCCTCCGAGGACAACCGTCGCGCTTGCGGCGCCCTGGAACCAGCCCGAGCCGGCCGGAACCGCGCGGAGCGAATGGCCGCCGCCGGACATCTTCGGTCATGTCGTCCAGGGTGCCTGACGAGCCGTCGAAGTCCGGTCCGTCAGGGTGGCGTCTCAACAGTTGCGACAAGCGGGACCCGGAGCCTCGAAAGCGCATTACGTGGAGTCTCGCACGCTACTTCGCTGACCGTAACTGAACGAAAGCTGAGTCCATCTGACCGATCTCTGAAATGGGAGTCCGGCGCCGGCCCCGCGCCGGTGCGCGGTCAGGCCCTGGCCATGATCAGCGCGCCGTTCGTGCCGCCGAAGCCGAAGGAGTTGGTCAGCGCCACGTCGACCTTCGCCTCGCGCGGCTCGTGGGGCACGAAGTCCAGATCGCACTCCTCGCCGGCTTCGTCGAGATTCAGCGTCGCCGGCAGCACCTGGCGGTCGACGGTCAGCGCCAGGATGCCGGCTTCGACGCCGCCCGCGGCGCCCAGCAGGTGACCCGTCGAGGACTTGGTCGAGGACACGGCCAAGCGGTAGGCGTGGTCGCCGAACACGCGCTTGACCGCCCGGACCTCGGCGATGTCGCCGAGCGGAGTCGAGGTGCCATGGGCGTTGACGTAGTCGACCGTCTCGGGCGCCAGCCCCGCGTCGTCGAGCGCCGCCAGCATCACCCGGGCCGCGCCGTCGCCCTCCGGCTCCGGCGCCGAGACGTGGTAGGCGTCGGAACTCATGCCGTAGCCGACGATCTCGGCGTAGACGTGGGCGCCACGCTCGAGCGCCGCCTCACGCTCCTCCAGAATGAGGATCCCGGCGCCCTCCCCGAGCACGAAGCCGTCGCGGTCCTTGTCCCACGGCCGCGACGCCCTGGTCGGCTCGTCGTTGCGCACCGAGAGCGCCTTCATCGCGCCGAAGCCGGCCAGCGCCAGGTCGGATGTCGTGGCCTCGGCGCCGCCGGCGAAGGCGGCGTCGGCATAGCCATGCTGGATCATCCGGAACGCGTCGCCGACGCCGTGCAGGCCGGTCGTGCAGGCGGTCGTCGGGCAGGTGTTCGGGCCACGCGCGCCGAAGCGGATCGAGATCTGGCCGGAGGCCATGTTCGCGACCAGGCCGGGGATGAAGAACGGCGACACCCGGCGCGGACCGCGGTCGCGCCAGATGCCGTGCATGTGTTCGATCAGAGGCAGGCCGCCCATGCCGGAACCGACGACGGTGGCGACGCGGTCCCGGTTGCCGTCGTCGATGACAAGCCCCGCGTCCTCGTGGGCGAGCGTCGCGGCGGCGAGGCCGAACTGGATGAACAGGTCGACCCGGCGAATCGCCTTGCGCTCCATGAACCGCTCGGCGTCGAAGTCCCGCACCTCCGCGGCGATCTTCGTCGTGTAGAGGTCGGCGTCGACCCGCGTCAGCGGACCGACACCGCTCCGTCCCTCCATCAGGCCGGACCAGGTCGCCTCCGTGCCCACGCCAAGCGGAGACACCAGCCCCACGCCGGTAATGACGACGCGTCTACGGTCGCTCATTGGTCCAGGAATCTGCTCCAAAACAGCGCCGGCCTGACGGCCGGTACGTTCTTCTGGCCGCCTTCGGCGGCAGCGGGTCAGAAGACCCGCGCACCCAGCGGACGGTCAGTTCGAAGAGCCGTGAGCCTGAATGTAGTCGATGGCCTCCTTGACCGAGCCGATCTTCTCGGCGTCCTCGTCCGGAATCTCGATACCGAACTCCTCCTCGAAGGCCATGACCAACTCGACGATGTCGAGCGAGTCTGCACCGAGGTCGTCAGTGAAGCTGGCCTCCGGAGTGACTTCGTCGGCATCGACTCCGAGCTGCTCGACGATGATGCTGTTGACCTTTTCGACTACGGACATTCTGGTTCCTCTCGAGGGTAAAGGCAGGTTTGGCGTTTCGGACCCGCGGGCAGAGGGAAGACTATGCCACCACCGGGGCCATCCGTCCAATGCAAGGTCTTCGGCCGCGATCGACTCCGCTAGGTCATGCCACCGCTGACGCTCAGCACCTCGCCCGTGACATAGGACGCCTCGTCGCTCGCCAGGTACAGCACCGCCGCCGCGATGTCGTCCACCGTCCCCAGACGGACCAGGCCGTGCTGCTCCAGGAAGCGCTCGCCCGCTCCGTCCGGCAGGGCCGCGGTCATGTCCGTCTCGATGAAGCCGGGCGCCACCACGTTGACCGTGATCCCGCGGCTCAGCAGCTCCCGCGCGAGCGACTTGCTGAACCCGATCAGGCCGGCCTTGGAGGCGGCGTAGTTCGTCTGGCCCGCGTTGCCGACCACCCCGGCCACCGAAGACACGGACACGACCCGGCCGCGGCGGCGCCGCATCATGCCGCGGACCAGCGCCTTGGTCAGGACGAAGGCGCCGGTGAGGTTCACGTCCAGCACCCGCCGCCACTGCTCCAGAGTCATCCGCGCCAGCAGGTTGTCGGCGGTGATGCCCGCGTTGTTCACCAGGATGTCGACGGCCGCGAACTCCGAGGGAAGCCCCCGCACCGCGGTGGGGATCGACTCGTGATGGCCGAGATCGAGCGCCATCGAATGGGCCTCGCCGCCGCCCGCTCGTATCGCGCCGGCAACCTCGTCGAGGAGTTCCTCGTTGCGGGCGGCAAGCACCACGCGCGCGCCCTGCCGCGCCAGCAGCACCGCCGCGGCGCGGCCGATGCCGCGCGAGGCGCCGGTGATCAGAGCGGTTCTGCCCGTCAGGTCGAAGACGCTCACGCGGCGAGGTCCTTCGGTTCGGCGACCGCCTGAACCTTCAGGCCGCGCTCGATACGGCGGGCGAGCCCGGAGAGCACCTTTCCCGGTCCGATCTCGACCAGTCGCTCGACGCCAAGGCCCGCCATGAGGGCCACCGACTCCGACCAGCGCACGGCGCCGTCGATCTGCCGGACCAGCGCGTCCCGAGCCGCCGCCGCCGTCTTGACCTCTACGGCATCCACGTTGCAGACGACCGGAACCTCCGGATCCGCCATCGGAACGTCCCGGATCAGGGACTCCATCGCGACCCGCGCGGGCGCCATCAGAGCGCAGTGGAAGGGCGCCGACACGGACAGCGGAATCGCCCGCCGCGCGCCCCGCTCATCCGCAAGCTCCACGGCCCTGCCGACCGCTCCCGCCGCGCCGGCGATCACGATCTGTCCGGGTGCGTTCAGGTTGGCGAGCTGGCAGACGCCACCCGTGTTGCTCGCCGCCTCTGCCGCCACCGCTGCCGTTTCCTCCTCGCTCAACCCGAGGATCGCGGCCATGGCGCCCTCGCCGACCGGCACCGCCTGCTGCATCGCCTGCCCCCGGGCCCGCACCAGCCGCAGGGCGTCGGCGAGTTCGAGGACTCCGGCCGCCACCAGAGCCGAGTACTCGCCCAGGCTGTGACCGGCGACGAAGGCCGGGGCCTCCGGCCGAGGATCCCGCGCCAGGTAGCAGCGCAGCACCGCGACGGACATGGCGACGATCGCCGGTTGGGTGTTCGCGGTCAGTTGGAGCTCGTCCTCGGGACCCTCGAAGCAGAGCCCGGACAGGGAGAAGCCGAGCGTGTCGTCCGCCTCCTCGAACACCGCCCGCGCCTCGGGAAAGGCCGAGGCCAGCGCCCGGCCCATGCCGACCCGCTGCGAGCCCTGGCCCGGAAAGACGTACGCGACCGCGCTCATCGTGCAACCCGCGGGCAAGCCAGCGTCAGAAGCGCACCGCGGCCGCGCCCCAGGTGAGGCCGGCGCCGAAGGCCGCCATCAGGACCAGGTCGCCGGTGTCGATCCGGCCGTCACGGTTCAACTCGTCGAGGGCGATCGGGATGGATGCGGCCGACGTGTTGCCGTAACGCTCGACGTTGACGTAGACGCGGTCGGCCGGCACGTCGATCCTGCGGCCCACGGCGTCGATGATCCGGCGGTTGGCCTGGTGGGGTATCAGCCACCGGACGTCTTCGGGACGTTGCCCGGCGCCCTCGAGCACCTCGCCCGAAACCTCGGCCAGGGTGCGCACCGCGACCTTGAAGGTCTCGTTGCCGAGCATCCGGATGAAGGGCAGGCGGGCCTCCAGGGTCTCGGGCCGGTTCGGGGGATTGCGGCTGCCGCCGCCCGGCATCTCGAGCAGGTGAGCGAGCGAGCCGTCGCTGTGGATCGCCACCGAGAGAATGCCCGACAGCCCGTTCTCGCTGGAGGGCCCCGGCGGGTCCTCGCCGCGCAGCACCACCGCGCCGGCGCCGTCGCCGAACAGAACGCAGGTCGAACGGTCCTCGTAGTCCGTGTACTTCGTCAGCGACTCGGCCCCGATGACCAGGGCCGTGGAGGCGGCGCCGCTCGACACGTACTGGTGGGCCACGGAGAGGCCGTAGACGAACCCCGTGCAGCCGGCGTTCAGGTCGAACGCGGTGGCGTCCTTCGCACCGAGTTCCTCCTGCACCAGGCAGGCCGTGGCCGGGAAGGGCATGTCCGGCGTCACTGTCGAGATCAGGACGAGGTCCACGTCCGACGCCTCGACCCCGGCCATCTCCATCGCCTTGCGGGCGGCGTCGACGGCGAAAACCGAGGTGTACTCCTCGTCGGACGCGACCCGGCGTTCCTCGATGCCGGTACGCGCGATGATCCAGTCGTTCGACGTGTCGACGATGCGCTCCAGGTCGGCGTTGGTCAGCACCCGATCGGGCACCGAGCGGCCCGTGCCGGCGATCCGGACCCGGAGCGTCCCGTTGGAGGAGTGTCCCTGCAAACCGTTCGTCATTCCGCCGTCATCCCTCGTCATCCCGCCTTCGAGCGCGTTTCGTACGCGACCTCGGCGAGCTTCGCGCTGACCTTGAGGTGAATGCCCGCGTCGCAGAACTCTACCGCCCGCCGCACGGCGCTGTGGATCGCGTGCGCGGAGGAACGGCCGTGGGCAACGAAGCAGCCGCCCCGGAGCCCGAGCAGCGGCGCGCCGCCATACTCGCTGTAGTCGAGGCGGCGCTTGAAGCGCTCGAAAGCCGACCGCGCCAGCAGATAGCCGAACCGCGCCCGCCACGTGCTTCCCATCTCCTGGCGCAACTGTCCGCTCACGAACTCGCCCAGGGACTCGGCGCTCTTGAGGATCGCGTTGCCGACGAAACCGTCGCAGACGACGACATCGACAGCGCCGTTGAACACGTCGCCGCCCTCGACGTTGCCGACGAAGTTGAGGCCCGTGGCGTCGAGCGCCTTGAACACCTCGCGGACGAGTTCCGTTCCCTTGCCCACTTCCTCGCCGATCGAAAGCAGACCGATCCGCGGCGACTCCAGGCGCAGGAGGTTCTCAGCCAGGTAGTGCCCCATCACCGCGAACTGGCGGAGCTGATGGAGCTTGGAGTCCACGTTGGCGCCGGCATCGAGCAGGATCGTGCTGCCGTCGCGGCGCGGCAGCGCGACGGCCAGGGCCGGTCGATCAACTCCGGGCGCGACGCCGATGACCATCTTGCCGGCGACAAGGGCGGCGCCCGTGTTTCCCGCCGTCAGCATCGCCGCGGCCCGGCCTTCCCTGACCAGGCGGGCGCAGACCCGCACCGAGGAATCCCGTTTCCGGCGCACCGCCAGCGCCGACTCGCCCATGCCGACGACTTCGCGGGCGTGAACGATCTCGATCCGGTCGAGGTCGGCCGCGACGGATTCGAGTTCCTCGATCTCCCGTTCCAGCGCATCCCGACGGCCGACCAGCAGCAACCGAAGGCCGCTCTCCCGCGCGGCCAGGAGCGCCCCCTCGACCACCGTCCGCGGAGCGTGATCGCCGCCCATCGCATCGACGGCGATCACCGTCGGCTCGGGTGCAGGGGATCGATTCGTCATCGGGACCGCGGCGCCGCCGGCGTCGGCCTGCTAAAGAACGTCCTCGACGTCGATCACGTCACGCCCGCGGTAGTAACCGCAGTACCTGCATGCGCGATGCGGCAGCTTGGTTTCGCCGCAGTTCGGACAGATTGAGGCGGCGGGACGCTTCAAGGCGTCATGGGACCGTCGCCGGTCCCGACGCGCCTTCGAGTGCCGCCGTTTGGGATTGGCCATTCCTTCTATTTCCTTTCCTGGCTCATTGGCTAGCCGGTCAGACTACCGGCAAGGCGTTCGCGGACCGCTTCCAGGCCGGCCCAGCGAGGATCGACGCGCTCCCCGGAGCAGGTGCAGGCCTCCCGGTTCCGGTCGACTCCGCACTGGGGGCACAGGCCCCGGCAGGCCGGATCGCACGTCGGTTTCATCGGCACGTTGAGCTCGACCTGCTCGCGGACCAGCCGGAACAGGTCGATGGCGCCGTCGACCGCGACGAGCGTCGAGAGATCCTCCGGCTCCAGTTCGCGGGCGCCGTGCGGGTCCCCTTCGCCGTCCGCCGTGGCCGGGCCGTCCGCGTCGCCGGCCGTCACGACGAACGCGAGCGGCAAGTCGACATCCTCCTCGTAAGGGGTCAGGCAACGGTCACAGCGAAGTCGATGGCGGTAGCGCAGCCGCGTCTGGAGCAGGAAGTCCGGCCCGGTGAAGGTCAGGCTGCCTTCGCAGTCGACAGTGCCCGGAACCAGCGCTTCGTTGCGGCGCAGGTCCGCGGCCGCCACGCCGATCGCGTCGCTCCAGCGGAGAGGGCCGCTACGGGCCTGGTCGAGCTGCAGATGCATCCGATTTCACCGTCAGGCGTCCGCCGTCTCAAACCGCGAGCCACCTCTGCGAGTCACCTCCGCGGGTCACCTCCGCGGGTCACTCTTCCATGGTCCGCCGCGACTCCGGCAAGGCGCAACCGCGCAAACCCCGAAGGCTACGAGTCGTTACCGCCACTTGTCAACGTCGCGATGCGTTCGGGCGCGGCCGGCACCGGGCCGCCGCGCCGGCTTCGGGCACTGGTAGCATCCGGCGCCCGCGCGATCGAGCGGCGGCGGCCTCGCAGGACTGAAGACGGTGCTCCACAAGCAACTTCGCGTCACCGCCGCGCTGAACCTGGGCGGCGACATCGCCGCGACCGTGGGGGCCTTCTTCCTGGCCTGGTACCTGCGGTTCGTCCAGCCGGTGGTCGAGATCACGAAGTCGGTGCCCGACTTCGAGCCCTACCTCAGGATGCTGCCGTTCATCGTCCTGATCTGGCCCACCGTCTACTACTTCCACGGCCTCTACCGCATCCGCCGCGGGCACAGCCGGGTGGACGAGATGATCAGCATCGTCGTCGCCACCGTGCTGGCGCTGATCCTCCTGACCTCGGTGCTGACCTTCGACCGCCTCACCCAGGCCGGCACGGACGATCCCTTTTCCTACAGCCGGGCGTTCTTCGCCCTGTTCGCGGCCTCCGACATCTTCCTCGTCGCCGTCCTCCGGCTGTCGACCCGCGCCGTTCTGCGCACGGTTCGCCGACGCGGCCACAACGTGCGCCGCATCCTGATCGTCGGCGCCGGCGACAGCGGCGAGGAGATCGCGGCCAAGCTGGGCCGTCACCGGGAACTCGGCTACGAGGTCGTCGGGTTCCTCGACGACGATCCGGAAAAGGCGGACGCCGACATCGGCGGCGGTGTGCGTGTCATCGGCACCCTGAACGACCTGGAGGAGACGATCGAACGGCACGGCGTCGACCAGGTGATGATCGCCCTGCCGTTCGCCGCCCACCGCAAGATCCTCGACCTGCTCGACCGCATCGGCAACGAATTGATCGAGATTCGTCTCGTCCCGAACGTCCTCCAGTACGCGACGCTGCGCGCCGAGATCGAAGACGTCGACGGCACGCCGGTCATCAATCTCTCGCACGTGCCGATGGAAGGCTGGTCGAGCCTGGCCAAGCGCACGATGGACATCACGCTTTCCGCCGCCACCATGGTCGTGCTCCTCCCCTTCCTGCCGGTCGTCATGCTGCTGATCAAGCTGGAGGACCGCGGCCCGCTCTTCTACCGCCAGGAGCGCATGGGCCTCGACGGCCGCTCCTTCATGATCCTCAAGTTCCGCTCGATGCGCGTCGGCGCGGAATCCTCGACCGGCCCGGTCTGGGCAACGGAGGACGACCCCCGCCGCACGCGCATCGGCGCCTTCCTGCGCCGCTGGTCGATCGACGAACTGCCCCAGCTCTGGAACATCTTCCTCGGCGACATGTCCTGCGTCGGCCCCCGCCCCGAACGCCCCGCCTTCGTCCGCGAGTTCCGCGAGAAGATCCCCAACTACATGCTTCGCCACCGGGTCAAGTCCGGCCTCACCGGCTGGGCCCAGGTCCACGGCTGGCGCGGCAACACGTCCATCCGCAAACGCATCCAGTACGACCTCTACTACATCGAGAACTGGAGCCTCCGCCTCGACCTCCAGATCCTCTGGCTCACCTTCCGGCGGGGCCTGACCAGGAACGCCTACTGACCGTCACGGCCCGGCCGCGCAGGCGGCCGGGCGCAGGGAGCGGTAAATCTCCGCGACGCGCAGCGCCTGGGCGCGGGGCGTGCGGGTGCGCATGAGTTCGCGCGCCCCGGCCCCGAGAGCCTCCGCCGTGCCGCGGTCGCCGATCAGGTCGGCGATGACCCGGCCGAGAGCCCCGGCATCGCCGACCGGCGTCAGGCGTCCGGCTTCCGGCGAGCCGCCCAGAATCTCGCGGGCGCCCGCCGTCTCCGTCGCGACGCAGGGCAGGCCGGCCGCCATCGCCTCGAGCAAAGCGATCGGCTCACCTTCCCAGCGCGAGGAGAGAACGAACAGGTCGAAGGCGGGAAGAACGTCCGGCACGTCGTCGCGCGTGCCAAGCAGCATCACTCGGACGCCCGAGCCGCGGACCGCGGCGCCTTCGGCGCTGATCCGCCGCTCGAGTTCGGACCGCAGCGGCCCGTCGCCGACGACGACCAGCGTGATCGGCGGACCGTCAGCCGAGCGAACGGACTGGGCCGCCCCTGCCGCCTCGATCAGATCGCCGACAGCTTTCTGCGGCACGAGCCGGGACACCGTGCCGACGACCGGACCGTCCGAAGGCAGGCCGAGGCGGCGGCGCGCCTCGGCTCGCCGGGGCCCGGCCTCCTCCGACAGCCGGACGGCGTTCCGGACGTGGAACCCGGGCCGCCGCCCGAGGAAGCCGCGACGCTCCAGGTCGTCGAGGTCGGCCCGCGAGACGCTCATCACCGCGTCCGCGCCCCTGCAGGCGATCCGTTCCGCCAGCAGCGACACGACCCGCTCGCCCGCCCAGGCCTCCTTGCGGTAAGCGAGGCCGTGCGCGGTGTAGACGACGGACGGGCGTTCCGGCCCTTCGCGCACGGCCGACCGGGCCGCGGCATGGAAGAACGCCGCGCGCGTGCCGTGGATGTGCACGACGTCCGCCTGGAGACTTCGGGCCGTTCGCATCAGGCGCACCGCTTCGCGGACGCGACCGAACCCCAGCCGGCGCCCCATCAGGTCGAGCGGATGGACGGGCACGCCGAGGGCCTCGAGTTCGGAGGCCAGCGGTCCATCGCTGCCGGCTGCCGCCTGGCAGTCCCAGCCGATGCGGCGCAGTTCGGGGAGCAGGTCGAGGATATGGGCCGCCCCGCCGCCCCGCGCGCCGGAGGCCATGACATGGAGGACCCTGCCGGTTTCGTGGGTCGTCATCCCGTCAGGCCAGAGACGAGTAGACGTCGAGCGTCTGACGCGCCGTCCGCCGCCAGGAGAACTCGTCGGCGCGCGCCAGACCGGCGGCGACGAGGCGCTCTCGCCGCGCGTCGTCTTCCAGGACGCCGGTGATCGCCCCGGCAAGAGCTTCCACATCGTGGGGGTCGACCAGCACGGCGGCGCTCCCGGCCACTTCCGGCAGCGAGGACACGTTCGAAGCGACGACGGGCGCACCGCAGGCCATCGCCTCGAGCAGCGGCAGGCCGAAGCCCTCGTGCAGCGACGGGAAGACGAAGAGCGACGCGCCGGTGTAGACGGCCGGCAGATCCTCGTCGGCGACGAAGCCGGTGAAGAGGACGTGTCCTTCGAGCTCGAGATCCTTCACGGCACGGAAGATCGGCCCCTCGAGCCAGCCGCGGGCGCCGACCAGAACGAGCCGGTAGTCCGGGGCGATCCGCCGCCGCCCCAGGAGAAGCGCGAAGGCCTCTAGCAGGCGGGTCAGGTTCTTGCGCGGTTCGAGGGTGCCCACCGCCAGAACGTAGCGTTCAGGCAAGTCGTGCCTCGCCGCGACGGCCCGGACCGCCTCGGCGCCCACGGGGCGGAATCGACGGTCGCATGCCTCGGGGGTGACGACGACGAGACCTTCGTTCACGCTGGCGCGTTCGACCAGGTCCCGCTTGACCGCCTCCGACGGCACGAGGACACGGTCCGCCCGCCGGCGCACCCGGGCGAGGGCCGCCCGGACGACGAGCCGGTGCCGCGGCGTGAAGGTCTCGGGCAGGATGAGGGGGATCACGTCGTGAACGGTCACAACGTACCTGGCGTCGCGGCCGGTGAACGGAATCCCGACGTGGTCCATGCCGTGGAAGACGTCGATTCCCAGGCGGCGGATCGCCCGGGGCACCTGGGTCAGGGAACGGATCACGCTGCTGCCGGCGGTCAGGCGATGCGTCTCGCACCGGCGGCCGAGTTCGGCGACGACATCCGGATCGCTCCGCGGGCCCGTGAAGACGACGAACTCGTGGTCCGGACGGGATGCCGCCGCCTCGTCGAGGATCTCCCGCGTCAGGTTGATCGCGTAGCGCCCCGTGCCGCCGACCCGCAGCGACAGGATCTTCCCGTCCAGACCGATTCTCACGGACCAGACCAGGCAGCCGGCACGGCTGGGAGCGCTCCCATGAGCGCGACGTCTCAGTTCTCGGCGTCGAACTCGCGGTAGTCGCCGCGCTCTTCCATCGGGATCGGATGACGGACCTCGACGTGGAAACCATCGCCGTCGGTGTAGGCGACATCGGTCAGTTCATGGGCGACCTGCCGTTGCGAGCCCTTCGTCAGGCCGGCCGTCTCGACCCAGAGCAGCCGGCGTTCCTTCTCGTTGCCGTCCGGATCGGCGATCGTGAGGTCGACGGTGACGCCGTCGAGCGCGCCGGAGCCCTCGTTGTGAATCAGGAAGTCGAGCAGCACGCTGGCCATCGCGGGTTCGGCCGGCGCGGCGGCTTCGTCAGTTGCTTGCGCGTCGGCCCCGGCGGCGGCATCGGCGGCTTCCGTCGACTCATCCGCTACCGCGGGAGCCCGCACAACCGAGAACGACCCCATCTCCGCGATGTAGCCGCCACGCGCCCCGGCAACGCCGCCTTCGCCCGCGCAAGCGGCCAGCAGCAACAAGGCGGCCACGGCAAGCGCCAACGCACTCGACCGCCACCACGATGCGCGATCCTCAATCCTCTTCATGACCTCTCCCTTCCCTCGATCCGGAGTGTCTCCGCTTGAACCTGAGAATAGCCTGTTCGACGCCGCTACCCGGCCGCGGCGGCCTGGTCGCCGGAGGCGACGACGATGGGCGGCAGGCCGAGTTCGGAGCGGAGGTGGCTTTCGATGTCGTCGGCGAGGTCGCCGTTGTCGCGAAGGAACTGCTTGGCGTTCTCGCGGCCCTGGCCGAGCCTGGTGTCGCCGGCGGAGAACCAGGCGCCGCTCTTCATGACCCGCTTGTGCTGGATGCCGAGGTCGATCAACTCGCCGACGCGGGAGATGCCTTCGCCGTAGTCGATGTCGAACTCGGCGACGCGGAAGGGCGGAGCGACCTTGTTCTTGACGACCTTGACGCGGACCCGCGAGCCGACGACCTGGTCGCCGTCCTTGAGCGCGGCGATGCGCCGGATGTCGATGCGAACGGAAGAGTAGAACTTGAGCGCGCGGCCGCCGGTGGTCGTCTCGGGCGAGCCGAACATGACGCCGATCTTCTCGCGGATCTGGTTGATGAAGACGAGCGTCGTCCGGGACTTGGCGACGATCGCGGTCAGCTTGCGGAGCGCCTGGGACATGAGACGCGCCTGCAGGCCGACGTGGGAGTCGCCCATCTCGCCTTCGAGTTCGGCCCGCGGCACGAGCGCGGCGACGGAATCGATCACCACGATGTCGAGCGCGTTCGACCGCACGAGCATCTCGGCGATCTCGAGCGCCTGCTCGCCGCTGTCGGGCTGGGAGACGAGGAGTTCGTCGATGTTGACGCCGATCTTCTCCGCGTACTCGGCGTCGAGGGCGTGCTCGGCATCGATGAAGGCGGCGGTGCCGCCGCTGCGCTGGGCCTGCCCCGTGACCGAGAGGGCCAGCGTGGTCTTTCCGCTCGACTCGGGGCCGTAGACCTCGACCACGCGGCCCCGCGGGAAGCCGCCGGTGCCGATTGCATGGTCGACGGCGAGCGATCCGGTCGAGATCGACTCGATGCCGAGGTTCTCCTGTTCACCGAGGCGCATGATCGCGCCCTTGCCGAACTGCCGTTCGATCTGGGTGAGCGCGCCCGAGATGGCCTCCCGCCGGCCGGCTCCCTTCTTTGCGTTCGCGCGGCTCTGCTTCATGGGTTGCTTTCTCCTGAGTAGCTGATGGAGGCTTGGCGGGCCTTTTGGGGTTGCCAGCGAAGAGCCTTGGAGACGGCCATCGGCACGATCCGGCGGCATGGCCGAGTGGGCGCGTGGCTATACTCCCGCGCGACCGGTTCGGCGCTCCCCTGGATCGTCAGTCGGTTGAACGGAGGTCGGGAGTTGACCGCTGCGGACGCTCGGCGACGTGGCGTAGAGGAACGTGACAGCCGGCATCGACAAGGGCGCGGTCAGCGTATTGCAGCCCCCCGAGGGCGTCAACCTGGAAACCCGGGATCGCCTCGCCTCGATCCCCGGCGTCGAGGTTCGCGCGGCCGTTCCGCTGGCCTCGGTCACGACGCTCAGGATCGGCGGCCCGGCGGAGTTCTTCGTGCGGGTCGAGTCCGAGGCGGCGCTCACGGACGTGATGACCGCCGCCCGCGAGAACGAACTCGCACTGCACCTCCACGGCCACGGCTCGAACGTGCTGTTTCCGGACGGCGGCACGCGGGGCATCGTCTGCCGCTTGCGGGGGGAACTGGAACAGGTCGAAGTGGACGGCGAGACGGTTCGGTCCGGCGCCGGCGTCACCCTCGCCAGGCTGGCGCGCGACACGGCGAAGCGGGACCTGCTCGGTCTCGAGGCGCTGTCCGGCTTCCCCTCGACCGTCGGCGGCGCCGTCGTCATGAACGCCGGCTGCTACGGCACGGAGATCCGGGACGTGCTGACGGAGGTGCGGGTAGCGCGGCCCGGACGCGCGGTCGAGACTCTCGAAGCGGCGGATCTGGAGCCCGGCTACAGGACGACCAACCTCCAGGGAACGGAGACGGTGGTCACGCGCGCCGAGTTCCGGCTCCGCCGGGGAGACGGCGACGCGGCGCTCCGGAGGATCGACGAACTGAACCGCCGCCGCTGGAAGAGCCTGCCCTCGGGCAAGCCGAACGCCGGTTCCGTGTTCCGCAACCCGGAGGGCGACTTCGCCGGCCGCCTGATCGAGGCCTGCGGTCTCAAGGGCACGACAAGCGGCGGCGCCGAGATCAGCCGGCGCCACGCGAACGTGATCGTCAACCGGGAGAAGGCCCGAGCCGGCGATGTCCTCGATCTGATGATCATGGCCCACCGGGCCGTACGCGACCGTTTCGGCGTCGAGCTGCGCCCCGAGATCGTCCTCGCTGGCGACCTGGCGGAGGAGTTCTGGCGCCGAACCGCCGAAACACCAGCGGCCGAACATCGTAAGGGAACCTGATCGGAACGGGGATTGGGAATCTCGACCTCGACAGACTGTTATCCGGGCCAGGAGCCCGCGCGGCACAAACTGGGTGCGCCGGCGTCCCCGCCGGCATCCGGCGCAAAGCGCCGGGCTCTGAATCTGCTGGCGCTAACCTCGCCTCAACCACAAAGAAGCCCCCAAACGCCAATGCTCCGACGAATCTCCGCCACCCTCCTGCTCCTCCTCGCGGGCGTCCTGCCCGCCGCCGGCCAGTTGCCCTGCAATCCCTGCGTCGGCCTGGCGACCGACGATCCGGCGGGGACGGCGGAACTGCTCGCGACGCTGCCGGCACTTCCCGAGGAGGCGGTCCTGGTCGTCAAGTGGCCGGTCGAACTCGCCGACGACGCCGCGGCCGCGACGGCCCGGGACGCCGCCGCGGTGGTCCGGACCGCCGGCGCCATCCCCTGGTACGCGGTTCGTTTCGCGACCCCGCCGCCGTCGGCCGAGGCGGGCGACGAACTGACGCCGGAACTCGAGCGGCTGGCCGACATCGCGCGCTCGGCGCCGGCCGGGTCCCTCTTCCAGCTCGTCTGGCCGGGAGAGCTGCTGAACGAACCGCGGACCGTCCAGGAGTACGCGCTGGCGCTCAAGCGGGCCTCGGTCGCCGTTTCGGGCGCGCAGCCGGACGCCAGCGTGGTCACCGAGTCTCTGCCGCCCGACCCCGAACTGGTCCGGGCGCTCTACGCCCAGGAACTCGACGCCTACCTCGACGGAGTCGCGTTCCGACCCGGCCGGGGAGCCGGCGCCGCGGGAGTCGCAGAACTGAAGGAGCTCATCCGGGAGCTCGACCCGGACGCGCTGGTCGCACTCGAAGCGAACGCGGCAACCGCGGGCGGCGAAGGAGCGACACTGGTGCGTGCCGCGGCCGAGGCGGAAGCGGGCGCTTCGCTCTCCCTGTTCCCGCTCTCCGGCGAAGCCCGCGCCGACGCGGCCACCGTGCGTGCCGCCCGGCTGATCGCCCAGGAGTTCTCGGGCGACGTCACCTTCGATCCCTACTCCACTCCCGCCGGCGCCGAGGCCTGGAGCTTCGTACGGGGAGAGGATCTGAGCCTGCGGATCGTCGTCTCGCCGCCCGCCGGGGGCGGACCGTTCACGCTCCGCTTCAGCGACCGGCAGATCGGGGCGCCGGCGCGCTTCGACCCGTCGACCGGCGAATCGGGCCTCGTCTTCGGCGGGCGACGCACCCGCAACGGCTACGAGCTCGAACTGAGGGACGCCGCCGAGCCCTTCGTGTTCCGCCTGGAGCGGGACCTGGCGGTCGGACTCGACGGGGCCGGGAGCGTCGAGGAGGCGCTCACGGTGGCCGACACCCGCCGCATCCCGGTCGGCGAAATCCTCCGGCGCCTGCAGGCCTTCGAGGACGACCAGTCGCGCCGGGTGGCGAACTACAGCGCGACGAACACGACGTCGCTCCGGTTCCAGCTAGGCACCGGCGTTCAGTCCGTCGACGCGACCTTCCAGGGTCCCTTCTTCTTCCGCCAGGGCGCCGGCTTCGACTGGGCCTGGGACAACTTCTACGTCAACGGCATCCGCTGGCGACGCAAGCGGATCCCCGAGATCCCCCTGATCCAGCCCGAGAAGGCGGCGGCGATGCCGGCCGAGATCACGTTCACAAGGGAGTACCGCTACCGGCTGCGGGGCACGGCGACGGTAGAAGGCCGCGACACCTGGGTCGTCGACTTCGAGCCGGCGACGGCACTGACCGAAGGCCGCAGTCTGTTCCGCGGCACGGTCTGGGTGGACCGGGAGCTCTACGCGCGGGTGAAGACGCGCGCGGTTCAACTCGGCCTGACCGGCGACGTGCTGTCCAACGACGAGACCACCTTCTACACGCCCGTGGACGCGGCCGGCCAGCCGGCGGCGTGGGAGCGGTCGTCCTACTGGTTGCCGACCCGGGTCATCGGCCAGCAGTTGTTCTCGGTCCTGAACGCGACGACGATCGTTGAACGGGAGATCGAACTGACCGGGATCTCCGTCAACCCGACCGATTTCGACGTTCGCCGCGACGCGACGCTGGCCTCCGAGGCGACGATGGTGCGCGACACGGAGGTGGGGCTCCGCTACCTGGAACTCGACCAGGAGACCGGCGAACGCGTGGTCAAGGAGGACGACAAGATGCGGATGTTCCTGCTCGGCGGCGCCTTCTACGACGAGGCCCAGGACGGCCCGCTGCCGCTGGGCGGGGTGAACTGGCTGTCGTTCGACTGGCGCGGCACGGGCACGCAGGCCGACCTGTTCATCGCCGGGCCGCTCATTCTCGCCGACATCGCGAACCCGAGCCTGTTCGGGTCCCGCTGGGATGCCGGCGTCGACGTCTTCGCGCTGGCGTTCGCCGGCGAGGACGTGCTCTACCGGGAAGGCGTCGAATCGCCGACCGAGAACGTCGAGCGCCTGCGCCCGAACATCGACTTCAGCCTCGGGCGCCCGCTCGGCAGCTTCACCAAGCTCGACCTCCGCTACGAGCTGTCCTGGCACAACTTCCAGCGCGCCGACGAGACGGGCGAGAACTTCGTTCTGCCGTCGGACCACCTGAGCCACAGCGTCGGCGCCATCGTCCGGTACATCCGCTCGGGCTACCGGCTCGTCGCCGGCGGCTCGTGGAACCTGCGGGACGAGTGGCAGCCCTGGGGCCTGGGCGCCGCCAACCTGACCCCGGACAGCTACACCCTCTGGAACGTCGGCGTCGCCAAGACCTGGCACCTGCCGAAGTTCCAGAAGTTCGGCGTGGCCCTCGAGTACGTCGACGGCAGCGATCTCGACCGCTTCAGCAAGTACGAGTTCGGCTTCTTCTCGGACGTCAATGTCCATGGCTACCAGAGCGACAAGGTGCGGGCTGAACGGGCCGCCGCCGCCCATGTCAGCTACGGCTTCGAGCTCGGCGAGATCTTCCGCATCGACCTGGTCGGCGACGCCGCCTGGGCCACCGACCCCGCCTCCGGCCTCGACCACGAGCTGCTCGCCGGCGCCGGCATCGTCGGCACCTTCATCGGCCCCTGGGGCACCGTCGTCAACATGGACATAGGCCACGCCCTCGCCGGCCCCGACGACGGCTGGAGCGCCTTCATCGCCGTGCTGAAGCTGTTCTAAGCGGAGCGCTCGCTTCGGTCGCCCTCGCAAACTCCTAACCGTTGCATGTCGCTTGGCTCGCGGCCCGTGGTTAGACTCCACCGTGGCACCGAGACCGGTGAGGCGCGCGTCTGGCTAGGCGCGACGAAGAACACATACCGGGCTGTATCTGCCTGAGGAGCAACGACGCCAAGCGCGATGCATCGCCGGTCGAATGCAGGTGGAGTCTAACCACGGGCCGCTGTGCCCGCTGGAAGCCTCTCCTCCGAACTCCCTCGCCGCGCGAATCCTCTAAACGACCCGAGCCCCTATCTCTTCAGAAATGAACCCCGAGGATGAACTCACGCCCGACGATGTCGTAGAAGTTCCCATTGGCGATGAGATGGACCTGCATCCGTTTCAGCCGCGGGAAGTGAAGGATGTGGTCGAGAGCTACCTGGATGCTGCGTATGAGAAGGGGTTCCGGGAGGTGCGGATCATTCATGGGCGCGGGATCGGTGTGCAGCGGCAGATCGTGCGCAAGGTGCTGGAACGGGATCCGCGGGTTGTCTCGTTCAGGAGCGGCGGGCCGGGCGGAGGCGGTTGGGGCGCCACCGCGGCGCGGCTGCGCTAGGCGCGGCCGGCCCGGTAGCGCGCCCAGAGCATGCCGAGGCCGAAGGCGATCAGCGGCGTCACGATCAGCAGGTCGGAAGGGCTCAGCGTGTACACGGGCTCGGCCGCCAGGGCTTCGGTCAGAGTCTGGTTCGGGGACGGCACGTCCGGCGTTTCGCCGCCGAGCACCCGGGTCACGGCCGCGCCCGCCTCGGGTCGCTCGGCGCGCAACTGGTAGGCCAGCCAGCCGCCCAGGGTCACGCCGGCGAGCAGGAACTGGGCGCTGGCCCGCCGAAGCAGGGACTCGGCCTCCCGGTGGGCGTGTTCCCGCTCGCCCGACGTGAGGTCCGGGTCTTCCACGCGCTGCCAGCGCTCGACGTCGATCTCGGCCCGCCGACGCGCCGCCGCGATGCCGGACAGGAAGCCGATCGCGGCCACCAGCACGTGCAGCGCCCAGACCAGGCCGGGCACCTCGCGGGGAACGAGTTGGACCCCGACGATCGTCAGGATCGCCAGGCCCAGGAAGACCGCCGACCAGACGACGGCGATGCTCTGCAAACGCCGCAAGTTCATCTGACGCCATATCCTACGCGCCATGAACACTCCCATCGACGATCTCCCGGTCCAGACCGCAATCGATCTGGGCGCGCCGCCTCCAGACCGGGATCTCGACTGGGGCGATCTGACAGCCAGCGAACTGCTTCGACGGATTCGCAACACCAGCCGCACCGAAGCCGAGAAGGGTCAGTGGTTCGAAAACCTCTTCGCGCAGCTCGCTCGGCACGAGCCCGAGTTTGAGCTTGAAGGCGTCTGGCACTGGGCGCAGTGGCCGGAACGCAAGCGCTTGACTGGCCTTTCTGGCCAGGACATCGGCGTGGATCTCGTGGCACTTCACCGCGACGGGACCTGGATCGCGATTCAGTGCAAGTGCTACGCCTCTCACCACCGCGTGACGAAGGCGGACGTACAGAGCTTCCTGGCGGGCACGGACGGCACACGGGGGAGAGTCTTCGGACTGCGGTGGATCGTCACCACCTCCCGTTGGGGTCGAACGGCCGAGAACATCATCCGGGGCACGGGCGTCCGCCGAATCGACTTCCGCAACTACCGGGACCGGCGGATCATCGCCAGGGACATCAAGCGCCCGGTCCGGGAACCCTGGCGGCTGCAACGGGAGGCGATCGAGGACACCCTGCGGGGGCTGGAACACCACGACCGCGGGCGGCTCGTCATGGCCTGTGGCACCGGCAAGACGTTCACCGCGCTTCGCATCGCCGAGCGCTTCGTGCCCAACGACGACGCGATGCTCTTCCTGGCGCCGACGATCGCGCTGGTCTCCCAGGCCCGCCGCGAATGGCTGACCCACACCACTCGGCACCTCGATTCCCTGGTCGTCTGTTCCGACCCGTACGCCGGCGGCCGGAACGAGCAGGAGGACATCGGCATCTCGGAACTCGAGTGCCCGGTCGTCTCGAATCCGGAGCAGATCGCGGCCAGGCTCAACGCGGCCCAGCGCACGAAGGTCGTCTTCTGCACCTACCAGTCCCTCACGAGGGTCGTCGAGGCACAGAACGCGCACGGCACCGCGCCCTTCGCCCTGACCATCGCCGACGAAGCGCACCGCACAACCGGCGTGTTGAACCGCCCGCGCGAGAAGGTGGACTTCCAACTCGTCCACGACGCGGAGCGGTTGCTCACGCGCAAACGCCTGTACATGACGGCGACGCCGCGCATCTACACTCGGAGATCGAAGAGAAAGCTGGCGAGGCGCGAGATCGAAGTCGTCGACATGAGCGACGAAGCGACTTACGGCCCTCAGTTCCACCGGCTGCGCTTCAAGACGGCCGTGGACGACGGCAAGCTCTCGGACTACCGGGTCATCGTGCTCGGTGTCGACCAGTCCAAGGTCACGCCCGGTCTGCGCACCCGACTGCAGGGCCTCGCCGAGGGCGACGGGAAGAACCAGCCGACGCTGAACGACATCACCCGCGTGCTCGGAGTCTCCCTGGCGATCAACGGGTTGAGCGAAGGCAAGGGGATCGAGCGTCCGGACCGCCTCCCCCGCACGATGGCCTACGCGAACACCATCAAGCGGTCGAAGTGGTTCACCGCCGCGTTGATGGACTCTCAGGTCAAGCGGGCGACGACCAGGCGCCTCCGCGGCGAGGAGCGAGCCTGGTCCGTCGAGGCCCGGCATCTCGACGCCTCGGCCAGCGCCCTGGAACGCAACCTCGCGCTCCGGGAACTCAGCGAAGCCGGCAAGGACGGCACGCTTCGCGTCATTTGCAACGTGAAGCTCTTCACCGAGGGCGTCGACGTGCCGAGCCTCAACGCCGTGGCCTTCCTCGACCCGCGCGACAGCCAGGTCGACGTCGTGCAGGCCGTCGGCCGCGTGATGCGACGGGCCGAGGACAAGAAGTTCGGCTACATCGTGGTCCCGGTGATCGTTCGGCCCGGCATGGACGTGGCGGACGCCCTGCGGAACAGCCCCGAGGGCTACCACACACTGGGCAAGGTGCTACGGGCGCTGCAGGCGCATGACGAGCGGCTGCACGAGGACATCGCTCGCTTCGTGCAGGTTCACGAAACGACGCCAATGGAAGGAGACGCTCCGGGCGACCCCGGTGGCGATCAACCCGACCTCTTCGACGGCCTTGAGCTCAAACCTGCGGACGAGGGCATCTTCGCCCACGTCGCGGCGGCGTCCGGGCTCGGCCAGCCAGGCACGCTGGTCGCCGACGAGATCGCCTGGGCGGTCCAGCGGGCGGCCGAAATCTTCCGGGACGAGGAGGTCGAAGAGCCGCTGGCCGACGCCCTGGACCTGCACGCGGACAACGAGCAGGCCCGGAAAGCAGTCCGCACGGTCGCCGCCCTGCTGCTCTGCAACGCCTGCCTCATGCACCGCCGGCTGCGCGACGTGCCCGAGATGAAGATGCTGCCCGGTCTCGGCCGGGTCGGCGCCACGGGCGATCCGTCGAGCGTTCTCCTGGCCTCGTGGAGCACGATCCTCGAACTGGACTACGCGCCCGTGTTCGAGCCGGCGCTGGCGGCGCTCAAGGGGCTTCCGAACAGCGAGGGCATCCGGACCGCGCTGCGCGGTCTGTCGGAATGCGCCGACAGTCTCGCCGACAGCCTGAACGACCTCGGCTACGACCATGCCGGCCCGCTCTACCACCGGATCCTCGGCTCGGCGAAGAGCGACGGCGCCTTCTACACGAACAACGTCTCGGCGCTGATGCTGGCCCGCCTCGCGCTCGACGAGTCGTTCGTCGACTGGTCCGACCCGGAAGCGGTGGCACGGCTGCGCGTCATCGACCCGGCGTGCGGCACCGGCACGTTGCTGATGGCGGCGCTGCGGACGATCAAGGCCCGAATGCGCGAGGGCGGCTCACTGGGCGAAGGGAACGACGAGGGCCTGCACCGGACGCTGGTCGAGGACGTGCTGTGCGGCCTCGACATCAACCGCCACGGCGTCCAGCTCGCGGCCTGCAACCTCACCCTGGGCGCGCCGTCGGTGAACTACTCGCGGATGAACCTGCACACGATGCGGCACGGGCCCCAGGACGACGGGACGGTCAAGGCGGGGGCGCTGGAGATCCTCCGATCGCGCGACGACGGCACCGCGCCCACGCTCTTCTCCATGGCCTCAAGGCTCCAGGGAACGGACACCCTCGGCGCCCAATGGGAAGCCGACGGCATCGGAAGCGACTTCCAGCCCAAAGACGTCGACCTGGTGATCATGAACCCGCCGTTCACGGCCAACGACAAGCGCGGCGAGAAGTTCACGGGGGAGGCCAGGAAGCGGATGCAGGAACGCGAACTGCGGATCCGGGACGAGTTGCTGAAGCGCGACCAGGAGGCCGGCGAGGTCATCAACACCAACAGTATTCGGACCTTCTTCACACCGCTGGCCGACCAGGTACTGAGCGACCGGGGCACGGTGGCCAAGGTACTCCCGGCGACCGCTTGTATCGGCGCCTCCGGCGAGCCGGAGCGGCGCTTCCTCGCCGAGCGCTTCAACGTCGAGCGCGTCGTCACCTCGCACGACCCGAAGCGGGTGAACTTCTCGGAGAACACCGGCATTCACGAGTCGCTGCTCATCTGCCGACGTCGGGACGGGACCACGCGGGCCGCGCCGACGACCGAGTTCGTTTCGCTCCGGCTCATGCCGGCGACGGCAGAGGAGGCCATTGACGCCGCGGACGCCATTGACGCCGGCAACGAGGCCTGGGGCAGCCGCACATTCTGGCCGGCGGAACGCATGCAAGCCGGCGACTGGACGCCCGTGCAGTGGTACGACGGATCGTTGGCGGACGCCGTCAGGCGAATCGAGGACTCGCCCGAACTCGAGCTTCTCGGTGAGCGACACGGCATCGGCCCCACAGGACGAGCTGCTCAGGACTCCTGGCGCAAGTGCGACGGAACGACACCACCCAAGGACCCCAGCGCACTCCGGGTCTTCGCTTCCGTTTCGGCCGAGCTGCGCCAGACGATGTCCGCCGAGCCAGAACAGTGGGCCAAGCCGGGCGGCAGGCGCGCCCACCTCTGGAGGAACGTCAGAGACCAAGCATCGACGCTTCTTGTTGCCGTGCGATTCAGGACAACCAACGGCCGGCTTACCGCTCTGCGATCGGGCGAATCGACGTTCGGATTCGGCTGGATACCGGTGGCGCCGACCGACCGACCGACCGACCGACCGACCGACCGACCGACCGACCGACCGACCGACCGACCTTGCAATGGTCGTGCCGGAGTAAGGCTCTCGCAGCGTGGCTGAATTCGACGCCAGCGCGGCTCATGCTCCTGAACCGACGGGCAAAGACACTGGACTATCCAAAGTGGTCCGTCGCCCACTGGGAGTCCATTCGCATCCCAAAGCTCGACAACTCAGCCTGGGAAGCCCTGGCAGCCGCCTTTACCGAAGCCTGCCGAATGGAGTTGCTGCCGATGCGTCAGGCGGAGGAATGCGAGGCGCGCCGGATCATCGACCAGGCCGCGGCTCTGGCCCTGGGCACGGACGAAGACCAGCTCGCGGAGTGGCGGCAAAAGCTCGCCAGGGAACCCACGATCAGCAACGAGCCGGCGCCCAGCGCCGGGCAGGATTGAGGCCGAGTTCCACTCAAGCCGTGCCGCTCAGGTCGGGCGTCCCGATCCCCCAGGAAACGACCGTCGAGGACTTCGACGGGCGCAGGGCTACTCGTCCGCGTCGATCGCCGTCAGCAAGCGCACGAGCCGACCGGCTCGCCGGTTCTCCTCAAGAAACGCCGCGTAGGCACGTTCGGCGTTGTCGATCAGTTCCAGGTAGGTGACGACGCGGACGTTTCTGGCGGCGAGCATTCTGGTGGATTCCTCCCTGCCGTCGGGATCGGACCAGTCCCTCAGGCTCTCGCCCACCACGCACACGACCTCGATCCGAGGGTGCTGCTCGCCGCGCCTCTCAAGCAGCTTGCGCAGTGCCAAGCGGTACTTTCGGACTTGGCCAAGCAGTTCCTCCGAAGACGTGCGGACCTTCGCCCGCTTCAACTCTACGATGACGTGGGTGCCCGCGGCTTTTCGGTACTTGATGTCAACTCGGCCGAGAGCCTTGCCCTGATGCTGCTTGTCGACCTTGGCAAACTCGCTGGCGACCGACTTCTCCATGTACTCCGTGCCTGTCGCCCGTTCCCAGGACGGGTCCAGCAACCAGAGCGACTTGAAGACGTGGCGCTGGACCACCTTCTCCAGCGCATTGGCTTCCACGTGGTTTTGAAGTGCCTTGATCACGAGAAGGCGGCTCTTCACGATCTGGTGGTAGAGGCTGGCTTCAAGATCGTCCTGGTTCGTGAAGATCTCGCCGAACTCGACAAGCGACTCGCCCGACAGCCTCTCGAGAGCGTCGAGGTTCCGCTTCGCCTTCATGTGCTCGAAGGCGAACACGCCATACGTGAACAGCATCCGCCGCTGCTCCGGATCCTCCGTCGTTACCTCGTTGATCTTGCCGAAGACCCGCTCGGCTCTCCTCTTGTCGTCCTTCCCGAGTTCCGCGAACCACGCCTTGACGGCACGGTTCTCAAGCGCGGCCTTGCTGCCCAGCTTGTTGCGCTGTTTCGTCCACGATTCGCGGATGTAGCTGAGTTCGCAGGCGATCTCCTTCCGCAGCAGTTGAACCCGCGGGTCCTCCTCGACGACGGCCTGGCGATTCGTCGTGGCGATGTCATCCCGGTCGTCCAAGTCGAGGTCGTCGGCCTGAAGTTCGCCAACGATGTACTTGCCGAAGACGCCGGCCTCACTGCTGACGCCGAGGACGTCCTCCTGGATCAGCTTTCCCCTCGCCAGCAAGACGATGTTGTTGAAGCTGTCGCCCGAGTCGCTCAACTGGCTCGGTTTGTCCACGGTACCGATCCAGCCCACGAAGCTCTCGACCGCTCGCGTTTCAACGTTGCGGGCGTTCTTGAAGAGGTCGGCGCACTCCTCTCCACGCTGGCCGTACTTCCAGACGAACTGGAGCTTCGAGTAGTAGTCGCGGTCGTCCGCGCCAACGGGCGTACCGTTGATGAGGACGGAGAAATGGTGCTCTGGACCGATCACGCTGAACCGCCGAGCCAATCGGCGGCGGAGGTTCTTTTCCGTACTGGTCAAGCGCTTCCGCAGATTGCTAAGCCTAAGCCGGGTTCCCGACTCGACATTGACGTCGTCTCTTGGGAGAGGGGGAGGATGGTAGACGCCCGTCGGCTTGTCTTCGATGGCATTCTTGATCTCCGTCAAGGACATCGTGAAGCCGCTGCTCTCGCCATTCTGGGCCGACTGGACTTCGATCGTGTCGGCGATCGAGAAGAGGGACAGCTTGCCGATCCCCTTGCGGCCCATCACGGGACGGCCGAACTTCGGCGTTTTGGGTTCCTGCTCGCGCCGTCGCCTCCCGACCCGCAGGAACTTCTCGTTGATGTCCTCGCCCGTCATGCCGTGACCGTCGTCGGTGATGACGATGGTGCCGCCCTCGGAGTCGATCTCTATCTCGACCTGCTCGGCATCCGCATCCCATGCGTTCGCCACGGCCTCGGCCAGTACAGCCGGGTTGTTGCTGTAGAGGTTGATCCCAAGGTGGTTGAGAACGTTGAGATCGATCGTCATGGAGTAAGGCTGCTCAGCCATCGCCTTCTCCGGCGCCGATGGTCCTCGCCACGCTGCCGGCGATCGCCTGCCCCAGTGCTACTGGAACGGCGTTTCCGATCATGCGGGCGCCAACCTGAGGCCGTGCCGGTTCTTCAGGCGCGAAGAACTCGTAGTCCTCGGGGAAACTCTGCAGCAGAGCGGCTTCGCGCAGCGACAGTGCGCGATCCTGTTCGGGGTGGCCGAAGCGTCCGTTGCCGAAACCGGTGCATTTGGTGGTGATCGTAGGTGCGGGAGCGTCCCAGATCATGCGACCGTAAACGTTGTCGTAAAGGCGACCGGAGGATCGGCGGTGGCAGGGTGCGACGAGGTGGTGGTCCCAGTCCCTCCATGTCCCTCCGGGCCTTGAGGCCCTGACTCGAGCCAGGTTCGTCGTCGACATTCGGCTGGCGCAGTGAAGCGAGTCGTCCGGGCTCTGGCCACCAGCAGCGAGCGGGGGAAGATGGGCGATCGTCTCCCGAACCGTGCGGAAGCCAGACGGCTGGTGCGTTGGCGGAATGAGCTCGATTCGCCCCGCCCTGGAGGCGAGCAGCACCAGCCGCCGCCTCGTTTGCGGGACGCCGTAGGAAGCGCAGTTCACCGTAGCGCACCAGACGGAGTAGCCGAGTTCGTCCTCCAGCAGACTGCGGAACTCGGCAAGGAGCTTGCCTCCCTTGAACGATTTGAGCCGCGGGACGTTCTCCATTGAGACGAAGTCGGGCGTCGTCTCGCGGATCAGCACGCCGAAGCTCTCGATGAGGCGCCACTCCGGATGATCGGGCCGTCTCTGATTGTTGGTCGAGAACGGCTGGCAAGGCGCGCACCCGACCAGGATGGTCGGCTCGTCCTTGCCGAAAAGGGCGGCCAGATCGGCCTTCTTCAACGAGCCGACGTCCCGTTCGTTGAACGCGGCGTCGTTGTTCGTCTCGAACGCGTGGCGGCACGCCGGATCCATGTCGAAGCCAGCGCGGACCCTGAAGCCCTCCCGCACGAACCCGTGGCTCAGTCCGCCGGCGCCGCAGAAGAGATCCACGACTACGCCGGTTTGCTGCTTCTGTTCCATCCGCCGGACGTTACCAGCGCTGTCCGGTCCTTTGGCCAGCCGGGGTGATCGCTTTGGCGGCGGAAAGTCGGGGCGCGACGCAGCGTCGTCGCCGCCCGCTACGCGGCGAGAGTTACAGACCGAACCTGTCCATGATCTCCCGGGCCCACCGACGGCCGACCCGCTCATCCGCGGCCGTCATCGGAAGGTCACGGAGGACGATTCGCGACACGCGCCTCCCGGACCCGGCCGGGGCCCGCTGATGGCCGATAACCCATCTGAAGATGCTCCCCTCCTCGATTCGCTCGCGATCTTCGCCGGAGAGCGCCTCCAGCGGAATCGTCGCCTCCGCGGAGTCGTAGCGGTCCCCGGCGGTCACGTCGAGAAGCCGCGCGTTGAATGTTCCGGCGTCGATGGCGACCACGAAGCCCTCCCACTCCTGAACGACCTCGATGCACACAATCTCGTCCCCGTTAGTTGTGCAGGCGCGACGACAGCCTGAATGCGGGAGTCGCCGCTGCCGTTCCGAGGACGCTACACGACTACACTGCCCCTGCGCCGCACCCGGGATGCGGCCCTCCCTCGCCCGTAGTCGCCGAAGCGTCTCCGGCTACCTTCTGCCCAGCAGGTCGAGCAGGCCCAGGGTCAACCCCGGAACATACGTGATCAGCAGGACGCCGAAGCCGAGGATGACCAGCGCCGGCACGGCGGCCCGATAGACCGCCAGCAGCGGCCGCTCGAAGCGGTAGGACGCCAGGAACAGGTTGAGGCCCACCGGCGGCGTCAGGTAGCCGAGCTCCAGGTTGGCGACGAAGATGATCCCGAGGTGGATCGGGTCGACGCCGAAGGCCAGACCGAGCGGGATGATCAGCGGCACGACGACGACGGTGGCCGAGAAGATGTCCATCAGGCAGCCGACCAGCAGCAGGAAGACGTTGAGCGCGAGCAGGAAGACGATCTTCGACTCGATGTTGTTCTGCACCAGATCGACGAGGGCCTGGGCCGCCTGGGCGTCGACCAGCCAACTGGTGAGGCCCATCGCCACGACCAGGATGATCAGAACGCCGCCGACGAGGACGGCGCATTGCCGGAAGACGGCGACCAGGGGCTTGCCCAGCTTCACGTCACGGTGCACCAGGCACTGGACGACGAAGGCGTAGAGAGCTGCCAGCGCCGCCGTTTCGACCAGAGTCGCGTAGCCGCTGAAGAACGCGCGCAGGATGACGAAGGGCAGCAACAGCTCCCACTTGCCGGCCCAGACGGCAAACACCATCTCGATGACGCGGGGCGGCAGCAATCGCCTGAGAACCGGCGGCATCCGCTCCCACTGGGTCGGCGCCGACGACGTTTCCCCTTCCTTCGCGGAGATCGACGTCCCGCCGGCGCCGGCGCGCAAACCCTCCCTGACGCCCCATAGCCCTATGAGCGCGATCAGCAGAAGCCCCGGCAGGAGTCCACCGATGAACAGGTCCTCGATTGGTACCTCGGCGACGATGCCGAAGAGGATCAGCGGCAGGGCCGGCGGCAGCAGCAGACCCAACGACCCGGACGAGGTCAGCAGGCCGAGCGAAAACCGCTCGCGGTAGCCGTCGGCCGAAAGGGCGGCGAAGAGCACGCCGCCGAGCGCCAGGATCGTGACGCCGGAACCGCCCGTGAAGACGGTGAAGAACGCGCAGACGACGGCGCACACCACGGCCGTACTGCCCGGCGCCCAGCCGAACAGGGCGCGGAACACCCTGAGCAGCCTCTCCGACGCCCCGCCCTCGGCGAGCAGGAAGCCGGTCAGCGTGAACAGGGGGATCGCCGCCAGGGTCGGCGACACCGCGAGCCGGTAGCTCTCCGCGGGGATCGCGGCGAGCGGCACCCAGTCCGTCAGGAACAGGAAGACCGCCGCCCCGCCCAGGGCGGCGAAGATCGGTCCGCCGAGAAGCGTCGAGGCCAGGATCAGGACAAGCCAGGGCGTGACGGCACGATCGGCGAAGGTGTCCGCGTTCGCGCCGATCCACAAACCGAGCAGGATGCCGAACCCGGCTATGGCCCGACCCGCCCACAGGTCCGACGACTTCCAGGCCAGGCGCAGGGCAAGGACCGCGAAGCCGACCGGCATGACCGCCTGCCCCACCCAGACCGGCACGCCGGCCGCCATCTCGATGCCGCCTTCCCGCTCGATCCGGACCAGATCCAGGCTGGCCGTGCCGAGCAGGGTCGCGACCATGGCGCCGATGCCGCCGGTGAACACGGCGGCGACGGCCCGGAACCTGCCTTCCGGCAGGAAGTTGCCGGTAGCCAGGGCGAGCAGGCGCCCCTCTCTCGCCGCCAGGGCCGCTCCCAGGAACGCGACCCAAAGGGTCAGGTGCTGCTCGAACGGAAGCGCGCCCGGGATGCCGGTGCCGAGCTGGCGGGCGACGATCTCCGCCAGGGGCAGGAGCACCATCGCGCCGAGCAGGACGATCGAAACACCGTCCTCCAGCCGGTGGAGGAAGCGCACCGGGACCCTGGAGGGGGCCGCGGCGGCGCCTTCAGTCAACCGATGACTGCCGGCGGTAGGCGTCCCGAACCGCCTCCGCCCGGTCGAAGATCGCCTCGGGAACCGTCCTTCCGCGCATGCTGGCCGCGAAGTCGTTGGCGATCTCGACCCAGTTGTCCTCGACCTCGCTGCCGACGATCGGCACGACTTCCAGGCCCTGACCGCCCATCAGCCGGATCGCCGTCTGCTCGAGGGTGGGGATCGTCTCGAAGATGCTCTTCTCGGCCCGCTGACCGGCCGCGATCATCACGTCCCGGTCCTCCTCGGAGATCCGGTTCCATGCCCGCTTGGTAACCACGATGGCGCCCATCATCGGAATCAGAGGAATGTCGGCGAAGTACCTGGCCTGCTTGAAGAACTGGACCTGCATGGCGTAGATCGGCGGCACCGCGAGCGCGTCGATCATGCCCGTCTGGAGCCCGGTCACGATGTCGGTAGCCGCGAGCGCCACCGGCTTGAAGCCGCCCTCGCGCCACCAGCTCGTCATCGCCTCGTCGCCGGCCCAGGTGAAGATCTTGAGCCGCTGCATCTCTTCGACCGTGCGGGCCAGTTCGTTCGTGAAGAAGTGGACCTGGCCGACGTAGCCCCAGCCGAGAAGAACGAAGCCCTCTTCGTCCAATTCCTCGCGCAGACCGGGGGTCAGTTCCCGCAGCACATGGAACATTTCCTGCTCGTCGTGAAAGAACAGGGGGATCTCGAAAACCGTGAAGTCCTTCGAGATGTCGGCCAGACCGGCGACCGAGAGCGCTGCCGCGTGGTACTGGCCGATCTTCATCTTGCGCAGGATGTCCGGCTCGTCGCCCGCGACGCCGCCCGGGTAGATCGTGAGGGTGACCCGGCCGTCGGTACCGGCCTCCCAGTCCCTGCCCATCGTCTCGAAGAAGCCGTCCCAGGGCGAGCCGTCGGGCGAGAGGGTCGCCATCTTGACCGCGAAGCCGGCGCCGGCGACGGGCCGCGCGGCAAGCGTCACGAACGCCGCGATCAGGATCAGCGGCAGGAACCGAAGCAATGGCTTGGCAGTGTTCACCAGTTGGCACTGTATCAACGGGCGATCTCGCGTTTCCTCACTACGCGGCGCTCGACGCCCCACGCCCGCCAACTGGCTTCCGGCGGCGTTACCGCAGGGGCGTCATCCGGGTCATCGTCCCTGCCATCTTCAGCAACCAGAAGGAGACGCAACCGGTCGAGCAGCCCGGCTGCCTTGCGATCCCGTCCCCTGCTCCGCTCCACGACCGCCGCGGCAAGCGTCCGCTCCTGCCCCGCATCCACCAGCATCGCCGTCGGCCGGCACCACAGGACGGAGCCGGTCAGGGCGCGGCGGCTCGGCTCGAGCGCCAGCACCGCCAGATTCACGCAGCACCAGTCGAGCCACAACCGCGCGAGACGGTCCGCCGACGTCGGCGCCGTCGCTTCCGCGGGCGGCGTGACGACGACGATCTCCCGTGGCGAAGCATCGCGGGCGAGCAGCCGGTCGAACGCGGCGAGCGCCTCCCTGGAATCACCGGCCGACGCCGCAAGATGGCGGCACAGCGCCTCCGGCGAGGATTCGGGCGCGGGCGCGGCGCCGTCGGCAGGGCCCTCGCCGCGCTCCAGAACGGCCCGCCAGCGCTCGACCTCGGTCCAACCGCGCTCGAACGACCACCATCGCCATCGGCCGTCCCGCGGGTAGAACAGCCACGGCTCATGGCCGCGGCGGCTACGGGCCGCCGCCGCTAGCGCCTCCCGCGCCTGTGACGCCGCCACGGGGGTATCCTATGGCGTTGCGGAACCCGCGTGGCGCGTTTCGCGCTGCACGCGAACCCGTCCGAGCGCCCGTCACCGGGAGTTCGGATGGAATCCGCCAGGCCCTGCGGCCGTTGGTCCCTCCATGAAGGAACACGAATCGTCCCGAACCGGCAGAACCTCTCGACCCGGAAGGGCGACGCGGTCCGCCATCGCCGCCTCGCTGACCCTCGCGCTGACCGCGCCGCACGCGGCGCCGGCCGTCCAGATCGCGAATCCGGCCCTGTTCGAGAAGAGCGTCGCCGCGGCGGCCGAGGCGGTAAGGCAATACGGGCTCGTGGACGATCCGGAAGTGCGGGAGCGGGTCAACCGGATCGGCTACGAAGTGGCATACCACGCGGACTTCGACAGCTACCCCTTCACGTTCGCCGTCGTCGACACGCCGATCCCCAACGCCTTCGCCCTCCCGGCCGGCCAGATCTTCGTGACCAGGGGCATGCTCGATCTGGGGCTGTCCGACGACATGCTCGCCGGTCTGCTCGGCCACGAGATCGCGCACGTCACGTCCGAGCACTTCCTCAAGCAGAAGAAGCGCGCGACAAGACTGAACCTGCTGAGTTCCCTGCTCGGCGTGGGGCTGATGGCCGCCAGCGCCTCCGACCGGGACGACGGCTACGTCGGCCCCTACGGCTACACGCGGGACCAGAGTCCAACCGAGGCGGCGGCCCAGGCCGCGCTGGTCGGCGGCATGGCCATCACCGAGCTCGTCATGCGCAGCTACTCGCGCGAGCACGAGGACGAAAGCGACGAAGAGGGCCAGCGCTTCGCTGCGGCCGCCGGCTACGATCCGAACGCCCTCGGCCTGCTGATGGCCAAGATGGGCGAACGCATTCCGCAGTCGAAGGCGTACGGCTACTGGCAGACGCATCCCTTCTTCGACTCGCGAGTCCAGGCCGCCAGGGCCCGGGGCCGCTACCTCGCGACGCTCGAGGCGGCGCCGGGCCAGGAGATCGACGCCTACCGCCGGGCGACGCAGGAGAGCCTGCTGGAGTTCGCGGCGAACCCGTCGAAGCGCCTCGCCCGAACCGGCCCCGGAGAGTCGGCCGCCGTGCCGCCGGCGCTCCGGTTCCTGAAGACGATGGCCCTCAACGCCTGGCCCAGCGGAACGGCAGCCGAGTCGATTCGGTTGGACGGGCTGCATGAGTTGCGGGCCCGGGAACTCGACCGGCTGGCGACGTCGAGGGACTACGGTCGGATAACCGCCGCCTACCGCCACGAGATGGAGACCGTCCGTGCCCTGACCCCCGACTCGCCCTTCCTCGCCGTCCTCAGCCAGGAGCTCGCTGATCTCCGGCGCCAGAGCGAGGAGCTCTACGCCCAGTCGATCGACATCCTCGACCGCGGCGTGTTCGAAACTCCCTTCCTCGAGGCCTTCCTCTCGAACTACCCCGATTCTCCGCGCGCGCCCAGGGTGGCGCTTCTGCTCGGCACCGCCTACAGCCGGCTGGGCCGCGAGACCCAGGCCGTGGAGAGCTTCCTCAAGGCGTGGGAGTCGGAGCCGGCCGGGGAGATCGCCGAAGAGGGCAACAGTCCCGCCGCCGCGGCGCAGCGGGGGCTCCACAACCTGACGCCGGTGCTCACTCGCCTCGGCTCCCTGCAGCACCTGGCCCTCCAGGAACGCGACCCGGAACTCGGAGACCGAGCCGAGGATCGCCTGCGCAAGCTGGCCGGCAGCTACGACGACATCACGAGCGGTTCGGAGTATCTCGATCGCTTCCCCGAAGGACCCCACGCCGAAGAGGTCGAGGAGCGACTGAACCAGCTGGCGGACCTGCTCTACAAGGAGATGGTGATCTACCAGGATCTGGGCGACGCGGCGAAGGCGATTGCGCGCGCCAGTCAGATCCTCACCCACGCCCCCCTCTCGCCAACCGCCCGACGGCTCAGTGACGAGCGGCTCGAAGAAGAACTCGACGCGTAGGAGCTTGCGCCGAGGCATGCAGCGAAGCAAGTGCCCGGCGCAAGCTCCTGAGCGAGGACGGGATGGGCCGAAACACCGAGTCCGGGAGGGGTTTCGGGGCGCTAGCCGCTTCGGGGCGGGGACCTTCGTCGGCCTGACCCTGTTCGCGGCGGTCCTGCCGGCGCAGGACGAAGCGGCGGAACGGGAAGCCGCCGCACTCGTCGAAGCCGCCCTGGCCGCCGCCCGCGACGCGGCCAGCATCGACGATCTCGCGCTGGCGCGGGAGCGGTTCCTGGAAGTCCCGCGGCGCTTCCCGCGGAGCCAGCATCCCCGGCTCCAGCTCCGCGGCCGGGCGCTGGTGGAAGCCGCCGCGCTCGGACGCCGGACCGGCGTCGAAAGGAAAGCCGGCGGCGAGCTCCTGCGGGTGCTGGAGCGCGAGGCCGGGAGCGAGTGGACCCCGCGGGCTCACTTCGAGCTCGGCGACCTGCTGCTGATGCGAGGCGACTGGCGGGACGCCGCCCGGCACCTGCGGCTGGCCCGGGAAGGCGCTATCGGCGCGACCGGCGGGAACGGCAACGTGGCCAGCGACTCGCTCGAACGGATGACCCTGATCCATCGGCTGATCCTGCGGCCCCTCGCCGGCCAGGAGAGCTGGCTCGACTCCCGCGGCTACCTTCCCGCCCAGGCCGGCATCGAGAGGCCGCGCGGCGTCGCCGCAGGGGCCGACGGTCGACTCGTCGTCACGGAGACGAATCGGGCCGCGATCCTCGACGCCGACGGAGCACCCGCGTCCGCCCGCGACCTCCGCGGCATCGTCCGGCCGAGCCACGCGGCGGCGGATTCCCCAGGCGTCATCACCGCCGACGGCGTGACCGGGATCGAGGATCCCCGCACCGTCTCCTTCAGCCGGGTCGGCGGCGGCGAGCTGGACCGCATCGTCGCCGCGCACCGCGACGCCTTCGGCGACTGGACCGTGCTGTCGCGCCGCTCCGCCGACGTGCTGCGCTACGACGCGCGGGGGCGGCCGATCGAGACGCTGCGCGTCCCCGCGCTGGCGCAGCCCATCGACCTGGCGGTGGGAAGGGACGGCGCCATTCACGTACTCGACGCGGGCGCTCGCTCCACGCCGCCCTCGGTGTTGCGATTCGCCGCCGATGGGCGCTTCGAGGAGGCCTTCCGGGTCGACTGGAGACGTCCCGTCGCGCTCGACGTCGACGCGTTCGGCAACCGCTACGTGCTCGACGCCGGCACGCTGCAGGTCCTTGTCTACGATGCCGCAGCCACGCCGCTGGCGGCCCTCGGGCCCGTCCTGCCGGGCGGCCGGGAACTCCGCGCTCCCGAGGACGTCGCCGTCGACGGCCAGGCGCGGATCTTCGTCGCCGACAGCCGCCTCGGCCAGGTCGTGGTCCTGGAGTAGATGAGGATGTCCAGGAACCTGCTCGTCCTCGCGGCCGTTCCGGCGGTCCTGGCCGGCCTCTGCGGCGCGGCTTCCGCGCAACGGATCGGCGTTCAGGAGATCGGCCGAAGCGACCTCGATATCGAGCGGTCGACCCGGCTGCCTCCCCGGACGGCGGCCGCCCTGAGCGAGGCAGGCGACATCTACGCCGACGGCGACTCGGAAGGCGCCGTTCCGCTGCTGCAGGAGGTGATCGACACTCTCGAACCGCTGGCCGCCGACGCCGGAGGCGGACGGAACCTCGCCGCCGGCGACCCACGGCTCTTCGAGACCCTGCGCACCGCCTGGCTCTACCTGGCGGCCGCCCGCTGGACGCTGGATGACCGGGAAGGCGCCGACCAGGCGCTCGATCGGATCATCCGGCTCGACCCGGTGTTCGAACTCGACGCGGAAACCGCCGGCAGGCAACTGACGGATCGGCTGCAGAGCCGGAAGGAGGAACTCGTCGGCCGGGTTTCCTTCGTGGTCGCGCCTCTGGATGCGGAGATTCGCGTCGGCGACCTGGCGTTCGAGAACGCCGCGCCGCCGCCGGAGCCGCCGCCCACCGGGGAGGACGCGACGGAAGACGCGGCCGCGGACGAAAGCGCGGAGGGGGAGCCGGCGGGCGAAGCCGGCGACTCCGCCACGTCCGGGGACGCCGCCTCCGAGGAGGAGGCCGAGCCCGAACCCTTCGTTCCGCCGGAGCCCACCGCGATGTTGGCGGGCGACTACCTGGCCCAGGTGTCCCGCCCCGGCTACCTGCCGACCACCGCCGCCTTCGCCCTCGACGGCGGACGGGATCTCGAGGTGACGGTCGAACTGGAGCGCGACAGCGCGGTCGTCCGGCTGCGCACCGCTCCGACCGGCGCCGCCGTGCTGGTCGACGGCATCGAACGAGGATTGACCGAGGGCCAGGCCGAGCCCTGGTTCCGGCCGGAGGGGGCAGCCGTGGATCACCCGCCCGAGGACTTCTCGCGCGAACTGTGGCTAGACGGCCTGCCGGCCGGCCGCTACCGGATCGACATCGAGAAGGACGGCTTCCGGAGCTTCCGCACCAGTCTTCAGCTCCCCGACCTCGTGGACTACGACCTGCCGCCGATCGTCCTGGAGCGCGAGGAGGCGGTGATCGGCCTGGTCGGCCTGACCGAAGGCGCGAGCGTCCTGGGCAACGGTCGTGTTCTCCGGCCCGACTGGTCGAGGTCGCCGCCCCAGGTTCGCCTGCCGCCGGGAGCGTACGACCTGTCGGTGACCCACGGCACGCTCGGCTACTTCGAAACTTCGGTGGTCGCCGAGGACCAGCGCCGGCTCGACATCGATGTCCAGCTCCGGCCGGCGCTGGTCTACGTCGGTGTGCTCGGCGACGATCCCGCCGGCGTCCGCGCGGTCGAGTTCGCGCTCGATGCACTCCGCGGCGCCGGCACGTACACCGTCCTCGATCGCGGCGCCGAGGGCACGGAATTGCTCGCCGAACTGGGCATCGACGCGAACACCCTGCGCTCCCGGACCACGGCTCGACGGGAGCTGGACTGGGCAGCGATCCAGGAGCGGGTCCAGGCGAGGTTGCCGGCCGCGCTCTACGTCGCCGCCGTCCTGAACGACGACCTGGTCGCCGACGCGGTCGACCTGTGGTGGTGGGCGGCCGTCCCGGGAACGCCGGCACCCGACATACGGACTCTGCGGATCGAGAACCGGCGGCTCGAGCAGGGCGCGCTGCAGCGACTGGCAGCGGCCCTCGATCCGGAGCTCGGGAAGAGGACGCCCCGATTCGGCGCCACACTCATCGACTCCGGAATTGGCATCGACTCCGGGGCCGGCGGCGTGCCGATCGTGGCGGCGGTCGATCCGGGCGGCCCGGCCGCGGCGGCGGGGCTCGTCCCCGGCATGGAAGTCATCACGATCGCCGGCGAGCCGGCGTCTTCCACGATCCAGTTGACGAACGCCATCGAGAGCGCCGAGCCCGGAGATGAGATCGAACTCGTCACCCGCGGCGAGGGCGGCGCCACGGTCCACCGCGTCGAACCGGCATGGGGTTGGGCACTGCTCGACGCGTTCGATCCCGACCTGCTGCCTTCGGCCGTCACGGCCCGGCTGCACCAGGAGCTGGAACGCACCGGAGACATCCCGCGGTGGCTTCTGGAACTCGATCTGGCCAACCTGCTGCTGGCCGGCGGCGACCCGGCGGAGGCGGTCCGCCAGATCCGGACGATCGAGGCCCCCGGCCGCAGCGGACTCGGCCGCGACACGGTCCAGTACCTGCTGGGCCTGGCCCTGACCATCCTCGCGGAGGAGGGACGGGACGAGTACCGATCGCGGGCCCGCACGGTCTTCGAGGCACTCGCCTCCAGCGAACGCGGTCGGCTCCGGTCCGACGCCGGACCGGAGATCGCGCCGCGGGCCCGGTGGCACGCGGAAGCGCTGGCCGACAACTGATGGCGCGGCGGGCTGCCTCGGGCTCGGGACCGCGTCCCGATGTCCTCGTCGTCGGCGGCGGCCTGATCGGGCTGCTGACCGCTCGCGAGCTCGCCCTCGCGGGCGCCCGGGTCGAGGTCGTCGACGACCGGCAGGAAGGCGCGGCGTCGCCCAACGCGGCCGGGATGATCGCGCCGGTCGCCGAGAGCATCACCGACCAGGCATTCGCCAGGATGTCCATTCGGTCGCGCGACCTCTGGCGCGATCTGGCGCCGGCGCTCGAACGGGAGAGCGGGATGTCGATCGACTACGACGACTCCGGCTCGCTCCTGCCGGTGCTCGATCCTGAAGGCCGCAAGGTGCTCGATGGGATCAGAGCGCGGGCTCTCGACCTCGGCGAAGCGGCCCGGGATCTCGACAGAGGCGAGCTGGCCGAACTGGTACCCGATCTGCGCCCCGGAATCGAGGAAGCGCTTCTGCTGCCGGGTGAGCATCGCGTCGACAACCGCCTGGCGGCGACCGCGGCGGCGGCGGCGACGCGCCACCATAGAAGGCCGGCGTGCGGCGGGCGGGAGGGCGCCTGCTGATCGGCGCCTCCGTCGAACACGCCGGCTTCGATCTCAGCCTGAGCGACGAGGTCGGCGCGGATCTGGCGACGGGGGCCGCCGCCCTGCTGCCGGCCCTGAAGGACCGTGAGCCGGTCGAGCACTGGGCCGGCCTGCGGCCGGGTACCCCCGACCCCTGGCCGATCGTCGGCCGGTTGAGCGAGCGGCTGCACGTCGCTGCCGGCCACTTCCGCAACGGCATCCTGCTGGCTCCACTCACCGCGAGGATGATCGCGCCGCTGGTGCTCGACCAGCAGCCCGTCGACCACCGGCTGGCCATCCCTGAAGCCATGCTCCCGGGCCGCTTTGCCGGCTCGCGGCGTCTTTCCTCCTGAGGGCGACTCTGTTACTGTCTGCCGCGTTTCAAGGCTGCCCCGACAAGAGCCCGGGGTGGTGTGCGGCCCGCGAGGAAGAGTCCGATGACCCACATCATCTTTGAACCCTGTATCGGCGTGAAGGACACGTCGTGCGTCGATGTCTGCCCCGTCGACTGCATCTACGACGACGACGACTGGGAACTGCTCTTGATTCACCCGGAGGAGTGCATCGACTGCGGCCTCTGCGTCGATGCCTGCCCGGTGCAGGCGATCCTGCCCCTGGAGGAAGTTCCCGAGGGCCAGGAGAAGTACATCGCGCTGAACTACACGGCGTTCGGCTTCGACCCGCCGTGACGGGCTGAACCGGTCCACGCGAGTTCCGAAGGGCGCGACGCGGGTCGCGCCCTTCGTGCGTCTGGACGAGGGAACGACGTCGAGTCTTCCAAAGTTGAGTGAGTTGGACTAAACTATCTGCCGGAGTTGGGTCGGAATCGCTCAAGCCCACGCGCAGGAAGCAGGCACAACGTGGAGTACAAGGACTACTACCAGACGCTCGGCGTCGACAAGGAAGCGACGGCCGCCGACATCCAGAAGGCGTACCGCAAACTGGCGCGCCAGTTTCACCCGGACGTCAACAAGGACGCGGGTGCCGAGACCCGCTTCAAGGACATCGGCGAGGCCTACGAGGTGCTGAAGGATCCGGACAAGCGCGGCAAGTACGACCAGTACGGCGCCGCCTGGAAGCAGGTCCGGACCGGAAGCGCTCCACCGCCCGGCTGGGAAGGCTTCCAGTTCGACTTCGGCGGCGGCGACAGCCGCTTCGAGTTCCGAAGCGCCGGCGGCGGCTCCGGCTTCAGCTCGTTCTTCGACATGCTCTTCGGCGGCGCGGGCCCTCAGGGCTTCCCCGGCGGCGGCCGGCAGTCGACCTGGTCCCCTCCCCGCCGGGGCCGGAACCACGAGGTCTCCCTGCCGCTCAGCCTCGAGAACCTGGCTGAGGGCGGAGCCCAGACGATCGAATTCCTCGACCGCTCCAACGGCCGGACCCGGAGACTGGAGGTCCGGATACCGAAGGGCGTGCTGCCGGGCCAGTCGATCCGTCTCGGCGGTCAGGGCGGAAAGGGCGCCGGCGGACCCGACGGCGACCTGCTGCTCCGGGTCGAAGCCCTGCCGCATCCGGTCTTCCGGCGCCACGAACGCGACCTCCACTGCGACGTGCCGGTCGCACCCTGGACGGCGGCGCTCGGCGGCAAGGTCCGGATTCCGACGCTCGGGGGAACCGTGGAGGCGCGGGTCCCCGCCGGTTCGTCCACCGGGCGGAAGATGCGACTGCGAGGCCGCGGTCTGCCGAACCCGAAGGGACCGGACGGCGATCTGCTCGCCGAGATTCAGGTCATCGTTCCCACACAGTTGACCGACGAGGAGAAAGCCCTGTTCGAGCAGTTGGCCGAGACGTCCGCGTTCGAGCCGTCCCGCGACGCGTCCGGCCCCACCCGCAACGACACCTGAGTTCACCTGGCAGGAGAACCTGAACGACATGGACCCGAACAAGCTGACCATCAAGTCGCAGGAAGCGCTGACCGCGGCCCAGGATCTGGCACGGCGTCTCGACCACCAGCAGGTGGACGCGAACCATCTCCTGCTGGCTCTGCTCGAGCAGCAGGACGGTCTGGCGCCGCGGATCCTGAATCGCCTTGAAGTCGACGCCGGCGCACTCCGGACCAGGATTCAGAGCGACCTTGAACGCAGGCCCAAGGTCTCGCAACCCGGAGACGGCCTATGAAGCGCTCGAGAAGTACGGTGTCGATCTCGTCGCCCAGGCGCGGACAGGCAAGATGGATCCGGTCATCGGCCGCGATTCGGAGATCCGCCGCGCCATCCGCATCCTCTCCCGCAAGACAAAGAACAACCCGGTCCTGATCGGCGAGCCCGGAGTCGGCAAGACGGCGATCGTCGAGGGTCTGGCCCAGCGCATCGTCCGCGGGGACGTGCCCGAATGGCTCAAGGACCGGAGCGTGTTCTCGCTCGACCTCGGATCGCTTCTCGCCGGCGCCAAGTACCGCGGCGAGTTCGAAGAGCGGTTGAAGGCGGTGCTGAACGAGATCGCCCAGAGCGAGGGCCGCGTTCTCCTGTTCATCGACGAGGTCCACAACATCGTCGGCGCCGGCCGCACGGAGGGTTCCACCGACGCCGGCAACCTGCTGAAGCCGATGCTCGCGCGTGGCGAGCTGCACTGCATCGGGGCCACCACGCTCGACGAGTACCGCCGGTACATCGAGAAGGACGCGGCGCTCGAGCGGCGCTTCCAGCCGATCGTCGTCGACGCGCCCTCGGTCGAGGACACCGTGTCCATCCTGCGCGGCCTGCGCGAACGGTTCGAGGTCCACCACGGCGTCCGCATCCAGGACAACGCCCTGGTCGCCGCGGCCACCCTCTCCGACCGCTACGTCTCGGACCGGTTTCTGCCCGACAAGGCGATCGACCTCGTCGATGAGGCCTGCGCCCTCATCCGCACCGAGATCGACTCCCTCCCGGCCGATCTCGACGAGGCGACCCGGCGCGTCATGCGGCTCGAGATCGAGGAAGCGGCCCTCAACAAGGAGACCGACGAGTCGAGCAGGAAGCGCTTGCAGACGCTGCGGCGGGAACTCGCCGACCTGCGTACGAAGGCCGCCGCCATGCGCAGCCAGTGGGAGAGCGAGAAGGCCGCGATCGACGACGAACGGAAGGTGCGCGAGCAGGTCGAGCAGGTACGGCACGAGATCGAAGTCGCCGAACGCCAGTACGACCTGAACCGGGCCGCCGAACTCCGCCACGGGGTGCTGCCTGGGCTGATGGCGAAGCTCGAGAGTCACGAAGAGGACGGGGGCGAATCCGATGGGGCCGGGCGGCTCCTGCGGGAAGAGGTGACCGACAACGAGATCGCGGAGATCGTGTCGAAGTGGACCGGCGTTCCTGTCACCCGCCTGGTCGAGGGAGAACGCGAGAAGCTGCTGCGCCTCGACGAGATCCTGCATCGCCGGGTGATCGGCCAGGATGAGGCGGTCCAGCTCGTGGCGGACGCCGTGATCCGCGCCCGCTCGGGGATCAAGGACCCTAGGCGCCCGATCGGCTCCTTCCTGTTCCTCGGCCCCACCGGCGTCGGCAAGACGGAGCTCGCGAAGACCCTCGCGGAGGCCCTCTTCGACACCGAGGACAACATCGTCCGCATCGACATGAGCGAGTACATGGAGCGCCACGCCGTGTCGCGGCTGGTCGGCGCGCCGCCGGGCTACGTCGGCCACGAGGACGGCGGCCAGTTGACCGAAGCGGTGCGGCGCAAGCCCTACGCGGTCGTCCTCTTCGACGAGATCGAGAAGGCGCACCGGGACGTGTTCAACGTGCTGCTCCAGGTCCTGGACGACGGTCGGATCACCGACTCGCAGGGGCGGACGGTCGACTTCAGGAACACCGTCGTCATCATGACCTCGAACCTGGGCTCGCCGCACCTGCTCGAAGGCGTGACGCCGGCGGGCGAGATCACGGACGCCGCCCGGGACGCGGTGATGACCGAGCTCCGCCGCACGATGCGGCCCGAGTTCCTCAACCGGATCGACGAGGTCGTGCTGTTCTCGCCGCTCACCGTCTCCGAAATCGAGCAGATCGTCGGCCTCTTGACCGCCGACCTGGCGAAGCGGCTCGGCGAGCAGGGCATCGGCCTCGAGCTGAGCCCGGCGGCGCGCGAGTTCACCGCCCGCGCCGGCTACGACCCGGTCTACGGCGCGCGGCCGCTCAAGCGCTACCTGCAGCGCGAGGTCGAGACCCGCGTCGGCCGCGCCCTGGTCGGAGGCGACATCGGTCCAGGCGACCGCGTACTGATCGACGTGGGGGACGGTAGCCTCAGCATTCGCGGCGAACCCGCGCGCAGCGCCGTCGAGACCGTCGACGACGGCAACCGCGCCGCCTGATTGCAACCCGCCGTCGCCACGCCCACTCCGCATCCACCAGCCGACCGTCTTGTCAGCCCACCGCTCCACGGGCGCCCGGGCGTCCGGCTGCATCGCACACACTCCCCGACGCCAGGAGCCGGCATGAAGCTCTACGCCTTCCAGGGCTACCGTTACAACTCCACCAGGGTCGACGCCGCGCAGCAGGCGGCGCCGCCGTTCGACCAGATCGACGAGTCCCTGCG
>JAPVWO010000286.1 GCA_027493375.1 Candidatus Multivorans thiocomprendens | reverse complement strand
TCTACCTCTATGGCAGCGGCATGGGCAATCCGAACGTCCACGACCACGTGAACCTGCCGATCGTCGTCGCCGGCGGCGGTGGCGGCACCGTCCGCGGCGGCCAGCACGTCGTCTACGACCAGCCGACGCCGATGGCCAACCTCCACCTGACGCTGCTCGACAGCGTCGGCGTGCGGCTCGACTCCTTCGCCGACAGCACCGGCCGAATCGACACGTTGGCCGAACCGGTCCACCTGGCGGGCTGAGACGGAGATGGGCTTGAGCATCGAGAAGCTGCGGTCCGCCACTGGGTGCGGCATCCCCCGAGGGCCACACGGGTCTGCAACTGGGTGCGCCGGCGTCCCCGCCGGCATCCGGCCGGCAGGCCGGAATCCGCTCCGGATCGTCGCGCTGGTCCTCTTCCTGGCGGCCCCGGTCGCCGCCAGCACCAACGCCCCACTCGCCGACGCGACGGAACACCTCGACACCGCCGCGATCGAGCGCCTACTCGCGGCGTCCCCGGCTGCCGACGAGATCAACGCCGCCCAGGTCGACGGCATGACCGCTCTTCACTGGGCGGTCTACCACGATCGCGGCGACCTCGTCCGCCGCCTGCTCGACGCCGGCGCCGACGCCTCCGCCGCGAACCGCTACGGCGTCATCCCGCTGTCCCTGGCCTGCGCCAACGGCAACTCCGAGGTCGTCGAAGCGCTCCTGGCCGCGGGCGCCGACCCCAACGCCGTGCTGGCTGGAGGCGAGACGGTGTTCATGACCGCGGCGCGGACCGGCCGGATCGAGGTCGTCGAGGCGCTCTACGAGGCCGGCGCCGACGTCCACTTCCGCGAACCCCAGCGGGGCCAGACGGCGCTCATGTGGGCGGCCGCGGAAGGCAACCTGGAAGTCGTCGAACTGCTGCTCGAGGTCGGTGCGGACCCCAACGCGACTCTGGACTCCGGCTTCACGCCGCTTCTGTTCGCGGTCCGCGAAGGACGGATCGACGTGATGGAGGCCCTGCTCCGGGCGGGCGTCGACGTGAACGCGCCGACGCCGGGCAAGGCGGTGAAGCGGGACCGACCGCTGCCGGGCGGTCGCTCCGTCCGCCCCGGGTCGACGCCGCTGCTGGTCGCCGTGACGAACGGCCACTTCGAACTCGCGGCGCGGCTGCTCGACGCGGGCGCCGATCCGAACGCGGCCCACTCCGGCTACACGGCGCTCCACGTGCTGGCCCGGGTGCGCAAACCGGGCGCCGGCGACAACAACCCGCGGCCGGACGGTTCGGGATCAATGGACGGCCTGGACTTCGTTCGCGACATGGTGGGACACGGCGCTGATCTCGAGGCCCGGATGAGGGTGAGGGCTCGCCTGAACAACACGAGCTACAACGAACTGGGGGCGACACCGTTCGTGCTCGCGGCGCTCGTCGCTGACGCCGACCTGATGCGAACGTTTGCCGACCTCGGCGCCGATCCGTTGACCCGAACCGACGACGGCTCGACGGCATTGATGGCCGCCGCCGGTCTTGGCACCCGGTCGCCCGGTGAGGACGCCGGCACCGAGGAAGAGGTGCTCGAGGCCGTGCAACTCGCTCTCGATCTCGGTGCCGACATCAACGCGATCAATGACAACGGCGAAACCCCGATGCACGGCGCCGCCTACAAGAACCTGCCGCGGGTCGTTCATCTGCTGGCCGACAGCGGCGCCGACATCGAAGTGTGGAACCAGCGGAACAAGTACGGCTGGACTCCGCTCACGATCGCGCGCGGCTACCGCTTCGGCAACTTCAAACCGTCACCGGTCACCGTCGCGGCCATCGAGACGATCATGGCTGGCGAAGGCGTGCGGCCGCCGACCGAAGAAGAAGAGGGCGCCAAGGCCGTCGACATCTACGCCAAGCCGGCGCCGAAGCCCGCGGAGCCCCAATCGCCGGAGTCGACGCCGAAGAAGGACGAAGCGCAGAAGCGTCCGGCGAACTGAGCGGTCCCGGATGCAACTGGCTGTCCACTGGGTGCGCCGGCGTCCCCGCCGGCTTCTGAGGAAAGCGCGCCGCGAAGCGGCGACCACAAGGCGACCGATGGCGTTCTCGCTTGCCTCCGCTGTGGTCCTGGCCGCCGCGTCGATCCTCCCGGCCCAGGAACCGCCGCGACCCGTTCGCAACGACATCGCCCGGGCCGGGGAGGAGTTCCTGGTCCTCCGCCACCAGAAGCTCCAGAAGGGCACCCACGAGCGCTTCTTCGAGCTGAGCCGCGACGGCGTCTGGCCGATCTTCGAGAAGATCGGCAGCCGGGTCGTGGGACAGTGGCAGGTGGTCCACCCTGAGGGCGGCGGCAGCGCCGACTTCGATGAGGGCTACCGCCTTGCGCGCTATCGCAGCTACAACCACTGGGCCGCCACCCGGGCCGCGGACCGGCTGGGCGGTAACGGCGAGGACTGGCAGGCCTTCCGCGAGGCGCTTGCCGCCAGACGCCAGTGGGAGCTGGGGTCGGACGGTCCGGTCTATCTCGCAGGGGACATGGCGCCCGGCGGGCCGTACTACATGCCCGGTCTCGACGAGGACTACGAGATTGCCGAGCCCGAAGGTGAGCCGGATGCCCGCGCCGAACTCCCGGTGCGGAGCGCCCGAGCCCGCCGGGGCGAGGAGATCATCACGCTGCGCTATTTCCGCATCCGCAAGGGCACCTTCGAGGAGTTCGGTCGGCTGAGCCGCGACGGCGTCTGGCCGTACTTCGAGAAGAACGGGGCGCGGATCGTGGGGCAATGGCGCCGGGTCTATCCGACGCCCGAGGAGCTCGATCGCAGAGGAACCGAAGTCGGTGCAACCGAAAGCACCGACTTCGACGAGGTTTACATGATGGCTCGCTACGCCAGCTACGAGCACTGGCAGGCGACGAGGCCCGCCGTCATGGCGCGTCTGGGCGGCAACGGTCCGGACTACGAGGCATGCGTGGAGGCGCTGGAGCGCCGGCGCGACCTCACGCTCGACACCTCGGTGCGCTTCCTGCGCGGGTACTTCTACGGCAGTCCGCCGGTCTACCTTCCGGCTCTTGACGAAACGTACCGCCGCGTCCGGTAGCGAGGCGAATCCGAGTCGAGAGCAAGAATCGAGGTGCAATGCCGCGCCGGTCATACGAGGATTCTCTGCGCGGCACGTAGCTGCGGCCGCTACTCGGTGACGGAGTACCGGAGGGAGGATGGGTATGGCCGAATCAGTAGAGAACCGAACCTCGATGACGGGCGGCCGCCGTTCCCGGCCGAACGAACGGCCTCTCGCTGAACGGCATGCGGAGGTCGTGGCAGCGGCCTGCCGTTCGATCGAGGCGGCGGTGGAGCCCCCGGACCTCGACGCGCTGGCGCAGGCGGCCGGCATGAGCCGGTTCCATTTCCACCGGGTCTTCAAGAAAGTCACGGGCGTCACGCCGCGGGCATATGTCGCCGGCCATCGCGGGGGTCGGGTCCGCGAGGCGCTGCGCACCTCCCGAACCGTGACCGACGCGATCTACGATGCCGGCTTCAACTCGAGCGGCCGGTTCTACGCGGCGTCGTCCGAGCTGCTCGGGATGGCGCCCTCCGCGTTCCGGCGCGGTGGTGGCGGAGAGACGATCCGGTTCGCGGTGGGCGAGTGCTCCCTGGGCTCGATTCTCGTGGCGGCGACCGAGAAAGGAATCTGCACCATCCTGCTCGGCGACGAGCCTGGCAGCCTGGTGCGGGAGCTGGAGGACCGCTTCCCGAAGGCGAACCTGGCCGGGGGAGAGTCGGAGTTCGAGTCGTTGGTGGCGCGGGTCGTCGGCCTGGTCGAAGCGCCGGCCCTCGGCCACGACCTGCCGCTCGACATCCGTGGGACGGCGTTCCAGCAGCGGGTCTGGCAGGCGCTCCGGGAGCTTCCGGCGGGCGAGACCGCCAGCTACGGCCGGGTCGCCGCCGCGATCGGATCGCCAAAGGCTTCCCGGGCAGTCGCGAGCGCATGCGCCGCCAACCCGCTCGCCGTGGCGATTCCCTGTCACCGGGTGGTTCGCAGCGACGGCGCGCTCGGCGGCTACCGCTGGGGAGTGGAGCGGAAGCAGGCTCTGCTCGCCCGTGAAGCGTCATCCCGGTCGCCGGGGAAGGCCGGGCGCTAGAGCCCAAGAAAGACGCCGCGCTCCTATGGTGGTTCCACGGTGGGGGACGGCGGTGCGAAGAGAGCACTTCCACGACCTGATCGTGCCCGAGGCGCCGCGAAGACGGGCCATGACAGCCAGCCCCCTCCAATCGGCGCGCGCCGACTGCCGGGTCGAGGCGGTGGTGCAGCCTGGTCCTCTAGACGGCTGCCGGCATGGTGACGTCGACGGGGAGCGGCACGTCCACTTCGATGGCAGTGGTCTGAGGCGGCGGCAGGGGCTCGCCGTCTTTGGACAAGCCCTCCAGGTGGAGTTCGACGGCCTCACGAATCAACTCGATGACTTCGTCGCGTGTGTCGGCCGCCGCGCCGCAGCCGGGGAGGTCGGGAGCGTAGGCTCCGTAGCTGTTGGGCGCCTTCTCGATGAGGATGGTGTACTTCATGGTGTCACCTCTTGAGTCCAGCCTGCTTGAGGATGTTGTTCCAGGTGCCGGGCGGCACGTCGGTGCTCAACTTACCAGCGATGGTGACCCCGGTTTCTCGGGATGTCGGTAGTGGCGGTGGCTGCCTCTGGTCGTGACGAGGCGCCAGCCGTCGCGTTCAACGGCACGTATGGCTTCACGGACCTTGGGCATCGGGCGGGAGCCCGACCGGCAACGGCCGAAACCGCCGCCGTTGGGGAAGACCGAGCGCTAGAGTCCGGTTCGGGGAACGTACTCGTGTGCCGAATCAAAACGACTGTTGTCGTCCTGTCGACCCTGCTTGTCGCGACGGCGGGGGCTGCCGTGGGCAGGGAACGGCCGAACGTGATCTTCATCCTCGCCGACGACCTCGGCTACGGAGACCTCGGCTCGTACGGCCAGCAGGTGATCCGGACGCCCAGCCTGGACCGCATGGCCGCCGAGGGGATCCGTTTCACGCACTTCTACGCGGGATCGACGGTCTGCGCGCCGTCCCGCAGCGTTCTGATGACCGGTCAGCACACGGGGCGCACCCATGTCCGCGGCAACGCCAGGGGAACCGCTCAGTCGCTTCGCGATGAGGACGTCGCCGTCGCGGAGGTCCTGAAGTCAGCCGGCTACGCGACCGGCCTGTTCGGCAAGTGGGGCCTCGGCGAAGTTGGCATGGAGGGCCATCCCCTAAGCCAGGGTTTCGACGCGTTCTTCGGCTACCTCAACCAGGTGCACGCCCACAACTACTATCCCGAGTTCCTGTGGCGGGATCTGGCGAAGGTCCCGCTCGGGAACAAGGTCGAGAGGACGCCGCGTCCCTATGGCGGTTTCGAGGGCGGCTGGGCGACGGAGCGCAAGGAGTACTCCCACGACCTGATCATGCGCGAGGCGCTGGCATGGGTCGAGGAGCGGAAGGACGCACCCTTCTTCCTCTACCTCGCCCTGACGATTCCGCACGCCAACAACGAAGCCACGCGCGGCATCGGCGACGGGGCAGAGGTGCCGGAGTACGGCGTCTACGAGGCGGAGGACTGGCCGAACCCCGACAAGGGTCAGGCCGCCATGATCACCCGCATGGACCGGGATGTGGGCATGCTGCTCAGACGGCTGGCCGAGCTGGGAATCGGTGAGAAGACGCTGGTCATGTTCTCGTCGGACAACGGACCGCACAACGAGTCGAACCATGACCTGCTCCGGTTCAACCCCTCCGGCAATCTGCGCGGCATCAAGCGGGACCTC
>JAPVWO010000285.1 GCA_027493375.1 Candidatus Multivorans thiocomprendens | reverse complement strand
CGCACGGAGGTGATCACGCCGGGCACCGACCAGGTGCGCTCGTACGACGAGCAGGGCAACCTCCTGTGGCATTTCGGCGGCATGTCGTCCATCGCGATTCCGCAGCCGTTCTCGAAGTACGGCCTGCTCTACGTGTCGTCGGGCTACATCGGCGACCAGGTCCGCCCGGTCTACGCGATCAAGCCGGGCGCCGAAGGCGACATCACGCTGGAGAAGGACCAGCAGAGCAACCGCTGGGTGGTCTGGTACCAGCCGCAGGCCGGCGCCTACAACCCGACGCCGCTGATCTACCGCGACCGCTTCTACACCCTGCTCGACCGGGGCTTCTTCACGGCGCACGATCCGAAGACCGGGGCCGAGGTCTACGGCAAGCAGCGGATCGAACGCGGATCGGGCGCCTTCACGGCGTCGCCCTGGGCCTACAACGGCAAGGTCTTCGTTCTCAGCGAGGACGGCGACACGTTCGTGATCGAGGCCGGCGACGAGTTCAAGGTCGTCGGCAAGAACTCGCTCGACGAGATGGCCATGTCGACCCCGGCGATCGCCGACGGCAGCCTCTACATCCGTACCCGGAGCAAGCTGTACCGGATCACGAATCAGGCGGGCGGCGCGAGCGGCCCCTGAACGCCGGCGAGTTACCTGGGGCTTCGCCCCAGGCGGGCCAGGAGGCCCGCGTACCTGCACTCGGATCGCTGCGGCCGCCATGCTGAGCGGCCCGTTTCGGCGGCGGCTAGCGGCCTGGGTTCTGATGGCCGTTGCGGGCTCGCCGGCGACGGCGGTCGACTACAGCGACGTTGCTGACGTGCTGCGGCTTCGCTGCGCCGGTTGTCACCACGCCGGCGGTCCGGCGCCGTTCGCGCTGCGGACGTTCGAGCAGGCGCGCGCCTGGTCGTCCTCGATCCGCCGGGCGGTCGCCTCGGGAGCGATGCCTCCATGGCACGCCGACCCGCGTTACGGCGAGTTCGCGAACGACCGGCGTCTGCCGGCGCCGGAGAAGGCGAAGCTGCTGGCCTGGATCGACGGCGGCAGCCGTCCCGGGTCGGCGCCGGGGGAGGCGGCGGCGGTGGAACGGCCCGCATCGTCCGGGAGAATCGACTGGAGCATCGGCGACCCCGATCTCGTCTTCGAGCTGCCGGAAGAGGTGACGGTACCCGCGGCCGGCGAGGTCCCGTACCACGGCTACCGCGTGGAGACGGGTCTGGCCCAGGACGTGTGGATCCAGGCGGCGGAGACGCGGCCCGGCAACCCGGCCGTGGTCCATCACATCATCGTGCAGGCGTTTCCGGGTGCCGGCGCCGCCCGGGGAAGCCCCGCCGGCGATCCGCGCACGGCGGGGGATCTCGGCGGGTACGCGCCGGGCACCGGGCCCCTCGTCATGCCGCCGGGCGTCGGCCGCCGGCTTCCCGTACCCGGACGGACGCTCCGAGATTCTGCTCCTGGTCACCGGCTACGACTTCAACTGGCAGACGACCTACCGGTTCGCCGAGCCCAGGCCGCTTCCCGCCGGGACCCGGCTTCGCTGCACGGCGACCTACGACAACAGCGGCGGCAATCCGCTGAACCCCGATCCGACCCGGGACGTCTCCTGGGGGCGCGAGACGACGGACGAGATGATGATCGGCTTCGTCGACTACTACGAAGAGGGCGAGTAGGACTCAGCCCTCAGGCGGGGTTCCATTCGCCGCGGGCGACCGCGGGAACGAACTCGTCGAGGCCTTCGGGCGGGTAGTCGACGGCTCGGCCGAGTTCGGCGCTCATGTAGGCGGCCATCAGCAGTCGGGTGACCTCCAGGCCGTCCTCGAAGGTTTCCCGCGGCCGTTCGCCGCGCCGGAAGCTCTCCACCATGTGCCGGTTCTCGGCGTCGTAGCCGTAGGCCGCCGGCTCGTTCGGGAGCACCGGCATGAGGCCCATCTCGGCGTTCTGCTTCTCGACCAGGTCCTCGCCGCTCCGCTGCTCGAGGTCGCGGCTGAAGAAGAGCTCGAGTTCCGTGTCGAGGCTGTTGGCCCGCATCGAGTACTCCGGGCCGAGCAGCTCCATCGACAGACGCAGGCCGGCCCCCACGTAGCTCCACGAGGTCGTGGCCTCGACCACGAGGGGCGTCCCGTTCTCGTCTTCGTACTCGACCATCGCCCGAGCGAAGTCCTCGGCCGGCCGCCGCGCGTAGTCGACGGCGTCTCCGTACTGGTCGCGCAGCTTGCGGGCGTACTCCGGACGCCGCCACTTGAGGCAGTGGATCTGGGCGTTGACGCGCTTCGGGGTCAGGCTGTCGCGCGGCTTGCCGGGTTCGGTGAGCAGGTACCGCGCCGCCTCGACCGAGTGGCACATCATGTCGTTCAGCACCCCGCCGCCCTGGAGTTCCCCCCGCCAGAACCAGGCGTTGTGCGGGCCGGAGTGTTCCTCGGCCGCTCGGGCCAGGTACGGACGGCCGGCTGCCCGGGCGCCGCGCTCCCAGGCCAGTTCGCGGCCGCGGACCACGGAGGGGCTGAACACCTGGTTCTCGAGGTAGCCGTCGAAGACGCCGATCTCGCGCACCAGCTCGACCATCCGCAGCGCTTCTCCCGCGTTGCGGGCGAGCGGCTTCTCGCAGGCGATGCCGACCAGGCGGCCGCTGCCGCTGGCGACGGACTCGGCGATCTCCTCCAGGTTGGCGACCCGGTGGTCGTTGCGGCCGCAGATCCAGATCGCGTCGATGGAATCATCCGCGACCATCGCCGCGATCGACTCGTAGGCCCTGGCGTCCCCGACGTCGAGCTCGCTCGCGAGGGTCGCCGCCGACTCGGCGCTCTCGCGGTTCGGGCTCCAGACGCCCCGTACGTCGGCGCCCCGGACGGCGGTCCAGGAACGGATGTGGAAGCGGGTGATGAAGCCGCTGCCGACGAAGCCGATACCGAGAGGCCGCTGGGCAGGCAACGCGCGCGCGGCCCTAGTCGGCCGCCTCCCTCAGCTCCTTCGCCGCCGCGATCCAGCGTTCGACCGTTGCGGCGGGACTACTCATCCTTCAGTTTCCTGGCTTGCGCGATCCAGCTGTTGACCATCGGCGCCGACGGCGCACGGCGGCTGAGCTTCTTCTCCGCCTTGACGGCACTCATCCTCAGCGCGAGATTCAGGGGCCGGCGGCGGCTCAGGTCGCGCACGGTGCGGACGCCCGAGGCGACGAGCAGTTCCGCGAAGTCTCCGCCGACGCCCCGAATGCGCATCAGGTCGGCCCGGTTGACCAATCTCTGGATCTGTCGCTCCGGCAGTCCGGTTCGTTCCGACAGGAGCCGTCGCTCGCGGCGGTCGCGGCAGGCCGCGAGGAGACCGTCCGTGGTCCGAATTCCGGCCTTCGCCAATTTGGCGGCTACTGCGGGACCGACGCCTCCGATCTTCCGGACGCCGTAGGGCATCAACCTACGGAGTGGAAGGGCGCCGCCGTCACTTACCCGCTGCCTTCGAAGGTGAAGTTCAGGCCCTCGACGTCGGCGGTCACTTCGACTTCAACGATCTGCTCGCCGAGCTTCTCGTGCCAGAACACGAGTTCGTAGGAGCCGGCGGGAAGTCCGTGGATCCGGTACTTGCCGTCGCTGCCGGTGGTGGAGTGGAAGGAGTGCTCCATCACGAAGACGTAGGCGGACATCCAGGGATGGACGTCGCACTTCACCTGAATCGGCTTCTCGGGCGCGCGGAACGACTTCGTCCTCGTGCCGCGCGAAGGCTGGCCGATGTTGAACGGCCGGTTCGCCTTGGCCAGGGCGCGGACGTTGTGGAGAGTGGGGTCGTCGTTGACGATCTCGATGTCCTGCTGGACGCGGACGCCGATGATCCGGGGCGTGTAGAGGCAGCCGCGCTGCTCCAGCCGGACGGCTTCCTCCGGCTGGTCGCCGGCTGCTCCCGCGGGTGCCTCCCGGAGGTAGACGAAGACGTTCTGGACCGCGCCGTCGGCGCCGACGAGGCTGTCGCGCGAGAGGACGCGCTTCCCGTCGTACATCGCGGCGCAGTTCGGGTCGGCGTCCATGCGCAGCGGGTAGCGCTTGAGCGGTTCGCCCTCGTAGGTGACCGTGCCGCTGACGCTGAAGTCGGCGGCGGCAGCCGCTGTGCCGCCTGCAAGCAGGACGGCAGTCGCCAGGGCGGCAGCGGCGACGACGGAACCGGGGCGTCGGGCGCGGGGGTGGAGCATCGGTCGTCGTCTCCGCGCCGTCAGCGGGAGTAGTACTCGATGACCAGCGGCACTTCGCAGACGATCGGCACCTCGTCCCGAACAGGCGTGCTGCGCAGGGTCGCCTGGTAGCCGGTTTCGTCCGTCTCCACGTAGGTGGGGACGGTCACGCCGCGCGGCTCGTTGAAGCAGCGGAGCTTCCGGCTCTTCTCCCGCACCTCGACGACATCGCCTTCCTTCACCCCGTAGGACGGGATGTTGACCCGCCGGCCGTTGACCAGGATGTGGCCGTGGCCGACGAACTGGCGCGCGGCGAACACGCTGGGCGCGAAGGCCCGGTGGACTACGGAGTCGAGCCGGGTCTCGAGCAGGCCGACCAGGTTGTCGCCGGTCACGCCCTTCATCCGCGTCGCCCGCTTGTAGTAGTTGCGGAGCTGGCGCTCACTGACGTTGTACTGGTAGCGCAGCCGTTGCTTCTCGAGCAACTGCCGCCCGTAGTTGCTCTGGCGGCGCCGCCGCTTGAGGCCGTGCATCCCCGGAGGGTGGCCCTTCTTTTCCATGTACCGGGCGGCCTTGGAGGTCAGTGGGATGCCCAGCTTGCGCGAGAGCTTGACCTTGGGCCCGTTGAACTTCACCTTCTGTATCTCCGAGTGTCCTGTGCCGAGTTTTCTGGGGTTCTGCGCCGCTCGATCCGCGCGCGGGCACCGGGCCCCGATCTCTTGTCCCGATATGTCGGTTTGACCGGCGTCGTGGCCCCTTGGTTGCTTCGCCGGGGCTGGCTGGCGCCTGCAGCGGAGCGCGGATTGTAGCAGCGAGTCGCCGCCGGCCCAAGCCCCTGCGCGGTCCGGTTCGGTTTCAGGGATGCGCTTCCGGGGCGGCCGCCTCGTCGAACAGACTTCGCTGGTCCGTGCGACGCCGGAACGCCGCCGTCGACGGGCTGGCGGCGCCCCCGCTTCGGCCGCCGGCGAGCCCGAGGCGGCGGCGCACTGTCTCGAACAGCCTGCCGATCTGTTCCGCGTACTCCCCGCCGCCTTTCATGCGGTGGTGGAAGCGGGGATCGTTCAGGTTCCCGTCGCGCGCTTCCCGCAGCCGGTTCAGCACGCGGTCCCTGCGATCCGGGAAGTGGGTCGCAAGCCACTCGGAGAAGAGCTCCCGAAGGCCGTGAGGCAGGCGCAGCAGGATGTAGCCCGCGCGGCTCGCCCCGGCTGCGGCGGCCGCTTCCAGAATCGCGGGTATCTGCTCGTCGTTCAGGCCGGGGATGACGGGCGCGGTCATCACGCCGCAGGGGATGCCGGCGGCGCTCAGTTCGCGCAGCGCGTCGAACCGCCGTCGCGGCGTCGAGGCCCGTGGTTCCATTCGCGCCGACAGTGAGGCGGAGACCGATGTGATCGAGAGGTAGACGCCGCAGGCCCCGAAGCGGTTGAGTTCCAGGAGCAGGTCGAGGTCGCGGGTGACCAGGTGGTTCTTCGTGATGATCGCCACCGGGTTGCGGAACTCGGCCAGGACCTCCAGACAGCGGCGGGTGATCCGGAGCTTTCGTTCGATCGGCTGGTAAGGGTCGGTGACGCCGGAGAGCACGATGACCCGGGGTTTCCAGCGCGGGCTCAGGAGCGCCTTCCGCAGCAGCTCCGGCGCACGCTCCTTGACGAGTATCCGGCTCTCGAAGTCGAGCCCGGCGGAGAAGCCGAGGTACTCGTGGGTGGGACGGGCGTAGCAGTAGATGCAGCCGTGCTCGCAGCCGCGGTAGGGGTTCAGGCTGTACTCGAAGCCGATGTCGGGCGAGTCGTTGCGAGACAGGATCGTCTTCGAGTCGTCCCGGAACAACTCGGTCGGCGGCGGGTCGCCGCGTTCGGCGACGCTCTCGCCCGGCTCGAAGTCGATGTCGATCCGCTCGAACCGGTTGCGGGGGTTGGCGGCCGCGCCTCGGCCGCGTACTGCGCCCGGGGGCGCCTTTCGGGGGTTCGACCGACGGTCGGAGGCGCTGTCGGAGACCTTCACGAGGAAGGCAGCCTAGCACGACTTACGCCCTGTTTGCGGTTTCCTGGCCAGCCTCGGAGCCGGGACGGCTGCGGGTTGAGGCGTCAGCGCAGAGTCAGCCGCGGGCTGCCGGAACCTGGCGTTCGGGCGCGAGCGATGACCGCGGCCGCTTCGAGGTTCCGGGCGTTGAGGGCGCGGATCAGGCCGTCGGCCTGCTTCGGAGGAACCGCCAGCACCAACCCGCCGGCGGTCTGGGGATCGAAAGTCAACTCCAGGTGCGGCCCTGGCGCGGCCAGCCGCTCGACCTCGACCGGCAGCCGCGTGTTCTGATCGTGGCTCGTGCTGCGCTCGCCGAGGTCCAGGAGGTCGAGCGCGCCCGGTAGCGCGGGCAGGGCGCCGACGAAGACCTCGAGATCCACGTCGCTCGCTTGCGCCATTTCACCCAGGTGACCGGCGAGCCCGAAACCGCTGACGTCGGTCGCGGCGGCTACGCCGGCTTGTCTTGCCACCTCCATCGCGGCACGGTTGCTCGTCTGCATCGACACGAGGCATGCCCGCAGCCAGCGTCCGGGACAGAGCCCCATCCGGTCGGCGGCCAGCAGCACGCCGCAGCCGAGCGCCTTGGTCAGAACGAGCGCGTCGCCGGGCCGGATCCGGCTCTTGAGCAGCAGGTCCCGGCCGCTTTCGGACACACCCTCCACGTGGAAGCCGACGACCAGTTCGGGTCCGGTGTTCGTGTGGCCGCCCAGGAGCAGGACGCCTTCCGGGTCGAGCGCCGCGCGGGCGCCTGCGAGTACCTGGATCAGAAGTTCCTCGGCCGTCGCGCCGTCGGCCGCCTGGGGCAGGGTGACCAGAGCCTGGGCGAAACGGGGCGTCACGCCGGTGGCGTGGAGATCGGAACAGGCGTTGACGGCGGCTACGCGGCCCACGAGCCAGGGATCGTCGGTGAAGGCGGGGAAGGCGTCCAGAGAGGCGACGACCCGGTCCCCGGCCGGCGTCCGGTAGGCGACCGCGTCGTCCGGCGTCGTCGTGTCCAGGATCACCTGCTCGCCAGACTCCGGGCGTGCGTCCAGACCTGCACGCGCCAGGGCTCTGCCCAGCCGGTCGGGTCCGACCTTTGCCGCGCAGCCGCCGCAGAACATGGGAGTCGACTCCGGCTCTGCGTCCACCCCACTCGCCTCGGGACCGGCGCGCATGGTCCCGAACGCGGGCAGCGGCGCGCCGTCCGGGCCGAGCGCCTGGAAGCGATCCATGAACCGGCGATCGATCCGGTCCTTGAGCCGCATGACCCAACGACCTTCGAAGGCGGCGCCCCACTTGGCGCCGGCGGCGCTGCCGTCGCCGAGGTTGAGCAGAGCCAGGAAGTCGCCCTGCGGCCGGTACCGGCGGAGTCGCTGTCCCGTGTTCAGGCGTTCCAGATTCTCGATCAGGTAGGGCCCCATGCGCACCGCGTAGACGCCGGCGCGAGGCCGGTTCGGCTGGTCGATCAGGGTCGCGCAGTCGCCGACGGCGAAGACGTGGTCGTGGCTCTCGACCTGCAGGGTGGAACGGGTGCGTGCGAAGCCGCGATCACACAGGGGCAGGTCGGAGCCCCGGAAGATCGGCAGCGCGGCGGCGCCGGTTACCCAGAAAGTCAGGTCCGAGTCGAGGCTTCTGCCGTCCTCGAGCAGCACGCCGTGCGCCTCGACCGCCGCGACGGGCGCCTCGACGAGAGTCCGTAGCCCGCGCTCGCGGGCCGCCGCCTCGATTCGCCGGGCCAGCGCCGGGTGGTAGCCGGGCAGGATGCGGTCGCCCGCCTCAACGATCGTGACCCGGGGTTGGAGTCCCTGACGGCGCAACCGGGCGTCGATGCAGAAGGCGAGTTCGATGCCGCCGGCGCCGCTGCCGACGATGACCACGTTCGGCCACTGACTGGTCAAGGTCTCGACGCGGCCGGAGACCGCCGCCGCCAGCCGGTTGATCGGCCGCGTGGGGACGGCGTGTTCCCGCACGCCGGGGAGCTCGAGGCCGGCTACGGTCGATCCAACGTCGAACGAGGCAACGTCGAAGGAGATCGGCTCGCGGCCCTTGACCAGCACGCGGCGGTTCGCCCCTTCGACACCGACGGAGGGCGCGAGGACGACACGGACGCCCGCCCGGCGCGCCAGCGGCACCGCGTCGATCTCCAGTTCATGCCGTTCGTACTGTCCGGCCACCAGTCCGGGCGCCATGCCGGAGTAGACGGCGATCGGTGTGTCGACGACGAGAGTCGCCTCGACTGCCGGGTCCGGGTGCATCATCCAGTGGCGGAGAACCTGGATGTGGGTGTGCCCGGCGCCGACCAGGACGACCTGCGGCATCAGTGCCCGTCTGCTGTGTCCGCGGCCCGCACCGCCCCGGACGCTTCGAGACCGGCGACCCGCTCCGCGCCGTAGCCCAGCTCCGCGAGCACTTCGCCCGTGTGCTCGCCGAGACGCGGGGCGGGCCTTCGGATGGTCCCCGGCGTCTGCGAGAAACGCCAGGGAACGCCGGCCATGCGCAGGTTGCCGAGTTGCGGGTGCCGGACGACCTGGCTCATCGCCATCGCCTCGACCTGGGGATCGTCGAAGAACTCCTCGGCCGAGCGCACGGCGGCGCAGGGAACGCCGACCGCGACCAGCTCCGCCTCCAGTTCGCGTGCCGGTCTTCGCGCCACGATCGGATCGATCTCGTCGCTCAACGCGGCGGCGTTGCTGACCCGCTGGGGGTTCGTCTCGTAGCGCGGGTCACAGGCGAGGTCGTCGCGGCCGATGGCCTCGCAGAACAGCCGCCAGAACTTGTCCGTGCCGGCGGCGATGAAGATCGGCCCGTCGGCGGCTGCGAACATGCGGTACGGAAAGATGCCGGGCGGTCCGGTGATCTCGGCCTCGAGCGGCTGGAGGTAGGACTGCGCCTGGGCGGTCATGATCGCTTGCAGCAGAGAGGTTTCGATGTACTGGCCAACGCCTGTCCGCTCTCGGTGGAGAAGGGCGGCGTTGATCGAGCAGACCGTGAGCACGGCGGCCATGTAGTCGGAAACCGCCACCGGGCAGATGGCGGCGACGCCGTTCATGAGCTGCTGCATGTGGGCGGCCCCCGCCATCGACTGGAGAACCGGGTCGTAGCCGGGCCGCTGGGCGTACGGCCCACTGCCGCCGAAGGCGCTGGACGAGGCGTAGACCAGCCCCGGGCTGTGGCGGCTCAGGGCGTCGTAGTCGATGCCGAGCCTCGCGGCGACGCCGGGGCGGAAGTTCTCCATCGCCACGTCGGCGGTCCGGGCCAGGTCGTAGACCACCTGCCTGCCCTCCTCCGTCTTCAGGTTGACGGAGATGCCGCGCTTGTTCCGGTTCCAGGCCTGGAACATCCGGCTCTCGCCTTCGATGAAGGGTCCCCAGTGGCGGGCGTTGTCGCCGCCGGGCGATTCGATCTTCAGGACATCGGCGCCCATGTCGCCGAGCAGCATCGCGCCGTAGGAACCGGCGATGAAGCTCGTGAAGTCGAGGACCCGGATGCCGCCTAACGGGCCGCCCGAGGCCGACTCGGGCGAAGGCTTCTCAGACATTCGGCGATTGTAGCCCCGGCGGACCTCCGTGTGTGCCCGACCCGCGTATGCTTGCGGCGATCAAGCCAAGGACGCGACGAAGGGAGAACACGTGAAGATCAAGCTCGACATCGACTGCACGCCCGAAGAGGCGCGCGCCTTTCTCGGCCTCCCCGATCTGGCGGGGATCCAGAACGAGATGCTGGAGAAGTTCCGGGACCGCATGGCCGCCAACCTGAAGTACGCCGACCCGCAGGAGATGTTCAAGCTCTGGTTCGGCGGTCTGGGAACCGGCTTGCGGCCTCCAGCCAAGGCGAACAGGGCGAACCGCGACGCCGACTGATCCGTCAGCGTCCTGGCTGTTCGCCAACGCCAGGGACCTGCCGCTACGCTCCGGCTCCCGCTTCCAGCCCGGTCACGTCGTACGACATGAGGATCAGGTCGTGCGTGGCGTCGTTCGGATCGATGACCCAGTCGGCGAGCAGGGCCTCCACCGAGAAGCCCAGGTTCTGGAACATCTGGCGGGCGCCGCGCTGCTCGCGGGCCATCTGGGCGACGATCTTGGTCAGCCCGATCTGCTGGGCCAGGTGGAACACGTCGTGCGCCAGGTGGCCGCCGAGGCCTACTTGGCGGACCTCGGGCAGCACCATGATCCGGATCTCGCCCAGGTGCCGCATCCATGACGACTCGCGCCGATTCAGGCTGCCGTAGCCGACCACGCGGTCGCCGAGATGGGCGAGCACGGCGACGCGGGTTCCGGCCAACGCGCCTTCGACCCAGTTGTCGACGACCTTCGGATCCGTCATGTCGACCCGCAGGAAGCGGAGGTCCTCTTCCGGCAGGGCGCGCGCGAAGGCGAGCACCTCATCGCGGTCTTCCTGCCTCAGAAGGCTGAACCTGAAGGACTGGTTCTTGAGGCGGACCGTCCGCGGGTACTGGGTCGCCATGTCGTTCACTCAACTGTCTCCTCTTGGGTTTCGTGGGTGGTTTGTGCCTGGTCGGGCGCCTCGTCGTCTGCCGTGCCGCCGGCCAGCCGGTCGAGATAGGCCGTCACGGCGTCGAACGACCCGTCGACCGTGCTCTTGAGCTGGCGCTGGCCGTCCTCGGCGGCGCCCCGCCAGGTCCGGATCAGTTCGCGTGCCTCGTCCGGAAGGTTGGGTACCTGGTTCATCATCCGGTCGGCAAGTTCGAGTTGACGCTCCTGGAGAGCGACGATCGCATCGTAGCCGTTCTCGAAGGCGGCTCTCTGGAAGTCGAGGATCTGCTTCTGGAAGTCGAGCACCTGTCTCGGGATGTTGGTACGGGTCATGGTGTCTCCGGGTTATGGCGCTGTTGGGCTTGGAACGGAGTCTTGCGGGGCCGCCGCCGGGGAACGCTGCCGGCTGCCTCGTGAAGTTCGGCGAAGGACTTCGCGAGCAGGTGGGCAAGTGGTTCGGCGTCCGGACAGGCTCGCTCGTCCACGGTGAGACCGACGTGCAGTGACTGGTTGTAGGCGAAGAACGCGCAGGAGAGGCCCTGGCCGAGGCCGACGGGCCAGGAAGGCGTGTAGCCGGAGAGGGGTCGGCCGGCCAGGAACTGCGGGATCTGGGGGCCGTTGGCGTTGGCTACCGTGAGGTGGAAGGGCGGCCGGACGGAGGAAGTCATCGCGAGCGCGGCGGCCGCCAGGGGACCCGCGGCCTGTTGCATGCCGGTGAAACGGGACAGCACGTCCGCTACCCGGGCAGCTCGCAGCAGCCGCGCGAGCTGATGCACCGAGCGCAGCCGGGCGGCGGCGCCGACCTCGAGGGGAACCTCGATGGGCAGCAGGCTTCGCCGCTTCCGTTCGTGCTCCGGAATGTCGGTGGCCAGCGCGACCCGGAGGCTGCGCCCGTGGATGGAGACCCCTCTGGCGGTGAGGTAGCGCTGCAGTGCGCCGCCGGCCAGGGCGACGACCACATCAGACAGCGTGCCTCCCAGCCGGGCGCGGATCGCACGGATGTCGGCGTAGGGGAAGGCAGTCCGGATCAGGCGTCGCCGACCGCTCAACCGCCGGTTGAACGGCAGCGGCAGCGGCGGGAGACCCAGGTCGGGCATCGTCTCGCTCAAGGTCAGAAAGGC
>JAPVWO010000284.1 GCA_027493375.1 Candidatus Multivorans thiocomprendens | reverse complement strand
CTCCATGTCGCCGGCCGAGGCGCGCCTGCCGATGAAACAGGAGGCCCTGGCGCGGACGATCGACTGCGGCGCCTGCCACGACGTTCACGGCGTCGATGTCCGCGCCGCCGCGGTCGAGGGATGTCTCGCCTGCCACGCGGACGAACACTCTCTGGCCTACGTCGATTCGCCCCACCATCGGCTCTGGCGGCGGGAGGCCGCGGGCGCGGGCGAGCCGGGGAGCGGCGTCAGTTGCGCCACCTGCCACCTGCCGCGCGAGCGGCGCCGGATCGCCGGCGAGGACCGGATCGTCGTCGAGCACAATCAGAACGCCAACCTGCGCCCGAACGAGAAGATGATCCGTGGCGTCTGCATGACCTGCCACTCGCTGGCGCTTTCCGTCGACGCGCTGGCGGACCGGGATCTGATCCGGCGGAACTTCGACGGCCGGCCGGCTCGGCATGTGGACAGCATCGACATGGCGTTGGCTAGACTGGAGTCGGATGAACAGGAACCGTGACGTGTTTTCGGCCGCGGTTCTGGCATTGGCGATTGCCGTGCCGGGTTGCGGCGGTGATTCGTCGCCCGCGGAAACCGCGGCCGGGCCCATCTCGCCCCGGGACATGGCGGACGCCCTGTACGCCGTGATCGAGTCCGACCGGACGGTCTACGCGAACCAGGTCGTTCACCGTCTGCAGGACGAAGAGGCGGTCATTGCGGCCAGCGAGCACTGGCGGGACGAGAAGGCCCTGCCCCTGCCGGCCCAGATGTTCCGCATGGGCGCCGAACTGACGGCCGGGAAGACGGACCGGTTCAGCTACGCCCTGCTCTCGAAGTGGCCGATCCAGAAGACGAACGCTCCGAAGACCGAGATGGAACTCGCCGGTCTCGACCAGGTCGCCGAGGACCCGTCGCGGCCGTTCTACGGCACGGAGACCCTGGGCGGCGTCGATTACTTCACCGCCGTCTACCCCGACATCGCCGTGTCGCCCGCCTGCATCGCCTGCCACAACGCCCACAAGGACAGCCCCAGGGACGACTTCGAGCCAGGGGACACGATGGGTGGCGTGGTCATCCGCATCCCACTAAGGTAGGCGACCTCGCGCGACGCGGCCGCCGACGCGGCGAGGCGACGTGGCGGGCCCCGACGCCAACAGACAAGGGAGGCTCTTCTGATGTTTCGTTCCGTCGTGACGGTCGTGCTGGCCGCTGGCGCTGTCCTCAGCCTGTCGACGGCCTCCTACGGCCAGGAACTCGTTTATCGCTTCGATCCGGAACTCGGCGTTCCCTACAGAACGTCCATGACGAACGAAACCCGGACCCGGACCCGGTTCCAGGGCATGGATCTCGATGTGACGATGACGATCCGCATGGAACAGGACGTGGTCTTCGAGCCGGGGAGCGAAGGCGACACGGTGGTCGGGAAGTACACGTTCTCGTCGATGTCCGCCGAGTTGGGTGGGATGCCGGGGCTGGACCAACTGCCGTTCGACTTCAACGACCTTTACCGGGGCATCGTCGGGCAGACGTTGACCGTCGTGATGTCGCGGAGCGGCGAGGTCATCGAGTTCGCCGGCCTGGTTGAGGCGATGGGCGCGATGATGGACCAGGTCGACTTGCCGGACGAGATGAAGGCGGCGTTCAGTCAGGGCATGGAGTCGATGCTCGGCGGAGTGCAGATCAAGGACATGGTGCAGCAGGGCGTGCCCTACGTGCCCCGGAAGCCGCTCCACACCGGAGACTCATGGAACGACTCGGTGACCGTTGCCGGGATGACGATTGACACGACGTACACGCTTGGAGAGCGGAACGACGGCACCGCGTTGATCGAGGTGAGCGGCGAAATGGGGGGAGACAACGAGGAGCCGTTCGGGCTACCGGGCATGCCGGAGATCCCGGGCGTGGAGATGCGTTACGAGAGCCTCTCGGGCGATTACACGGGCGCCTATGAACTGGACGAAGCGACGGGTTTGGCGCGTGCCTACAACCTCGAAACGAGCATGAGCATGGAAGTCTCCATGGTCATGCCGCAGGTTGAGGACCAGTCGATCGAGGTCCCCACGATCTCCGTTTCGATTCAGTCGAAGGTCGAAGGAGAACTCCGTAGAGCGGAGTAGCGGGCATCGGTGAACCGGGCGGCGGTTCGGCGTCCCGGAGCAGCGCGAGACCCTGTATCCTCGGCTCGCGCGTGGGGCCGTCGCCCGCGTGTCTCCGCGATGGTGGCGGTCGAGCATCACGTAACCGACCAGAAGGCCCGAGGGGCCTACTACACGCCGCCCGAGGCGGCGGCGGCTCTTGTTCGCTGGGCTGTTCGTGACCCGGACGAGCACATGCTCGACCCGTCCTGCGGCGACGGCCGGTTTCTCGCGTTGCATCCCCGCAGCACCGGAGTCGACTGCGACGCAACGGCAGTCTCCAGTGCGACGGAGGCGGCGCCTCGCGGAACCGTGGAGTGCGCCGACTTCTTCGACTGGGCCGGGTCCACGACGCAACGCTTCGACTGCGCGGCCGGCAACCCGCCGTTCATCCGCTACCAGCGGTTCACCGGCGAGACGCGACGACAGGCGCTGAAGCTCTGCGCCACCCAGGGCGCCAAGCTGTCCGGTCTCTCGTCGTCCTGGGCGCCGTACCTGGTCGTGACCGCCTCCCTGCTTCGGCCCGGCGGCCGGATGGCGTTCGTCGTACCCGCGGAGATCGGGCATGCTCCTTACGCGGCCCCGGTTCTCGACTGGTTCGCCAGGAGCTTCGCCGACGTGCAGGTGGTTGCGGTCCGCCGGAAGCTCTTCGCGGACCTGTCGGAAGACGTCTGGCTGCTCTACGCGGACGGCTTTGGCGGCAGCACGGACCACTTTGGCCTGTCGCTCCACGAGCGCTTCGTGTTCCGGTCCGAACCGCCGATAGCCGACACTCGCGTGCCGGTCCGGGAGTGGCGTCGCTGGGGCTCTCGGCTCCGGCCAATTCTCCTGCCGAGCCGCATCCGCGACGTCTACGAGAAGTTCAGAGACTCGGACCGGACCACCCCGCTCGGCCGGGTGGCCGGCGTGGGGATCGGCTACGTCTCCGGCGCCAACGACTTCTTCCACCTTCGCCCATCGGAAGCGGACGAACGGGGAATCCCCAGGGAGCTGCTCCGCCCAACGGTCCGAAGCGGCCGGGAACTCCAGGCCGGAGCGATCACCGATGAGACGGTCGCAGGTTGGCGAGCGGACGACCGGCCGAACTTCCTGCTCGCCCTCGGCGCCGAGACGCCGCTGCCCGATCCGGTCATTCGGTACCTGGACTCACCTCGCGGAGTCGAAGTCCGGCAACGCTACAAGTGCCGCGTCCGGACTCCCTGGTACGCGGTGCCCCACGTGTCCGTGCCCGACCTGTTTCTCTCGTACATGAGCGGCGAGGGGCTCTGACCCGTCTCAGTTGCGAGCTGGAGGGCCATCCGTTGGGCGGCGGCGTGCTGAAGCTGGAGCCGCGCGAGGCGCTGAACGTGCTGGTCAGCCTGAACGGCGACCTCGGTGCCGACGACGAACGGAACCTACAGGAGGGAGTCGAGATCCTGCGTCGCTGGCGGCACCGTGGCTAGACAGGCGAACCGTTGCCGCTGGATCGGCCTCCCCGAGGCTCTCGACGCGTTTGTCTCCGTGCCTGGGAAGTCCCCCAAAGCCAGGCCCACATCCGGCCCCTGCACTGGTACACCGCTTGCCGGCTCGTAGTCGAAGGCGGCTTTCACCCGGACGACATCGTTCCGCGACCGCCCTTCTCTGTGCGCCGCTCGCGTGGCGGTCATGTTCTGGTTCACGACCCGGAAAGCGCGGCGGGAGGGGAGTTGACGGTGCTGGGAGGCTTGAAGACGAAGGACGTGGATGTCGTCGTCAGCAAGCCAGGTATCGGCCCGTGTGTTGCCGTGTCGATAAAGGGCACGCTCAACGCTCTCCGGAACCTGACGAACCGCATGGAGGAGGCGGTCGGCGACTGCACCAACCTGCATGTCTCCTACCCGAACCTCGTCTACGGGTTTCTGCACGTCGTTCGCGCCAACCGTGAAGGCCCCTTGGCGGCCGAGGCAGCCCGCTTCGCATCGAGCGGTTCATGGACGCGATCTACCGCGCGTATGACCAGCGCTACGTGTACGCCGCTCCCAAGCTGGCGAAGCGGACGGCCCGGCTTACGTGGCGGGCCGATTCTCCGGCGCTCGAGGAGGCCGTGGCGCGGGAGTTCAAGCCTCGACTCGGCGACTGAGGGCTTCGCGGGCACGGTTCGCCGCCCCCTTGCCTTGCGCTCAATCCGAGCAGTTCCCGGGCCGAGTGCGAAACACGCCGCCGGGTCCGTCGTAGGAGGCGACCGCCCAGGCGGTCATGCGCGTGTGCCTGAGCGACTCGTTCGAGAACGCCTGTACGCCATGCTCCCATCGGCCACGCCGCCTGACGCTCACGCCCCCGCCGTGGCCAGCGTAGGACATCACCGTTCCTTCCTGGCCCATTTCGTGGCGCAGCCCGAGGTTGTGGCCAATTTCGTGCGCGACGGTCTTCGGAAGGTTCACGCGACGCCTGCCGCTGGAAGTGGCGACGATCGAGTAACCGTAGTCTCGTCCGTGGAAGAGGAAGCCCCTGCCCGCAACGTGCGGGCTATCCGACGTCGACACCCAGATGACGACCAGATCGGCGCGCCGGCAAAGACGTTCGCGCTCGACGTCGCGGCGAAGCTCTTTCGTGGCGGGCGTGCGGCCGGACAGGATCGCGCGCAGGTCGCCGCTCAACAGCTCCGGGATTGGATGAACCCGGACCAGCCCGGCGAATCGCAACGACAGCAACCCGTTGGATTCGTAGATCTTCGATGCGTCGCTGATCAATCGAGCGGCGGAAACGTCCGACTCGAAGCCTTCGGGAGCGACGACCATGACGTCGATGACCGGGATCTCCTCCAGGTTCGCCGTGTTTCCCGACAGCGCTGCCGGCAGGAGCATGACGGTCGCCAGCCAGATCGGACACTGGTTCATGGAGCGCAGCTTCCCTGTTCGTTCGTTCGTACTGGAGCGACCCCGGGCATACGGGGTCCTTCGAGAGATCGCGCCGCCTTGAGCGGCGCTACGCTCGGTAACGAATCCGCTCGCCCGCGTCTTCCCGCCGCAGCTCTCCCAGGTCCTCGAGCCAGCGCAGGTGGGCGATCGCCTCGCCGGTCGCGAACCAGCGCTGCATGATCGGGAAGTCGTCCCAGGACTTGGCGCGGATGTCCCAGGTCATTTCGCTGGCGGTCTGGTAGGCGTTGCGGCTGCCGTTCGCGCGCAGGATGTCGACCACCTCCTGTCCGCGGACCTCGTGGTGACGGCGTAGTTCCGCGCAGCGGCCCTGGAAATCGTGGATGAGACTGCGGTGGCCGGGCAGGCAGAGGTCGACGTCGAGAGCCTCGACCTTGGCGACGCTTTCCAGGTAGAGCCCCAGAGGATCGTGGTCGTCCGCCCAGGCCTGGATGTTCGGCGTGATGTCGCCCAGGATGTGGTCGCCGACGATGAAGAGGCGCTTTGCGCGGTCGTAGAGCGAGATGTGGCCGAACGTGTGGCCCGGCGTGTCGATGACCTCGAGCCGGTAGCCGGCGATCTCGATCACGTCGCCCTCGACCAGCGGCGCGTACTGGATCATCCGGCCGCTGAAGCGGGCGCCCGGGTGGCGCCGGAAGGACTCGGCCAGCTCCTCGGGCGGGAAACCGCTGCGCCTGAGGTAGACGCCCATCGGGCTGTTCTCGGACCAGCCGCCGTGAGCCCGGCCCATCGCCGCGGCGTCGATGGCGCCCATCGAAGCGGTGCGCCCAGGCCGCAGAAGTTCCGGGATCAGGCCGTGATGGTCGGCGTGGAGGTGGGTCGCCAGGAAATCGGTCTTCTCGAGGTCCACGCCGATCTCGTCGAGCCCCGCGGTCAGAACCTCGCGGCACTCGGGACGGTTCATCCCCGTGTCGATGACGAGGAAGCGGTCGTCCTCGACGAGGACGTAGCAGTTCACTTCCTTGAGCGGGTTCCGCGGCAGCGGCACGACGACCCGGTAGAGCGAGTCGAGGATCTTCTCGGCGTTCGGTTCGGTCATGGGCGCGGAGGGTAGCAAGCCCTTCGAGATTCCCTCAGACGCGAAAGCCGAGCGCCTCGGCGACGTTCCGCTGTTGGCTGTCCAACGTGAGGAACGTGACGTCTTCGGGCTCTCGGGGGATGAAGAGAGCCGTTGCCAGGTGCCAGAGATCCGCGCCTCGCACGTACCCGGCATCGAGAACCGTCTCGATTTCTCGCGTCAGCGGACGGTGAGGGTGGATCCACTCCAGTTGATTCAGCGTGTCCCGAGGAAAGGGAATCCGCTCCCGGGCGAAGGCGCTCCGTACCTCCGCCTCCAGGAGATTCGCCGAGACCATGTTCTCGAAACCGGACAGGCGACGTTCCGTTTCGGGTGCGCCGTCTTCCCCGAAGGCCGCGCGGATGATCGCCGACGAATCGACGTAGGCGAGGGTCACCGGTTGCGGTCCGCCAGAAAGCGTTCGAGAGCTCCGGGTACCCGTGCGACCATCCGGATGGGCTGCTTGGGGTTCCTCGCTCGGGTCAGCGTCCCTTCGCGCTTCATCTGCTCCAGGCACTCTTCAATCGACTGCTTTCGGCGCTCGATCGGCCGGATTTCGGCGGTCGGCTCTCCCCGGTACGAGATCGTCACGGTCTTGCCGGAGCGGACGTGCCGGAGCACCTCCGAGAAGCGGGCTTTCGCCTCGTAGGTCGAGTAGGTGATCGTCATGGTCCGACTCTATCTGACTGGTCAGACCAGGTCAGTCCAGCGGCCCGTCGATACGCCCGCGACCGGCTACGATTCGGCGTTCAGCACTCGAGAGGAGACAAGCGATGCCGCTGACCGAAAGCCATGTTCCCGCCGACACCAGTTCACCCGTTCTCGAGACGACGGTTGGCGGCATCCTCCGTGACGCCGCGGCCGAGGCCCCGGACACCGTGGCCCTGATCGAGGGCGTGCCGGGCGAGCGTCGTTACTGGACCTACGCCGAACTCCTGGCCGACGCGGAGCGCGTGGCGCGAGCGCTGGCGGCACGCTTCGAGAAGGGCGACCGGGTCGCCGTCTGGGCGCCGAACATCCCGGAGTGGGTGCTGCTCGAGTACGGCGCGGGCCTCGCGGGCGTGGTCCTGGTCACGGTCAACCCCGCCTATCAGCCGAAGGAACTCGAGTACGTGCTGCGGCAGTCCCGGTCGTCCGGCATCTTCTACCTGCGCTCGTTCCGCGGCAATCCGATGGAGGAATCGCTGAAGCAGGTGGCGGACGGCCTGCCGGAACTGCGCGAGATCATTCCGTTCGACGACTTCGAGGAGTTCGTGGCCTCGGCGCCTGACGACGTCGAGCTACCCGAGGTGAGCCCGGACGACCCGGTCCAGATCCAGTACACCTCGGGCACCACGGGTTTCCCCAAGGGCGCCTACCTCCACCACCGCGGGATCACGAACAACGCCCGTTTCGTCGCCGAGCGCCTGGGCGTCACGCCGGGCGACGCCTACGTGAACCCGATGCCCCTGTTCCATACGGGCGGCTGCGTGCTCGGCGTGCTCGGCCCGTGCCAGCAGCAGGCGACCCTGGTCAACCTGGTGATGTTCGAACCCGGGCTCATGCTGGCGCTGGTCGAGGAGCTGCGCGCCACGCACCTCCTCGGCGTGCCGACGATGCTGATCGCAGTGATGGAGCATCCCGACTTCGCCAGCCGCGACCTGTCGTCCGTCCACACGGTCTGCTCGGGCGGGGCGACGGTGCCGGCCGACCTGGTGCGCCGGATCGAGAGCACGCTCGGCGTGCAGTTCTCGATCATCTACGGCCAGACCGAGGCGTCGCCGGGCGTGACGCTGATGAAGCCGGACGACAGCGAGGAGGACAAGGCGAACACGCTCGGCCCGGTGCTGCCGCGAACCGAGATGAAGGTGATCGACCCCGAGACCGGCGCCACCGTGCCGATCGGCGAGCCGGGCGAGCTCTGCTGCCGCGGCTATCTCGTGATGCTCGGGTACTTCGAGATGCCGGACAAGACCGCCGAGACGATCGACGAGGAGGGCTGGCTGCATAGCGGTGATCTGGTGACGATGGACGACCGCGGCTACACGACGATCACCGGCCGGCTGAAGGACATGATCATCCGCGGCGGCGAGAACATCTACCCGCGCGAGATCGAGGAGCTCCTGTTCGAGCACCCGCAGGTGTCGGACGTCGCGGTCGTCGGGCTGCCGGACGAGCGCTGGGGCGAGATCGTCGGCGCCTTCGTCCGCGACGCGGACCCGGCCAACCCGGTCACCGACGCGGAACTCCACACGTACTGCCGCGAGAACCTGTCTCCGCAGAAGACGCCGAAAGCCTGGTTTCGGGTCGACGACTTTCCGCTCACGCCTTCGGGCAAGATCCAGAAGTTCGTGCTGGTCGAGCAGTGGCAGAAGGGCCTCTGGGACGCGGCCTAAGCGGGCGTTCAGTGCGGTCTCACCGGTTGGCTACACGAAGCGGATCCGATCTGACATGATCGCCGCTCTTCACGCAGACTTCCCGTCGCCGCTTAGCCGCTAGCGGCGGTTTCCGCATGCAGGCTCTCAGATCCAACGTCGACGTCCGGTCGGAGCAGTTCAGGAAGAACCGCGCCGACGTCCTGGAACAGATAGATCAGGTCAACGACCTGCTCGAGCAGGTGGCCGGCGGGGGCGGGCCGGAGGCGATGAACCGCCTGCGGAGCCGCGGCAGGCTGCCGGTGCGCGAGCGCGTGGCGAACGCCCTCGATCGGGACAGCCCGTTCCTCGAGATCTCGCCGCTCGCGGCCTGGAACTCGTACTACACGGTCGGTTCCGGGTTCGTGCTCGGCGTCGGCGTGATCTCGGGCACGGAGTGCGTGATCCTCGGCCACGACCCGTCGGTTCGGGCCGGCGCCTTCAACGAGTTCAACTCGAAGAAGTTGATGCGCGGCCTGGAGATCGCGCGGATCAACCGGCTGCCCTACGTCCAGTTCGTGGAGTCCGCGGGCGCCGACCTGCGCGGCAACACGGGCGACGATCCGGACGCGCAGACGAAGCGGACCGTCGGCCACTTCGCGGAGTCGGGCCGCCTGTTCTACGAGATCTCCGAGCTCTCCAAGATGCGAATCCCGACGGTGTCGATCGTCTTCGGCGCCTCGACCGCGGGCGGCGCCTACCAGCCGGGGATGAGCGATTACAACATCTTCGTCAGAAACCAGGCGATGGTCTCGCTCGGCGGTCCGCCTCTGGTCAAGATGGCGACCGGCGAGGACGCGGAGCCGGAGAGCATCGGCGGCGCCGACATGCACTGCCGCGTTTCGGGTCTTGGCGACTACCTGGCGCAGGACGAGATGGACGGCATCCGCCTGCTGCGCGACGTGGTCCACCACCTGAACTGGCGCAAGGAAGGCCCCGGCCCGAGCCTGCCGCCCGACGACCCGGTGCTCGACCCGGAGGAGCTGCTCGGACTCGTCTCCCGCGACCTGCGCTCTCCGCTCGACATCCGCGAGGTGATCGGGCGGGTCGTCGACGGTTCCCGCTTCGAGGAGTTCAAGCCGCTCTACGGACCGACGATCGTCTGCGGCTGGTCCTCGATTCACGGCTATCCGGTCGGCATCCTGGGCAACAACGGCGCGCTGTTCTCCGAATCGGCGGAGAAGGCGACCCAGTTCATCCAGCTCTGCAACCAGATCGACGTGCCGCTGCTGTTCCTGCACAACATCACGGGCTACATCGTCGGCACGGACTACGAGCAGGGCGGGATCACGAAGAACGGCTCGAAGATGATCAACGCGGTCGCGAACTCGACCGTCCCGCACCTCTCCGTGATCGTCGGCGCGTCTTACGGGGCAGGCAACTACGGCATGAGCGGCCGCGCCTACGGCACCCGCTTCACCTACATCTGGCCGACCGCGAAGATCGCGGTGATGGGCCCGGAGCAGATGGCCGGCGTGATGACGATCGTCACCCGGGCGGCCGCGAAGCGGCGCGGCATCCCCTTCGACGAGGAGGCGGACCGGAAACGGGCCGCCGGCGTCATCCACTGGGCCGAGAAGCGCTCGCTGGGCCTCTACGCGACCTCCAGGGTTTCCGACGACGGGATGATCGACCCGCGCGACACTCGTACCGTGCTTGGCCTGTCGCTGTCCGCCTGCCACAGCCGGGCGGTCGAGGGAGCCAAGGGCTATGCCGTCTTCAGGATGTGAGGGCGGCGCGGTGAGGTCGGCATGATCACGCGGCTCCTGGTCGCCAATCGCGGTGAGATCGCGCGACGGATCTTCCGTTCGGCGCGCGAGATGGGGATCGCGACGGTCGCCGTGTACGCCGACGGCGACGCCGATGCGCCCTTCGTGGCCGAGGCCGACGTGGGCGTGGCGCTTGACGGCCGCTCGTCGGCCGAGACCTACCTGGACGTCGAGAAGGTGCTGGCCGCGGCGGCGCGCACCGGCGCCGACGCGGTGCATCCCGGCTACGGCTTCCTGTCCGAGAACGCGGACTTCGCCCGAGCCGTGACCGAGGCCGGGCTGATCTGGGTCGGCCCGTCGCCCGAGGCGATCGCCGCGATGGGCGACAAGCTCTCGGCCAAGGAGCTGATGGGCAAGGCGAAGGTGCCGACGCTTCAGGCGGTCGAACTCGACGAAGGCGCCGACCTGGCCGCGGCCGCGGCGGAAGTCGGCTTCCCGGCCCTGGTCAAGGCCGCGGCCGGCGGCGGCGGCCGCGGCATGCGAGTGGTCGAGTCGGAGAGCGAACTGGCCGACGCGGTCGAGGGCGCGCGCCGCGAGGCGGCGGCCGCGTTCGGCGACGGCACCGTGTTCCTGGAGCGCTGGCTGGCCTCGTCGCGGCACGTCGAGATCCAGATCCTGGGCGACCTGCACGGCAACCTCGTCCACTGCTTCGAGCGGGAGTGCTCGATCCAGCGCCGCCACCAGAAGATCATCGAGGAGGCGCCGTCTCCCGTCGTGAGCGAGGACCTGCGGGCGCGCATGGGGGCCGCGGCGGTGGCCGCCGGACAGGCGATCGGCTACGCCTCGGCGGGGACGGTGGAGTTCCTGGTCGAGCAGCCGGCCGACGGCTCCGCTCCGACAGACTTCTGGTTCCTGGAGGTGAACACCCGCCTGCAGGTCGAGCATCCGGTGACCGAGGAGATCACGGGACTCGACCTCGTCCGCGAGCAGTTGCGGATCGCTCAGGGGGAACGTCTCGGTTTCGGCCAGGAGGATCTCGCGATCGAAGGCCACGCGATCGAGGCGCGGCTCTACGCGGAAGACCCGGCGAACGACTTCCTGCCCCAGACCGGGCGGGTCGAGCGCTGGCAGCCGCCGTCCGGAACGAACGCCCGGTTCGACTCCGGGATCGAGAGCGGCAGCGACGTGGGCATCGAGTTCGATCCGATGCTGGCCAAGGTGATCGTCGGCGCGGCCACCCGCCGCGAGGCGGCGCTGCGGCTTGCCCGCGTGCTGGAGACGACGCGGGTTCAGGGCATTCGGACGAACCGGGACTTCCTGGTGGCGACGCTGCGGTCGCCCGAGTATCTGGCCGGCGACACGACGACCGACTTCATCGAACGGGTGGCGCCCGAGCCCGTGCGCCGGCCGTCGGCGGACGAGTTGGTCGCCGCGGGGATCTGCGCGGCGATGGCCGCCCAGCACGACCGCAGGCAGGCCGCCCGCATCCATCCGACGATCGTCACCGGCTGGCGCAACACGGTCATGCCCTACGAGCGGGCCGAGTTCGAGACCGGCGCCGGCGACGCGCTGCGGATCGAGTACCGGATCCAGCGCGACGGCCGGTTCGATACGCGCGCCGTGGCGGGTGACGGCGAGCCGAGCGGGCACACAGTCGAGTTCCGGCGGCGTACCGGGGACGGCGTCGAACTCGTGATCGACGGCCGCAGGGCCCGATCGACCGTGACTTCCCGTGGCGACCGCTGGCTCGTGCACGGTCCGCAGGGCGACGTCGAACTGCGGGAACTGCCGCGCTTCCCGGTCGCCGGTCTGGAAGCCGTCGCCGGCGGCCTGACCGCGCCGATGCCGGGCAAGGTGATCTCGACCCACGTCGCGGTCGGGGATCGGGTCGAGTCGGGTCAACTCCTCCTGGTTCTGGAAGCGATGAAGATGGAGCATCGCGTGACCGCGCCGGAGCCGGGCACGGTCTCCGAGTTCCGCGTCGGCGAGGGCGAACAGGTTGGGAACGGCGAGCTGCTCGTGGTGATCGACGAGGACGCGGCGTAGCAGGCCGAGGGTTGCCGGAGGAGGATGGGAATGTCGAACCAGCCGGGGACCGAATTCACGCTCTACGAGGTCCGCGATGGCGCGGCCTTCATCACGCTCAACCGACCGGAACGGCGCAACGCACTGTCGCCGGGCTTGATCACGGAGGTCTACGACCACCTGGCGGCGGCCCAGGCCGACGACGCCGTCCGTTCGATCGTGATCACCGGCGCCGGCAAGGGCTTCTGCTCGGGCGCGGATCTCAAGCGGCAGCCGGGCGAGGGCGAGTCGGACCGGGTCGTTCCCTATCCTGACCTGCTCACGGCGATCTGGGAGGGTGAGAAGCCCGTGATCGCCGCGGTGAACGGCCACGCCTTCGCCGGTGGCCTGGGCCTGGTCGCGGCTTCCGATCTGGTCATCACCGCCGAGGAAGCGATGTTCAGCTTCAGCGAAGTGCGGATCGGCGTCATCCCGGCGATCATCGCCGTCGTCTGCCTGCGCAAGCTGGGACCGCACCACGGCATGAGGCTGTTCCTGACCGGCGACCGCTTCGACGGCCGGCAGGCGGTCGAGTACGGCCTGGCCCACAAGGCGGTGCCGCGCGACGACCTGTGGCCGGTGGTCCAGGAGGAGATCGACGCGATCAACCTGGGCGGCCCGAACGCGGTCGTCGAGTGCAAGAAGCTGGTGCGGGCGGTGCCGGACATCTCGCTGGCCGAGGGGTTCGAGCTGACCCAGGGCTGGAGCCGTCGCATGTTCCAGGGCGAGGAAGCGGCGGAGGGCATGGCCGCTTTCCGCGAGAAGCGCAAGCCGAGTTGGGCAGTGGCCGTCGATCCGTCGGGTAGTTCGTCGTGACGATTCAGCTCTACCACTGCCAGGGCGCCCGGTCGCTGCGTGCCGTCTGGACGCTGGAAGAGATGGGCATCGACTATGACCTGCACGTCCTGCCCTTCCCGCCGCGGGTGTTCAAGAAGGACTACCTGGGCACCAACCTTCTGGGCACGGTTCCCTACATGATCGACGGCGACGTGCACATGACCGAGTCTTCGGGTATCGCGAAGTACCTGGTCGACCGCTACGGTCCGACGCCGCTGGCCGTCGACGTGGACGACCCGGAGTACGGCGCCTACCTGAACTGGCTGTTCTACAGCGACGCGACGCTGACCTTCCCGCAGACGCTGTTCCTGCGCTACACGCGGCTGGAGCCCGAGGAGCGCCGCGTGCCGCAGGTCGCGGAGGACTACCGCAAGTGGTTCCTGGGCCGGTTGCGACTGGTCGAGTCGGCCACCTCGGACGGCCGCGACTTTCTGTGCTGCGGCCGCCTCACGATCGCCGACATCTGCGTCGGCTACGGCCTGAAGCTCGCGGCCTCGCTCGGCATCGACGACTTCGGCGACAACGTGCGCCGCTACTGGACGGGCCTGCGGGAAGTCCCCTCGTACCAGCGGATCCGCGAGGTCTGAGGCTCGGCCGCGGTGGCTGTGGCGCGGCGTCGTCGGTTGTACCCGCCCGGTGCGTGGCCGGAGGGCCTTCCCAGCGGCCGCTCACGCTCTCTGGGTGACGGGGAAGGCCGCGCTCGCTTCGGTCGGCTGCGCTCCGGTTCGGAGCCGGCAACGGGAACGGATGGGCAGTCGCTTGCCTCCAGCCCGCTGGGAAGGCCCTCCGGCCACGCACCGGGCTGGACGGCGTCGGGGCTTCGGCAGCGCCTGAGTTCGAGATCGGATTCGTCTTGGCTGGGGTTCCTCTTGCTCGGGGTGACCGTCTCCTTGGTGGGCTGTGGGCCCAGGCAGAACCTGCCGACCCCCGAGCAGCCGATCGCGTACGACCATCAGGTCCACATCGAGGCAGGGTTGGAGTGCGTTCGTTGCCATCGGGGCGCGGAGGAGGGGGTGCATGCCGGTATGCCGTCGGTGCAGGCCTGTGCGGGCTGCCATCGGCGGGAGATCCCGGACCATCCCGAAGTCCAGAAGGTGATGCTCGCCAACGAGAACCGGGAGCCGATCCTCTGGGCGAAGGTGAACGTGATCCCGGACTCGGCGATGGTGCACTTCAACCATCGGGCTCATGCGCGGGCGGGTGTCGAGTGTTTGACCTGCCACGGGGACGTGGCTTCGATGACGGTGGCCGCGCCGGTGCGCAACGTCGCCGACATGGGCTGGTGCGTCGAGTGCCACCGCGAGAATGAGGCCAGCGACGACTGTCTGGCGTGCCATCGGTGAGGACTGGATGAGCGGCAACGACCGTAAGCGCGGCGAGCCGCGGGTCACGATCGGCCGGCGGGACTTCTTCAAGGTCTACGCGGCGGCCGGCGTCGCGGTGCTGCAGGGCTGCCGCCGCCGGGACGAGGAGTGGATCGAGTCGCCGGTGCGGCGGAGCGCGGCTCTGCCGGGAGCGTCCGTGTGGCGGCGGTCGATCTGCGGGCAGTGCGGCGCCGGTTGCGAGATCGAGGTGCGGACAGTCGATCGGTTGGCGAAGAAGATCGAGGGGTTGCCGGAGGGCTTCGTCAACGCGGGCGGCGTCTGCGCGCTGGGGCACTCGGCCCTGCAGGAGCTGTATCACCCGGACCGGGTGACGGAGCCGATGCGACGGGGGTCCTCGGGCGAGTTGGAGCCTGTCTCGTGGGAGGAGGCGCTCGAAACCGCGGCGACGGCGATCGCGGCCGCGCCTGATGCGACAACGATTGTCGCGGGCGCGCCGTCGGGACCGCTCCTCGGTTTGTGGCGGCGGTTCGCGGCGACGGTCGGTACGTCGCCGCCGGTTCACTGGCAGCCGGCCGATGCGGTCGTCGAGCGGGAGGCTGCGCGGCTGGCGTGCGGCGAATCGACTCGGCCGGCCTATGACCTGGCGCGGTCCGACTATGTCGTCTCTGTCGGCGCTCCCTGCCTCGACCGGTGGCGGAGTCCCGTCCACTTGGGCGCCGCCTGGGCCGAACTCACGGCCGACCGGCGCGGCAAGCTAGTGCAGGTCGAAGCGCGGCACTCCCTGACCGCCGCCAATGCCGACGACTGGCTGCCGGTGCGGCCGGGCAGCGAGGGGTTCCTCGCGCGCGGGCTCGCCGGACTCCTGCTCGGATCGGGAACGGTCGGCGAGGAGGGGCGGACGGCCTACGAGGCGCTCTATCCCGGAGCGCCGCCCGACGTCGCGGCGACTGCCGAGCGCTGCGGTATCGATGCCGGCCGGATCGAGCGGCTTGCGACAGAGCTTTCACGCGCCCGCCGGCCGCTGGTGATGGCCGGCGGATCGGCGCTCGAAGGCGAGGACGGCGTCGCCGCGGGTGCCGCCGCGCTGGCGCTCAACCTGCTGCTGGGTTCGGTGGGTCGCGAGGGCGGTGTCTTCGCCGGCGTCGACTTCGGTTTCGAAGACCGGCTGGCCGGCGATGCTGCCGCGGCGCTGCCGCCGGCGGCGCTGGCCGATCGGCTGGCCGGAGACGGCGAATCGGGCGTTCTCGTCGTGTCGGAGGCCGATCCGCTGTACGGAATGCCGGGGCTCGATGCCGCCTTCGGAGGCGCCGGCACGGTCATCGCTCTCTCCGCCTTCTTCGACGACACCACGTTGCGGGCCGATGTCGTGCTGCCGGTCCAGACGGACCTTGAGCGCTTCCAGGCGGTGGAGCCGGACCCGGTGCGTGGCGTTCCGGCCCTGCTCATCGCGTCGCCGACGGTGGCGCCGCGCGGCGAGGCGCGCCATCCGGGCGATGTGGCGCTGGCGCTGGCCGCGGCCGCCGGTCGCGCTCTGCCCTGGCCCGGATTCCAGGAGGCCGTCGAGTCGGCGCTGAGCGACGCCTTCACGGCGACGAGGGCGGCTGGCGACGACGCAAGCGACCCGGCGGCCTTGCCGCCGTCTCTGATCGCCGGCGCGCTCAACGCCCGGCAGTTCGTGCGCCGGACGACGGATGCCGGTGGGCTGCTGGGAACCGAAGAGCTGCGCCGCGCGCCGACGCGGCTTCCTCGGGACGGTGGAAACGACATGCCTTCGGCGCTTCCCGACCCGGCCGCCCGGGCGGCACCGGTTGGTCCGGCGGGCGTTGAATCCTTCACGCTGATTCCCTTCGAGTCGCTGAAGCTGGGCGACGGGCGTGGCGCCAACCGCCCATGGCTGCAGGAGCTGCCGGACCCGCTGTCGACCGTCATGTGGGGAACGTGGGCCGAAGTCGCTACAGAGGACGCGGACCGTCTCGGAATCCACACGGGCGACATCGTGCGGCTGACCGGAACCGTGGCCGAAATCGAATTGCCGGCGATTGTGCTGCCCACCGTGCGGCCCGGCTGCGTCGGCGTGCCGGTCGGTGGCGGCCATGCGGACTACGGCCGCTACGCGCGCGGCCGCGGCATCAATGTGAACGCCCTGCTGTCAACGGACCGCCAGGTAGCGGGCGCCGGCGCGTTCGCCCGCGGCGATCTTCGAGTGCGGGTCGAACGGTTGCGCCGGCCGCGCCGCAGCGAACGTCCGGTGATCTACGGTCGAGGCCTGCGCCAGGCCGAGGAGATTCCCGTCGGCTGGGCGCCGCACGATGGAGGAAAGGCATGACGCGTTGGGGCATGGCCATCGATCTCGATCGCTGCACCGGCTGCGAGGCCTGTGTCGTCGCCTGCGCGGCCGAGAACAACATCCAGACGGTCGGCGAAGAACAGGCGCGTGAAGGCCGGGCGATGCACTGGCTGCGGATCGAGCGCTACTACGAGGGCGAGTTCCCGAACGTCCGCACCCGCTTCATGCCGGTGCTCTGCCAGCAGTGCGGCGCCGCGCCCTGCGAGCCGGTCTGCCCGGTCTACGCCACGTACCGCAACCCGGAAGGGCTGAACGCGATGGTGTACAGCCGCTGCATCGGCACGCGGTTCTGCGCCAACAACTGTCCGTACACCGTGCGCGTCTTCAACTGGTTCGACGCCGAGTTCCCGGCGCCGCTCGACTCCCAGTTGAACCCGGACGTGAGCGTTCGCCCCGGCGGGGTGATGGAGAAGTGCACCTTCTGCGTCCAGCGCATTCAGGCCGGCAAGGACGAAGCCGCCCAGGAGGAACGGGACGTCGCGGATGGCGACATCAGGACCGCCTGTCAGCAGTCGTGTCCGACGAAGGCGATCGCGTTCGGCGATCTCGAGGATCCGGACAGCGAAGTGTCGAAGTGGGCCGAGTCGCCGCGGGCCTTCAGCCTGCTCGGCGATCTGGATACGCGGCCGGGCGTCGTCTACCTGAGCGGTTCCGAGTGGCGGGAGCCGGCCGAGTGACGGCGGCGTCCCAGCCCTCGGCCGCCGTCCTCGACGGTCAACTGCTCGGCCGTCTCGACCGCCGGCGTCCGGGTCTGCTCGTCGGTTCCCTCGCCAGCGGCGCGCTGGCTCTGGTCTTCATCTACTGCTGGGGCTACCAGATCGCGAACGGCATCGGCGTCACCGGCATCAACCGGCCCGTGTTCTGGGGCTTCTACATCATCAACTTCGTCTTCTGGATCGGCATCAGCCATGCCGGCACGCTGATCTCGGCGATCCTGCGAGTAACCAAGGCGGAGTGGCGGCGGCCGGTGACCCGTTCGGCCGAGGCGATCACCCTGTTCGCGCTCGCGATCGGCGGCCTGTTTCCGCTGATTCACCTCGGACGGGTGGCGATCTTCTACTACATGGTTCCGTACCCGAACAGCCGGATGCTGTGGCCCAACTTCCGGTCGCCGCTGGTGTGGGACATCGCCGCGATCACGACCTACATCATCGGCAGTGCCCTCTACCTGTTCCTGCCGTTGATCCCGGACGCGGCGGTCATGCGGGACCGGGCGGCGGCGGGACTCAGGAAGCGCTTCTACGCGGTCCTGGCGCTCGGCTGGCGCGGCACGGCGCAGCAGTGGCACAGCCTGGAGTGGGGGATCCGCATCCTGGCGGTGGCGATCATCCCGGTCGCGGTCTCGGTTCACACGATCGTGTCCTGGGACTTCGCGATGACCCAGACGCCGGGCTGGAAGAGCACGATCTTCGGGCCCTACTTCGTCGTCGGCGCGATCTTCTCGGGGATCGCCGTGCTGATGATCGCGATGGCGTTGCTACGCCGCGGCCTCGCGCTCGATCGCTTCCTGACCGACCGGGTGTTCAACAACCTCGGGCTCCTGTTCGTGACCATGTCCCTGGTCTGGGGCTACTTCACGTTCGCCGAGCACCTGACCGTCTGGTACAGCGGCGACCTGTTCGAGAAGAACGTGCACCACGTCCTGCTGCACGGCGACTTCGCGGTCCCGTTCTGGACGATGGTCGTGGTCAACCTGGTGATTCCGGTCGCGGTGCTCTCCTTCCCGCGGGGCCGGCGCCCGCTGCCGACCGCCCTGGTCGGCTGCGGCGTGCTCGTCGGCATGTGGCTCGAACGGTTCCTGATCGTCGTGCCGGCCCTGTCGACGCCGCGGCTGGCCTACAGCATCGGCGACTACATGCCGAGCTGGGTGGAACTCGGGATCATGATCGGAGCGGTCGGTGTCTTCGCCTGCCTCTACTTCACGTTCACTCAGTTGCTGCCGATCGTTTCCGTCTGGGAGATGCGGGAGGGCTGGCGGCACGGGGGAAGTGGCGAAGCGGGTGGTGCGACTTCGGACGCCGCGGCGACCTCGGGGACGGCGGCGGCGCCGGTACCTGGCGGAGGTGGGGCATGACGGCGGCCGCGGAGCGGCATCTGGTCGAAGCCGCCTACGAGCGCGTCGAGGACGTGCGGGCGGTCGTCGAAGCCGCGCTCGAGTCGGGCGTCGCGGCCTCGCAGGTCGAAGTGCGGAGTCCGGCGCCGCTGGAAGAAGACGAACTGCCGCTGCCGAAGCTGAAGTCCCGCGTGTTGCTGTTCGCCCTGTCCGGCGCGGTCCTCGGCGGCCTCACCGCCTTCGGCCTGGCGGCCGGCACGGCGCTGGCCTATCCGCTGCCCACCGGCGGCATGTCGATCGTCGCCGGGCCGCCAATAGGCGTGGTGACGTACGAGGGCACGGCGCTCGGGCTGATCATCATGACCGTCCTGCGCGTGCTCTGGGAGGGTGGCCTGCTCCCGGGCCGGGCGACCCGGAGTGGCCGTGGCCGGGCTTCGGATCTGGACCACCACGTCGCGAACGGTCGGTTGTTGTTGCGGGTCCACGGCCTGAGCGAAGAGCAGGCCGGCCCGCTGCGCGACCTGAGTCGTGCTTCCGCCGTGGAGGTGGGATAGGGCCCGGCGCCTCGCCCCTTTTGAGACGCTGGACCCTGGCCGTCCGCTGCCCACTGACGGGCCAGCGAACGGCTACATGGCTTGCATGGAACCACAGTTCCCCGCGCGCCAGCGCAGCCTGAGGGCTGCGGACGCTACTGGAACTCGAAACGGATTCCCGCTTCGAAGCGCCGCGGCTGCACGTACGCCGTGGCTGCATCCAGATCCAGGCCGCCCGCGCAACCCTCGACTCGCGTGCACACGGTGGTCACCTGCTCGTCGTTGAAGACGTTGAACACTGCGCCGATCAGCTCGAAGCGCAGGTCGCGTCCGAAGATGAAGCCCTTCGATACCTGGACGTCCATGCCGTAGCGGTCGTTCGCTTCCCGGCTGCCGCGCCGCTCCGTGAAGATACGGCCGTAGGTCTCGGATGCTACCGTCGGCGCGTAGACGCCCGCGGACGACCAGAAACCCTCGACCGCCAGCCCGAAGTCGAGCGGCAGATCGACGAAGCCGTTCACCTTGACCCGGTGCCTGCGGTGGTCCGAGAGATACCCGTACGTGTTCTCGAAGTGGTCCGGATAGATGTCGAAATCGACCCCGGCGTTCTGCGTGTAGCCGACGTTTCCCTCGGACTCGGAGTTCGTGTACGAAGCGAGAACGTGGAACCAGTCCGTGAAGCGGGACTCGAAGTCGAGGACGAAGCCGCTGTAGTCGCGCACCAGTCCCGGCAGGTTCGCCATGACGTAGAAATCGCAGTCCGCCCCGGCGGCCGGCGCCGGCAGGTTGCCATTGCAGGTGTCTTCGAAGATGTCCAGGGTCTCCTTGGTGATGTAGGTCAGGCCGATCGATGTGCGTCGGGTCAGTTCGCGTTCGACGCCGACGCTCCACTGGTCGGCGTAGGTCGGCTCGAGATCGGCCGAGATCATGCTCGCGGTACTCGAGAACTCGGATCCCGGATTCCGGTTCTTGAATCGGGCGGCCGCCCGAAACGGCGACCGGGAGGCCCGGACTGTGGCGTCCGCCGGCCGGCTGCGATAGCTTCGCGGCCTCAAATCACAGAGCCCTGTCTTTCTGGGAGAAGGAGCAAGAGAGCCATGCCCGATCTCGACCCGTTCGGCATCGACGCCGAGTTGTACGACCTTTCGATGTCCGAGGGGGCCAAGCCGCTTCTGACGAAGGTCAAGAACTTCATGGCCGACTACGTCGAGCCGATCACCGAGGAGTACTACCGCCGCGGCGAAGGGCGGGAGGACCGCTGGAGCTACGGAGAGGGGCAGTTGGAGCTGCTCGACGGCGCCAAGGCGAAGGCCAGGGAGATGGGCCTGTGGAACTTCTTCCTGCCTGACGCGGAGACGGGCGAAGGCCTGAAGAACCTCGACTACGCCTACATCGCCCAGGAGCTGGGCAAGAACCCGCTCGCTTCGCAGTGCATGAACTGCAGCGCGCCGGACACCGGCAACATGGAGGTACTCGAGCGCGTCGGCACGGAGGAGCAGAAGGAGAAGTGGCTGGAGCCCCTGCTGAATGGCGAGATCCGCTCCTGCTTCGGCATGACGGAGCCGAACCTGGCTTCTTCGGACGCGAAGAACATCGGCACCCGCGCGACGCTCGACGGCGACGAGTGGTTGATCCAGGGCGAGAAGTACTACATCTCGGGCGCCGGCGACCCGCGCTGCAAGATCATGATCTGCATGGTCAAGACCAGCCCGGGCGGGCCGGCGCACCGCCAGCAGTCCCAGATCCTGGTGCCGATGGACACGCCGGGCGTGAACGTCCTCGGACCGATGAAGGTCTTCGGGCACGACCACGCTCCCCACGGCCACATGCACATCAAGCTGGACAACGTGCGCGTGCCGAAGGAGAACATCCTCCTCGGCGAGGGCCGCGGCTTCGAGATCTCCCAGCTCCGGCTGGGTCCGGGCCGCATCCACCACTGCATGCGGTCCGTGGGTCAGGCGGAGAAGGCCCTGGACCTGATGGTCAAGCGCGGCATGTCCCGCGAGGCCTTCGGCCGGCCGATCATCCAGCTCGGCAAGAACATCGAGGTCGTGTCACGCGCCCGCATCGACATCGAGGCGATGCGTCTCATGGTCCTGCGCGCCGCCAAGGCGATGGACGTGCTCGGCAATCGCGAAGCGAGGGTGTGGGTCCATGCCGTCAAGGCGATGATCCCCGAGCGCACCTGCCAGATCATCGACCAGGCGATCCAGATGCATGGCGCCACCGGCGTGTCGCAGTGGACGCCGCTCGCCGACATGTACACCGGCCAGCGGACGCTGCGCATCGCCGACGGCCCGGACGAGGTCCATCACCTCGTCGTCGGCCGCGCCGAGCTGCGGCGGTACACGGAGGAGAGCGCGGCGAACTAGCGGCGTCGGCGCAGCGACGCGGTGGCACGGCGGCGTCGGTGGCACCCGCCTTCTCCGGGCCGGAGGGGAGGGTCCCCGGGGACGCTCGCGCTTTCTTGGTGAGGGGTAGGTGGGCGCTCGCTTCGGTCGGCTGCGCTCCGGTAGGGCGTCGGTTCATGAGAGGGTGTCGGCCGTCGCTTGCCGACAGCCCCCGGGGACCCTCCCCTCCGGCCCGGAGAAGGCTGGCGGTCGTCGCAGTGCGATACGGGTCAGGCTCCCGGCGTTGAACCGGATTGGGAGGAGCACCTGGCAGTGATCCAGGAATCGCGGGAACGCGGCAAGTCCGAGAACTGAGTCAAAGGTTGCTGGCGGCGTTCTGGCTGGTCGCCGGTGGGATCCGCGCGAGGCGGTTACCGGCTTGCTTCACGTACACCGGATTCGAGTAGATCCACGTCCGCCACTCGCCGTCGACTTCTAGCCAGCCTTCGACCCGGTAGACGCCGGGACGGTCGAGGCGGTGGGTGAGGGATCGGGCCTTGGTGACGGCGATCTCTTCGCCGCTACGGATGAGGCGGATGGTTGCGGGCAGGGGGAAGAGGGCCGTGAGCTCGGCTGCTGCGCCGGCTTCCAGGGTCCACTCGTCGCCCATGATGGCGGTCGGCGCTCCAGGTTTGCCGACGAAGAACTGGAAGCCGGTCGGATCGGCCAGCCAGTCGTGGGCGACGTAGACGTGGCCGGCGGCGACGGCGCTGCGGATCGATGCTTCGTCGAGTGCCGGTGCCAGGATGTGGGTGGTCGAGTTCCGCATCGACACCCAGTAGGGGTCGAGGTCGTAGCGGCCGATGACGGTGCCGGGTTCGTGGCCGCGGACGAGTTCGGGGATTCCTGGTGCGTCCGTTGCGGTCAGGACCCTCATCTCGTCCGGGTCGTCGACTATCGTGCCTACGCGGACGGATTCGTCATCGACCTTGATCACGACGAAGACCTGGTTGTGGTGGCAGTCGTTCGCGTTGACGCCGACGATCCGGCGCTGCATGGTTTCCCGGTCCCACTTGTCGAGGTAGACCGTGGGGTAGTCGAACTGGGCGCCGAAGACCTCCTCGGGGTACAGCTCGACGGCTCGCGCCAGGGCCTTCGACTCGTCCGGATCGACGATCCAGGCGACCAGGGCGCGCATTGAATCGCCGTCGTCGAGGGCGTCGGCGTGTCGGTTGTAGATCTCCATGCCGGTCAGGCCGTTCATCGGATGGTCGACCCGCTCTTCGACGTGGGAGAGGAAGGCCATGCCGGCGCCGCGGTTCACCTGGCGGAGCAAGGTGGGGGCGTCGACGCGCATGTGCTCGACGACGGACTCCTCGGGGTGGATCAGGAAGCCGTGCGCCTCCGAGCCGGGGACGAACAGGACGCCGTCACGGAGTCCGCGCCAACCGTCCATGAAGTCGCGCGGCGGCCGGTAGTGGTCGGACAGGAAGACGACGTCGACGCCGATCCGCCTTGCATCCGCTAGCAACTCCTCGGGCGTACCGCCGGTGTGATCAGAGTCGCCGGCGTGGGCGTGGAACACGCCGCGGTAGTCGTTGAGGCCGGGCAGAGGCGGCGGCGGTTGAACCTCCGCACGTAGCCGTTCGACGTCGGCGTGCGCCGCCGCGAGGCGATCGGGGGACAGGCGCTCGAGCGTCGTCCAGCGTCGGGCCGTTGGGTCGCCGGGCGATGGTTCGGCCTGCTGACTCCAGGCCGACGCCGCGGCCAGCAGGCCGCAGACGCCAACCTGGAGCCGCCGCCTCACAGGGAGTAGACCCTGGCCGCGGTCCGGTAGAACATCGCGTCCTGCTCGTCGTCCGGGAACCCTGCCGCGATCTTCTTCAGTGCGTTGTAGAGCACGTGGTAGGAGATCGAGAGCTTGTCGACCGGGAAGTTGCTCTCGAACATGCAGCGCTCCGGGCCGAAGCACTCGATGGTGTGCAGGTAGTAGCGGCGTTGGGCGGCTACGAGTTCCTCGGAGGTCGCGGGGGTGGCGCGCTCGCTCCAGCCGAAGCCGTTGTCGGGCATCGCGAGGCCGCCGATCTTGGCGACGACGTTGGGGCAGCCCGCGATCTCGGCGATGTCGTCCTTCCAGGCCTCGAAGATCTCCTCGCGCCTGTCCGCGTAGGGACCGACCCCAAGCGGCGTGCCGAAGTGGTCGAGGACCATCGTTGTTTCGGGCACGGCGCGCGCCAGGGCGGCGAAGTCGCCGTTCTGGTGGTGGTAGTGCCAGGTATCGAAGGTCAGGCCTCGATCTCCCAGCACCTTCATGCCGCGCCGGAAGTCGTCCCGGGCGTACAGGCCTTCGGGCGCCCTTCCGGCGATTCGCAGGTGCTCGGGATGCGGGTCTCGGGCCCCTGAGTGGCGGATGCCGCGGAACAGGCCGTTTCCCGCCTCTTCGTGGGCGTCGAGGACTTCCGCGACGCCTTCGCCCAGGGTCAGATTCGCGTGACTGACGATGCCGGCGATGGTGGCACCGTCACCCGCGGCGGAGGCGGCGGCAGCTTCCGCCACGAACTCCGTCTCGCCGACGCAGCGCAGGTGCTCCGGCCCGTCTTCGCGGTAGCAGGCCCGGCACTCGACGAACACGGTCTTGTCGACGTTGTGGCTCTGGCCGTCGGAACCGACTGCCTCCGTGTCGTCCCACAGGTTCTCCAGCAGGTAGTCGCCGGTTGGCCGCCGCCAGAGGTGGTGGTGCGGATCGACGATCCGGCGGGCCGGGTCGACCGCCTCTTCCTGGACCTGGGCGAGCCACTCGGGCGTGCCGGGCTTGGGTGCTGACATTGCGCCTCCTCTTTGATGAGGGGCGTACCCTAGCAACGCCCTGGAGCAACTCGCTCGCCGGTGACGGTCGGTTGACCGTCGCGGGAGCAGAGCCCCGTACTCACGAGTTTCCGCCTCGGTGCGCGCCGAGTCTCTGTCTGGCAGCCCGAGTTCGGAACGGGCAGCCGGGTAGTTATGTCAGACTTGAATCTGACGTTCTCTACGGAGAGAAGATTGGCATATCCTCTGTTCCACCCCCGTTGTGCGCGACCTCGACCGTCATCGTTGACGGCCAAGGAGTTCAAGCGCGAGTTCGGAGTGGATGCTGGAGGCGAGACCGACTACGTCGAGTTCAAGGAGGGGCTGTCGGCGGACAGGATCGGTCAGGCTGTGGTCGCCTTCTCGAACGCAGACGGTGGCGTGGTGCTGATCGGCGTGCGCAACGACGGCAGCGTCAAAGGCGTTCGTTCCAACGGGGAGCGCGATGCACGGCTGCACCAGGTCGTGGCGAATGTCCACGACCCGGGCCGCTACGAGATTCGAGAACTCTGCGTAGCCGAAAGGACGGTCGCCGTCCTCTCAGTGCATCGACGGGAGGAGGGCGTTGCCCAGACTTCCGACGGTCGGGTGCTGGTGCGGCGGGGAGCGTCGAACAGGCCGCTGGTTGGACGTGCCATGTCCGAGCTTGTCGCCGCGCGCTCCTTGCGCAGCTTCGAGCGTACCGGCACGGAGGCCCGGCTCGCCGAGGCCGACGCAGGGCGGTTGAACGAACTGGCCCGCGCCTGGGGGTGGAGCCGCGAGGGTCTGGAGGATCGTCTCCGGGAGCATGGCTTTGTGGCCGGAGACGGTCAATTGACCGTCGCCGGTGTGCTCTTCCTGACCACGGAGCCGAAGCAGTTTCTCGGCAAGGCTTTTGTCGAGATCTTCCGATATCGGGACGAGGGCGACACCTACGACCGCAGGGAGGAGGTTGCCGGCCCGCTGCCAGTCCAGGTTGAGAGGACCACGGAGATCGTGATGCGGGAGATTGGCTTCGATCTGGTCGTGCCCGGCCTCCATCGGCACGAGCTTCCGCGCCTGCCTAAGAAGGTTGTGCGAGAGGCGATCGCAAATGCGGTCGCGCACCGCTCCTACCAGGCGAACGGAGTCTCGACGAGGGTCGAGATTCGGCCGAGCCGGGTTGTCGTTACCTCTCCCGGCGGGTTGCCTGAACCCGTGACGATCGAGAACATCCGTGAGCAGAACGCGGCGCGTAACCGGGCCGTGATCGCGGCCCTGCGGCGCTTCGATCTGGCCGAGGACGCAGGTCGCGGCGTTGACGTCATGGAGGACGAGATGGCGGCGAACCTGCTTCGGCAGCCGGAGTTCTCCGAACCGAGCGGCGGCCGGTCGGTTGCCGTTTCGCTCTGGCTAGAAGCGACAGTGACGCGGGAAGAGAGGGCTTGGGTCCACGAACTCGAGCAACAGGGCGACTTGAAGCCGAAGGACCGTCTGCTGCTGGTTGTCGCGAAGCGTGGAGAGCGACTGACGAATGCCAAGGCGAGGGAGCTACTGGGCGTCGATTCGTCTGGCGCCCGGGCCGTGCTGCAGCGGCTCCGGGACGCGGGGCTTCTGGTGCAGGAGGGTGTGCGCGGCGGCGCGGCCTACCGGATCAGCGGTGACCTCGACCGGCACCACGGGCATCTCAGCGTTGAGGAGATCGACGACTTGGTGTTGGCGATGGCGGATGAGACGCCGGTCACCAACGCGCTCCTGCGTGAGCGCACGGGACTCAGCCGTCCGCAAGCGCTGGCCGTGCTTGCGCGGCTCGTTGCGAGCGGCCGCCTTGAGCGCCGTGGCGAGCGGCGCGGTACGCGGTACGTTCGGGCGGGCACCCAGTAAGCCGGCTTGCTGAGGAACTGCGAGTAACAAGATCTCCATAACTCGCGCATCAGTATGGGGAAGTTATGGAGATCTTGTTGCTCTGCAAGTCCTGCAAAACAAGATTCGCATAGTTGGTACGTCTTATGGTCGAAGTTATGAGGATCTTGTTCCCCCATAAGTTCTCCTCCGAAGAAAGAGCCGCCTAAGTTGGGCTGGGCACAAGCGGCGTCGCTCGCGTGGAGCCGTCTTTGCGCCCTCAGTGCTTGTAGTCGCGGTGGTGCTGCGCCAGCAGATCGCGGCCGAAATCGCCGTCGAAGTCGCGCCAGACGGTGTGGCTGTGGTTCGCGCGGTTCTGGACGTTGTCGTACTCGATGACGAAGTCGGGCGCCTGCACCCGGTAGTAGTGGGGCGCGCCGTACTCCCCCGGACCGATCCAGGCGAAGTGGATCGCGTCGCCGGCCGCTTCGACCTGGGCGTGACGCTTCTCGGCCAGGTCCGGCGGCACGTTGCCGGCGTACTCCTCGATCAGGGCGTTCAGGAGTTTCCGCTGGTCGGGCCGGAGCGCGCTTGCGGGCAGGCCCTCGGGTTCCTCCGGTTCCACTCGCGGCTTGTTCGACGTGAAGATGTCGCGGGGCGCCTCGTCGCCGATCACGGCCTGCTTTCGCTGGTCGTCGTCGAGGGAATCGAGCAGCGTCCGGGCGAGGTCCTCTTCGTTGCCCAAGGCGCGCAGACCTTCGCGCGGACCGCTGGGAACGCGGTGCGGGTTGGCGCCCAGGAAGAGGGGGGTGGAGGCGGTCGCCTCGCCGCCGACGACGGTGAAGTTGAGCGACACGTGGTGTCCCTCGAAACTCCAGCCCCAGTCGCCGTCTTCGCTCGGCTCTCCGAAGAACGTCACGTGGTAGCGGAGCGGGTCGCGCATCGAGGTGAAGCGGTTGGCGCCGGCCGCTTCCTCGAGCTTGCGCAGCACGGACTCCAGGCTCATCACGGTGGCCGCCTTGCCGTAGCCCGTGCGGCTGAGCGAGGCACTGAGCAGGACGTGGAGCAGGTGGTGCTGCGCTGGGTCCATGTCCAGCATCGAAAGCCCCTTGCGCTCCTTGGGGATGAAGTGCCAGTCGACGCGCTCGGCGGCGTCGAAGTCGAGCATGACGGTCGCCCGCTGTTCGTCGCTCAAGGCGGCGAGCAGGTTGTTCGCCGCCGAGGCCATCGTGTCGGAGGTCTTGCCGTTGCCGGCGGCGCCGAGGAACCCAGCCGCGCCGGCGCAGCCCAGGGCGATCAACAGCATGCGTGCGGACATCGTATGTCTCCCGCGGTCCGTCGGCTCCGGCTTCGATTGCCGGGCCGGCTCGTTGCCGGTTCGGACGCTCCAGCGTATCGCGCATCGGCGCGGGCGCGCCCGCGCCGCAAGCTCACGCGTAGCGCTCTACGGCGCAGGCCCCTAAGATTCGCGCGATGGGCAGGCTCAGCGAGCGCCGGACAGTCTTGTGCGGCGCCGTTGTCGCGCTGCTGACTTCTTCCCTCGTCGACGCCCAGGACCGGCCCAGTGTCGCTGCGCTCCAGATCGAGCGGCCGGTTCGCGTGGACGGTGAGCTGACGGACTCCGCCTGGTCGACCGCGGAGTGGGCGGGTGGCTTCGTCCAGCGGCAGCCGCGCACCGGCGAGCCGGCGAGCGAGTCGACCGAGTTCGCGGTCGCGTACACGCCGGACACGCTTTACGTCGCGGTGCGGGCGAACGACCGCGAGCCGGCGAGGATTGTGGCCAAGGAGATGGAACGGGACAGCGACCTGTTTCAGGACGACTCGATTCTGCTCCTGTTCGACACGTTCCACGACGGGCGGAACGCCTACCTGTTCCTGACGAATCCGAACGGGGCCCGCACCGACGCCCTGCTCACCGACGAGGGCAGGGACGTGAACTGGGCCTGGGACGGCGTGTGGGCCGTGGCCGCGCGCAGGACCGGCCAGGGCTGGGTGGCGGAGATCGCGATACCGGTCTCGACCTTGCGCTTCGATCCCCAGAGCGAGGTCTGGGGCCTGAACGTGCAGCGGCTGATCCGTCGCCGGAACGAAGAGACCCACTGGGCGCCGATGCCGCTCGAGGCCAGCCGAAACAGCGACCTGACGCAGTTCGGTCAGGTTGCCGTTTACCGTGTCTCGCTGGCCGGGGATATGAGCGGATTGCGAGGTCTTCGGCCGTCACGCCAGCTTGACGTCATCCCCTACGCGGTTGCCGGCCGGAGCGCCGACCGGGTCCTCGGGGGCAGTAGCGACGACTTCGACGGCGGACTGGACCTCAAATGGGGGCTCACCCGCTCCCTGGTGCTCGACCTGACTTACAACACGGACTTCGCCGAGGTCGAGGTCGACGACCAGCAGGTCAACCTGACCCGGTTCTCGCTCTTCTTCCCGGAGAAGCGGGACTTCTTCCTGGAGAACGCGGGCGTCTTCGACTTCGGGCCGCGGCCTCGAGTGCCGTGGGGCCAGCCGCTGATGAGGCCGTTCTTCTCTCGACAGATTGGGCTCGAAGGCGGTCGCACCGTGCCGATCGACGTCGGTGCGCGGCTCACGGGGCGCGCCGGGGGCTGGAACGTCGGCGTTCTGGGGATCGGCACTGCCGGCCTCCCCGCGGGGGAGAACGGAGAGAGCGCGGTGCCCGTGGCGACGTACGGCGTGGCGCGCTTCACCAGGAACATCGGCGAGCGATCGACGGTCGGAGGCATCTTCACCCAGCGCGGGCGGGAAGGACACGGCGGCGAACGGCTGATCGGACTCGACTTCGACCTGAAGCCGACCCAGCGGACGGAGGTCTCCGGGTTCTGGGCGGAAAGCGACCTGGGGCTGGGCGCCGCCGAAGAGGAGGACAACCAGACCCGAGGCGCGGGTCTTGCCTACCAGGGGCCGGAGCTGACCGCCAGCGCCGACTACGTGGAGGTGCAGCCGGACTTCGAGCCGACGGCCGGTTTCCTCCTCCGGCGCGATTTCAGGATGTTCTATCCGCGCCTGGAGTGGCGCCCCAGGATCGAGAAGTGGGGCCTGCTCAACTGGTGGTCCGACCTGGGTGTCGAGCGCTTCGAACGGAGCAGCGACGGCCGGTTGGAAAGCGAGAGAATCGCCCTCTCGCCTTTCGGCTTCGCCACCGAGAGCGGTGAGTTCCTGTGGTTCGGCCGGCGCTGGTCCAAGGAGCAGTTGTTCGAGCCGTTCGAGATCTCCCCGGGCATCGTCGTTCCCACCGGCCTGTATGACAACGAAGGCTTCGCGGGGGGCTTTTCCACCAGCGGCAAGCGGGCGGTCTGGTACGACAACCTGACATTCCGGGGCGGCTTCTTCGACGGCGACTGGTTGTCGACATCGTCGACCGTGACTCTGCGGCTGTCGAGGCGGCTGCGCACCTCGACTTCCTGGTCGTACACTGACGTGTCGCTTGCCGCCGGCAGTTTCAGCTTCGATCAGTTTCAGCAGCGGTTGGACCTCTCGTGGACCCCCAACATTCGTCTGAACCTGCTCGCGCAGTACAACACGGCGGACGAACTGCTCGGCGTCAACGCGCGCTTTCACTGGATCTATCGCCCCGGAGCGGACCTGTACGTCGTCTACAACGAGAACTGGATGGCAGAGGCGATCCACCGCCGAGTGCCCCTCGGCCGGCAGGTGATCGTCAAGCTGAACTACCGAATGCAGCGCTGACGAGGTCCAGCCGCGTCAGGCGACGCTCGGGTCGGCCTGGACCGCCAGCTCGCGGACCACGAAGGACGAGCGTCCGCTGTTCTCCTCCCAGATGCCGACCGCCAGCCGGTAGGAGCCCGGCGGCAGGACGACTCCGCTGCGGACGGCGATGTACTGGCCTGCCGCCCGCTCGAGTTCGGCGACCGGCACGTTCAGCTCGAAGTCGAAGTGCTGCGGAGGCATCCGGCTGCCGTCGTCGCGCTGGACCTGGACCACCACGCGGAAGAAGCCGCTGGCGACCGGGTTGCGGCTGGCCCGGGCAGGTGCGAGTTCGAGGTCGGCGATCGGCAGACTGGCTCTGACTTCCAGCGGCGTGTGCCCGGGCTGGTCCGGCCGCTCGCGCGACGCGGATCTCCTGACCTGGACCTCCATGCCGTGGTTGTTTTCCTCCCAGCCGAACAGCAGCGTTCCCCAGGCCCGGCTGGCCAGGTTCTGCTGGATCGTCACCGGCGCGTAGCTCGCCCGGTAGCGGAGGGAGCCGCGTCGGGCGAGGGGCCGCTGCCGCAGCCGGAGCGTGATCTCGCGAATGCCGGTGTCGCCCATCGAGTCGGGCGGCGTGAAGGAGAGCGAGTAGTAGGTCGAGATGTCGGTGCGGGTCGACTGCAGGAACTCGGCGACGCCGGTATCGGAGACGAAGGAGAGGCCCCCGGTCAGGCCGGCCAGGCTGTTCAGGCCTGTCCGCACGTTCGACAGCTCGACGATCGAGCCCCGGTCCTTGGAACTCTCGCCGAGTTCGCTGATCGCCGGGTCGATGACCGGCGGCTTGAGTGGATAGAAGGTCACCCGGTGCGTGTTCGCGAGTGCCGCCAGTCGATCGAAGGCGTCCGCGCAGCTAAGCTCGGCGGCCATCGTCTGGAAGGCGAACGCGCCGCCGTCGTCGACCTGGACGATGTTCGTCGCCAGGCCCATGCGGTCGGCCCGGTCGACGCCGAAGGGCCGGTGATTGCGGTCGTTCAGGTCGAGCGAGCCGCGGGCGCTGATCATCTCGTCGCCCTCGATCTGCCGGGAGGCGCCCGCGAGGCGGTCGTACATCGTCTTGGCCGCGCTGTCGAGGGGGTGGCGGGGCAGGCCGTCGCTCACGAACAGGATCGCCTTGCGGCCGGGAACGAAGGCGAGCGCCTCGACCAGCGAGTGCACCGCGCTGACGGTCAGCAGGGTGTCCTCGCGCAGGGCCTGGCCGAAGCTCCGGAGGTTCGCCTCCACACTGGCGAGGGAGGCCTCGCCGAGACGGTAGCGGCTGCCCTTCGCCGCCATCAGACGCAGCGTCTCCCTCATGGCCAGGGAAGCGGAGCGCTGGTGGGTGCGAAGGGTCGTCGGCGGGATGTCCCGGTTCATCGCGGCCTCGATCGTCGCCCGCACCGCCGCGCGGTCGCGGGTGGGCGACAGCAGCGGTTCGAGACGCTCACCGAAGGCCGCGGCCGCGACCCAGGTCGGGTTGGCTGCGATCTCCTCGTCGAGGGCTTCCGCGATCTCGGCCAGGGCCGCGTCGCGGTGCTTCCGCTGCAGGTGGCGCTCGTCGATGAACAGGAGAATCGTCAGACGCCCGGTGACGGTGGTGCGGAGGTCTTCTCCCGCCGCCACGCTCAGTATCTCGACGGGTTCGTCCTGAACCTTGAGCTCGAAGTCGTCCTTGGTGAGGCCGGTCACCGGCCGCTCGGAGGAGTCGGTGACGACGGCGTCGAGGCTGATCAGCCGGACGTCGATCGACTCGCGGAGCACGATGTCCTCTCGGATCCGATCCAGCCGTGGCCGACGGTCCTGCGCGTTGGCCCCTGTCAGGCCCGCGAAGTGGGACGCGGCCGCGAGCGCCATGGCGGCGGTAGCGACCAGCAGCCTCGGCGGCGGGCGGTGGCGTGCGGAACCTGTCAACGGACGACCATGTTAGCGCCAGCCCCTTCCGGTTTCCCGAGAGAATCGTGTTTTCGCGTCGCGGCGGAACCGGGCGAGCGGGCTGCTATTCTCACCGTTCGCGACCAGAGCAGGCCCTCATCGGAGGAGGCAGATTGTGATGAAGCGGAGTCTCACGGAACGGACGGTGTTGACGCTGCTTGCGGCATTGCTGCTCGCGGCGGCGCCCGCTGCAGGGCAGGACACCGATTACAGGGCGCCGCGCACACACGACGACAGGCCGGATCTCAACGGGATCTGGCAGGCGCTGGGCGCCGCGCATTGGGACATCGAACCCCACGCCGCACGCCACGGCCCGGTGGTCGAGATGGCCGCGCTGGGCGCGATACCGGGCGGTCTCGGCATCGTCGAGGGCGGCAGGATCCCGTACCTGCCGGAGGCCCTGGAGAAGCGCGACCAGAACCGCGAGAACTGGCTGGCGCTCGATCCGGCGGTGAAGTGCTACATGCCGGGCATCCCGCGCGCCAACTACATGCCGTTCCCGTTCCAGATCGTCCAGACGCCCGATCACGTGCTGATCGCCTACGAGTTCGCCAGCGCCAGCCGCGTGATCTACATGAACCGGGAGGGCTTCGAGGCTCCGTTCGACACCTGGATGGGACACTCGATCGGGCGCTGGGAAGGGGAGACGCTGGTCGTCGACGTGACGAGCCAGGTGCCGGACACCTGGCTCGACTCGAGCGGCAACCACCACACGGACGCGATCCACGTCGAGGAGCGCTGGACCGCCATGAGCCCGTATCACCTCCAGTACGAGGCGACGATCACCGACGGGAACGTCTACAGCCAGCCCTGGAAGATCAGCCTGCCGCTCTACCGCCGGGTCGACCCGAACATGCAGTTGCTCGAGTTCAAGTGCGTCGAGTTCGCCGAGGAGCTGATGTACGGCCACCTGCGCAAGGGCGCCGACTCGGGTCCCTGACTGGCGCCGACAAGGAGAGGAGAACAGCGATGAAGTTCCAGCGAATCGTCCTACTGGCAGCGGGCCTCGCCCTGGTGCTCGCCATACCGCTCGCCGCTCATCATGCCTTCTCGGCCGAGTTCGACGCCGACCGGCCGCTCCAGCTTCGCGGCAAGGTGACGAAGATGGAGTGGATCAACCCCCACGCCTGGATTCACCTGGAGGTGATGAGCGACGATGGCACGTCGACCGTCTGGATGGTCGAAGGCGGCACGCCGAACACGCTCGCCCGGCGCGGCTTCACGAAGAGGTCGCTGCTGCCCGGGACCGAGATCGTCGTCGACGGCTACCAGGCCAAGGACGGCTCGAACAAGGCGAACGGCCGCGACCTGACCTTCCCGGACGGCCGCAAGCTGTTCATGGGTTCCTCCGGCACGGGCGCGCCGCGCGACGGCCGGGATCCGACCGAGCAGTAGCGGCAGCACAGTTCTCCCGCTGGAGCTACTGGCCGCCGCCGGCCGCGCTGCGCGTCTCGTCCTCGAGCAGCCGCGCGCCCCTGAGGATGTTCCCCATCGCGTAGTTCCCCTCGTGGCAGGCGTACTCGTAGACCTTGGCCGGTGTGCCGGGCCACGGGTACTCGCCGCTCCAGGGCGCGCTCCACACGGTCGGGTCCTCTACCGTGAACGCGTAGAGCAGGTCGTCCGCGTTGACCCGTGTGAAGCGTTCGGTCACCTTGAGGTTCCGTGAGGCGAGGAAGAGCGCCGGCCGGTCGATGAAGTTCGTCGTCTCGACCACGAGCGTGTCGCCCTCCCACCAGCCGACCGAGTCGCCGAGCCAGCGGCGCTCGTCTTCCGGGGCGTGCTCGCCGCCGATGCGGACGATCCGCGCGTCGTGCACCATCTCGACCAGGATCATCAGGTGGTCTTCGGTCTGCACGATCCGCTTGGCGTTGTTGTAGAGCACGGGCAGCATCGGCGGTCCGCTGGTGGCGCCGAAGCCGATCAGGCAACGTTCAGGCACGCCCAGGTTCTCCGGGCCGTCGTACGGCCCGGGGCCCTCGACCTCGAGCCACCAGGCCGTGCCGTCGTTGCCGCGGCGGCGACCGCGCCGCTCGGACATCCTCTGCAGCGTCTCGGCGGTCAGTTGCGGCATCCGGCCGTTCGGCGGGTCGATGATGATCGAGGTCCGGAACCTGCCGTCGATCGAGAACACGTCGCTGCCGCGGTCGGTCCAGAAGTTGTTGTAGCCGCCGACGTTGCCGGCGCCGCTCGTCTCCCGGAACTCGTCGCCCAGACCGATGGGCGGCGCGCCGCCGGGCGGGGGCGGTTCGTCGATCGTGCGGACGGCGGCCCGGGCCGCTACGCGCTGGCGCTCCCGTTCGACGATCTCTTCCGCCTGCTCGCGCGTCAGGTAGAGGTTGTCGCCGAACTCTTGAGGTCGCTGCAACGGAGTCAGCGTGGAGATGTCGTAGTCGCCGGTCAAGTCGGGACGGCCGGAGGCCGTGCGGGGGAGCGCGTCGTCGTCGTCGGCAGGCGCGGCGGGCGCCGCGAGCAAGGCGATGGCGGCGGCCGTGACGGCAGCGAGGGAGACTCTGCTCTGCATGGTGGCTCTCCTCATCGATAGCCCGTTGTTGCCACCGTTATACCAGCATGCCGCGGCCCAGGCAGGCAGAGAGGGTTGGCGCCGGGCCTTGTTGGTCGCCATGCACAGTGGGCACGAAACGCCCTGCCTATTCGCCGAGCGCCGGGAGCGACCCGGCGCCTGGTGTCGACTGTTGTATTCGGCAGGAGACCCGGCTCGCAGGCCCACGGCGCGACGACAACCAACGGCGAGAAGCTACCGCGCGGTCGATGGTCCGTCAAACGACCCGGCCGCCTGTCGGGGTGGGGCCGGACCGGACGCCGATCGTTCCGGTCAGCGTAGGGACGCCGTCATCGCCGCGACCGCCAGGCCCGCCAGACCCATCTCCAGCACCTTGCCGGCCGCCCAGTTGATCGCGGCGATGGCGAAGCCCGCTGGCCTGGAAAGGCGGAACACCGCGGCGGCGCCCAGCCCCAGCAGGAGAAAGGACCAGACGAACGCGAAGGAGTGGATCATCAGGTCGAGAATCGCGCCCGGCGCCATGTCGGCTACAAGCCCCATCGCGTCCCATCCGGAGTCCCGTCCCCGGTCGAAGATGTTCCGCTGTAGATCGAGGATGCCGTCGACCTGGGTGGTTCTCAGCAGCGAGCGGACGACCAGCCCCGTGGCGCCGATGAGGCTGACATGCAGCGCCAGCGACAGACACTGCTCGAACCGCGCCCGACCTTTCATGGCCGCCGCCAGGAGCCGGAGCACGACGGCCTCGACCAGGAGCAGGAGCGGGATGGCCCGCGAAGGCGAACGAAACCATCCCGTAGGGAATCTCGAGGGGATCACCGATGCTGTCCATCGCATCGGCGAACCACGATGTCGTCAGCAGAACAGCCAGGACGATCAGGGAGCTGCCCACGGCCGGGCCGGCGACCCACGGGTGGTGCTCGCGGATGACGGCGAAGCTCTTCCGCGGGGCGGTGAAGATCCAGATCAGCGCTTTGAACCGGAGGGAGCCGCTCGCCTCGGGTTCATCGCCCATGAGGGGACTGTATCGACTCGGGATGGAACCACGTCGTCGGCCGGGTCAGGTCGGCGTGAGCCGGGCCGCCAGACCGGTCGCCGCGGCTGTGAAGGCCGTCGTCGTTGCCCAGTAGATGGCGGCCAGCAGCCAGGCCTTGCGCTCCGGGACCCCGAACACCGCGGCGGCGCCCAGGCCGAGCAACGCGAGAAACCAGACCGTGAACGGATTGATGCTCGCGTAAACGACGTTGAGCGTCGCGTTGTCGCCGGCCAGCAGCAGGTCGAGTCCCATCGGCGCCCGGAGGTCCAGTTGCGATCGGATCGCGTCGGTGCCACGGACGTGGAGGAGAAGGAAGTTGGCCCAGCTCTGGAGATGAGTGATCACGGCCAGGTGGATCATCAAGGCGAGGGACTGGACGAATCGGAGCCGTCCCTGGAGGGCGATCGCCAGGAGCCACACGAGGACGGTCTGAATCGCGAGTCCGAGGGCCACGGAGAGGGGACCGGTGGCCATCGCCAGCCAGCGCCCTGCCGCGGCTGCCTGTTCGAACTGCGCCATCATGGCGTCGACCTGGTCCGGGCTGCCCGGCATCCGCTCCGTCAGCTGGGCCCGCATGGCCTGGAGGCCCAGCGGCGCCGAGGCCAGGGCCAAGGCGGCGTTTCCGGCCAGGACCAGGAGCAGCGTTGCGAGCCACGGGTTGCGGTGCCGGATGATCTCGAAGCTCCGGCGCGGCGACGCGAAGATGCAGAACAGCGCCTTGAACCAGGCGTTCGGGCCCTGTGAGTGGTCGCCGCCGGTCTCGGCGCTGCGTTCGTCGTGAGTGCTGCCTGGATGTCCGGTCATGTCGCGCTCCTGCTGCCGATCCAGGAGAGGCGGGAGAACCGTTCGCGCCTGGAGATACTGAGAATGAGGTTTTCGAGCCGCCCGGCGCCGTCTTCTCCCTCGGCGGCGGGCAGTTCGCGGAACTCCTCCCGGGAACACGACAGGAGGACCTTGCCGTCCCTGATGACGGCGATGTGGGTGGACACCCGCTCGACATAGTCGAGCATGTGGGAAGTGAGGAAGATGGCTGCTCCCTGCTCGGCCATCTGCTGCAGGATCGACATGACGGTGCGGGCGCTCAAGGCGTCCATCCCCTCGAACGGCTCGTCGAGGAACAGGACCCGCGGCGCGTGAAGCGTTGCTGCCGCTAGGCGGATCTTCTTCCTCATGCCGTGCGAGTACGTCGTGATCGGTCGCCTGGCGGCGTCTTCGAGGTCGAAGACCGAGAGCGCCTCGTCGGTCCGCTGCCCGGCGTCCTCGCGGCTCAGGCCATAGATGCGGGCATACGACAGGAGCAGCTCCTCGCCGGTCAGGCTCTCGAACATCACGCTGTGGTCGGGGACGATGCCGAGTTGTTGCTTGAGCTTGGTGTCGTTGATGTCGATCGGCCTGCCGAGCAGGTGGACCGTGCCGCTCGTGGGATTGAGCACCCCGGTCAGCATCGACCAGGTCGTTGTCTTCCCGGCCCCGTTGGGACCGACGAAGCCCAGGATCTGTCCCTCCCGGACGTCGAGATCGACGCCGTCGACGACGACGTTGCCTCCGTACGACCGGGTCAGGTTCTCTGCCTTGATTACTTCCATCCGTGTGTTCTTCCTTGTGGTTGCAGGGGCGGTAGAGGTAGGGGCAGGGGTCTAGTGGGACGGGTCCTTGAGCAGGAGTTCGCGGCCGCGGGTTGCCAGCAGCCGTCTCTGCCTTCGTCGTGAGGCGTAGGCGGCCGCGACGGCGAGGAGGAGGACTGCGACCGCGATGATTCCGGCGGTCAGCGGCGTCACGCGCTGGCGTTCCAGAAGCACCCAGAGCAGAAAGGAGAGGGCGCCTGGCAGGCCGACGAGGTGTGCGGCCACCACGGCGGCGCCGAGCCTGGGGCCGTCGGGGTCGTGCAGGAACCCTTCGTTGCGTTGGGGCCAGCGAAGCTGAACCAGGCCGTACGTTGCGGCGGCCATGAGGAAGCCCGCGAGCATCAGAAAGACGGCGACGAAGAAGAACTGCCACCCGAACCACTCAAGCGGCGTCAGACCCAGAATGAACGCGATGGCGAAGACGATGACCACGTTCATCGCACGGCCGGGCGCGTTGAAGATCCTCCGGACCGGGAACGGCAGCGCGAGCGACTCCCGCCATACATGGCAGGTCGGGGGCTGCTTTCCGATGCGAAAGTCGTTCAGAAAGATGGCGAAGAGCGCCGCCGGCCCCACCGCGAAGCCCCCTGCGGTAGGCACGACGACGAGGGAGGTACCCAGGACCAACGCGAGAACCAGACGTGCCGGCTTCAGACGTAGGAGGCACTCGATCTCGACCAGCGTGAGGACGCCCGTTGGAGTGAGACGCTTCGCCTTGCGGAGCAGCCTGGCAAGCGGCAGGCTTCCGGAAGCCGTGCGCCGGTCGCCACCGGGACGTTCCAGGTAGCCGCGAAGCAGGAGCCGATTCTCGAGTACGGCCAACACGCCGAGAACGGCCATCAGGCCGCCGAGTCTCGCCAGATTCGACGCCGAAGGCCCCGGTTGGTGGACGATGGCGGCGACGAGTCCGGGCGGCGCGTAGCCGAGCCCGCCGAGAACGGCCGACTCCTCGATCGCCTGGGTGAGCCCTTCGGAAGCGATCTCTCCGCCGAAGGCCAGCACCCCGAGCATGATCGCGCCCTGGCACGCGGCAACGATCGCCACGATGGCCAGGGCGCCGAGCTTGCCTTCGACCGGCCGGTTGACGAGAAGCGACAGGATCGCCGCGGTGCGACCGAAGACCCAGACCAGGCTCACGATGGCGAGCAGGGTGATCGGCGCTCCGCTGACGCCTCCCGATCTCGCGACGGTGAGGTAGACGCCGGCTGGACCGAGAACGGGGAGCCAGTAGCCGATCGTGCTGAGAGCGAAACGGAGTCCGTACAGGTCCCGGAAGCCGACTGGCAGCCGCAGCAAGTCCTCCAGGTCGAGCAGCCAGGTCACGGGCGCACGAAGCAGCACCTGGGAGAGCAACGCGATCGCCGTCACGGAGCAGGCGATCAGGCTGAGGAGATTCCTCCGCAGGGCGTCGCTCTCGATGGCGAAGATCGCCGGAAGCAGCCCCAGGGTCGCGACAGTCGCGAACACGAGGAACAGGATGGCAACGAAGATCGCCACCGCCAGCGGCTGCTTGCTCCGACGGACGGCGTCCGGCAGGACCAGCCGCGCGAGGGTCAGCAGCAGATCGGCCCGGCTACCGGGTTTGCCAATCGGTGCCATGGAGACCTCAGGTCGTGCCTGGCCTCCGCACCGTGCCGTCAGTCGCTCTGTCGGGCGCCTGGTCGGACGTTGCCGGTGCGGTTTCTGGCGGATCCGCCAGCAGGAGTTCAGTCCCGCGCGCGTTGAGCACCCGAACCTGCCGTCTCCGAGAGGCGTATGCGGCCGCGGCGGCGAGGAGGAGGACTGTCGTTGCGATGAACCCGGCGGCGAGAGCGCTGAGACGCTCCCGAGCGTAGAGAATGTACAGGGCGAAGGAGAGGAGTGCTGGAGCAAAGGCGACCTGCGGTACAAGGAGAGACGCCGCGAACTTGGTGGCATTCGTCTCGTGGCTCGGGCCGGTACTGCGTTGGGGCCAGTAGACCTGAATCAGGCCGTGTGCGGCGTCTGCCAGGAGGAGGCCGGCGAGCATCAGTCAGGACGCAACCACGAAGAAGCCCCAGCCGAACCAGTCGAGCGGCGTCAGACCCAGGATGAACGCAAGAACGAAGACGCTCATCACGCCGGGCGCGCGGCCGGTTGCGCGGAAGATCTGGGGGACTGTGAGGGGCAGGCCGAGCGATTCCCTCCATACGTAGCAGGTCGGCGGCTGCTTCTCGACTCGGAAACCGTGAAGGGCAAGACCGATGATCCCAGCGAGACCGACCGTGAGACCGGCTTGGGCCGGTATCCACACCATGGCGAAGGCGGCCGCGATTGCCAGAAGCAGCCTTGCCGGTTTGAGGCGCAACAGGCATTCCATTTCGAGCGCCGAGAGAGTCCCAATGGGAGTGAGACGGCGCGAGTTTCGGAGTACTCGGGTCAGCGGAAGCACCCCGGAAGCGACTCGCCGGTCACTGCCGGGGCGCTCCAGGTAGCTACGAAGAAGGAGCCGGTACTCCACCACGGCCAGGGCGCCGAGAACGGCCATCAGGCCGCCGAGTCTCGCCAGATTCGGCAGCGAAGGCCCCGGTTCGTGGACGATGCCGGCGACAAGGCCGGGCGGCGTGTAGCCGAGGCCGTCGAGAACAGCGGATTCCTCGATTGCCCGAGTGATCCCTTCGGAATCGAGCTCGCCGCCGAGCGCCAGCGAGCCGAAGAGAATCGCGCCTTGGCAGGCAGCCATGATCACCACCATGGCCAGTGTGCCGAGTCCGCCTTCGACTGAGCGGCTGACGAGAAGCGACAGGATCGCCGCCGTGCGGCCGAAGATCCAGACCAGGCTCAGAATGGCGAGCAGTGTGATCGGCGCTCCGCTGACGCCTCCGGATCTCATGACGGCGAGGTAGACGCCGGCGGGACCGAGGACGGGGAGCCAGTACCCGATCGTGCTCAGGGCGAAACGGAGGCCGTAAAGGTCCCGGAAGCCCACGGGCAGCCGCAGCAGGTCCTCCAGGTCGAGCAGCCAGGTGACCGGGGCTCGAAGCAGCACCCGGGCGAGCAACGCGATCGCCGTGACGGAGCAGGCGATCAGGCTGAGGAGATTCCTCCTCAGGGCGTCGCTCTCGATGGCGAAGATTGCCGGAAGCAGCCCCAGGGTCGCGACCGTCGCGAACACGAGGAACAGGACGGCAACCGGGATCGCCACCGCCAGCGGCTGCTTGGCTCGTCGCACGGCATCCGGGAGTGCCAGCCGCGCGAGCGTCAGCAGCAGATCGGCCCGGCTACCCGGGTGCGTGAACGTCGCCATCGAGTCCTGGGTGTCGCTCTAGCCGGCTCTGAGGAAGGGTGGGCCGGCACCTGGACTGGTGGCGGGCCGAATCGGCCGCTCTGCGCAGGAGAAACGAGACCCCCCGCCGACTTGCCCGACGCAGGGAGCGACCCTGGGCCCAGGGGCGACGGCTAGGTCTGGCAGGGGGTCCGGCTCGCAGGCCCACTGCGCGTCTGACGACCAACAGACGGACGCTAGCGCGCCGGTATAGCGTCCGTCAAACATCTCTGCGGGGTGGAGAGCCGATGGCAACGAAGAGGAAGCGGACAGTCGAGCTGACCGGGGCCGCTCCGGGGTTGTCTTCGTTGCCATCGAACTCTCTCTATGCCGATCTTCTGTGAGTAAGGGCGGGTCCTACTTGCAGAAGACCAGCGCAACAGGCGCGTAGGCTCCGACAATTGCGGCCCCGACACCGCCGGTGGCGGCGCCGGCTCCCATGGCAACGAAGCTGAAGGCGAGCACCGCGCCGATGCAGCTCCAGTTCGTTCCGCCGGTTGCCGTGGCGAGCAACGCTTCCCCGGTCTGCTCGGCCTCGACCGGGATGCTGCCCGTCGGGACGGTGGGTCCACTGGCGCCCGCGGCCGGGGCCAGGGCGAACACGAACGTGAGAAGGACGGTTGCAGCTACTGCTTTCTTGGACATGTCTTTTCCTTTCAGTGATTCAGAGTGTCTTGTGTGAAGGGCCTGATTGGCTTCTGGCAGGGCCAGTTCAGAAGAACATGGCGCAGACCATGCCAGCGCCTGCCAGCGCCAGACCAGGGCCCGCACCGACGCCGGTCAAGGCGAGAGCGAAGCCGGCGCCAGTGGCCGCGCCGCACAGGAAGTCGGAAGTGGGGCCTGCCCCTGCTGTTCGAGCCAGAACCCGGTCAGACAGCGACTGCGGGCCGAGGCTCGGGGCAGGCTGGAGGGCGGACACGGCTGGGGCCGATGTTGCGACCCGTCCGAGACCCCAGGCAGTGACCAGCGTGGTGTCGCCTGGGTCGGGCACCTCGCCTGCGGTTGGTGTCGCCATAGCGGCTCCGGCGAAGAACAGAGAGAGGACGGAAAGGAGGGCGATGCGATATCTCATCTAGGGATTTCTCCTTTGAAGGTTGTGGGTTGTGGGTGAGACGGACGGGTGGTTCGCTTTGGCTCAGACTGGGAAGTAGCAGCTAAGGGCGATCAGGGCGCCCAGGCCGGGAGCGATGGTGTCGACCAGTGCCGCTAGCACCATGCAAGGCCAGGAGACGACAAGGTCGGTACCGCCGGTGACGGTCGCTAGGCCTCCCTCGGGCAGGTTCGCGATCAGAGTTGATGTGGCCTTCATTTCGCTTCTCCTTGAGGCTCTTGGATGTCAGAACGCGGGGCTAGAAGAGAATGGGGGGAAGGCACTTGTCGGGACCGGGCCACGGGCTCGGGAACGGCCAGGGAACCGGGAAGGGGCGGGGCGAGGGAGGAAAGGGAAAGCCGTCGCAGGGCCAGGGGAGGTACACAGCCGTCCGTATCGGCGCCTCCGGCCGGAGGGCGTAGCCGTCATGGGCGGCGACCGGCCCGACGTCCCAGGCGGCCACCAGTGTGACGTCGCCCGAGTCCGGCGCCTCGCCGGTGGTCGGCGTCGCCATCACGGCGCCGGTGAGAAACAGGAAGAAGAGGGAAAGGAAAGAAATGCGGAGTTTCATCGAGGGATATCTCCTTCAAGGGTTGTGGGTTGCGGGTGAAACGGACGGCATCGTGGCCGTCCGGGAAATCGGTGGCGGGCCGCCGGTGAAGGCCAGAACGACGCCGTCCCAGGACCGTTCAAAGGTCCTGGAACTCATGCGCAACCGGCCGAGGGAAGGGTCGTCGATGACGAGTGCGTCGCCGGCGCTGCGAATGACGACGAAGTGGTCGCCGTGAACGTGGGCGATCGCGGGGAGCGGGATCTCGCGGAGCCGGTGGACCGGAAGCCGGAGACCCTGGCTCGTCACGCCCCGTTCCTCGGCGGCTTTCTTGAGGGCCAGGAGGCTGGTGCCGTCCGGGCCGGTTCCGGTCGCGATCTCGAGTTCGGCGAGCGTGGCGTCCTCGATGCCCCAATGGTCGAGGACCATCTTCAGGGCCGCCGGACCGCAGTCGGAGCGCCTTTGCTGGCGAACGATCTCGCCCGGGGCCGGCGCCGACGGGTCGAGGGTGGCGGCCCAGGCCAGCCGGTCCATGGTGGGCCCCAGTGCCCGGGCCGCGACCGTCACGAGGCCGGCCGCAACTAGCAGGCCGGCGGCGGCCGCGTGCGGGGGGCGGATCCGGAACCGGTCAGAGCGCATCGGTTCCGGCCTCCAGAAAGGTGCGCCAGGCGGTCTCCGGACGTTCGCCGGTGGCGACCGCGAGGATCCGGGACTGTCCGTCGACCAGGAACACGAGCGGCACGTGGACCACGCCGAAGCGCCTCGAGACGGAGGCGTCCGGATCGGCGATGGCCGCGTGGACGCCGTCGCCGCCGGGTTCGGGCGAACCCGAGCCGGCGACGACCGCGATCAGGTCGAAGGTCGGACCCTCGGTCCGGGCCATGCGCTGCAGGGCGGTGATGGTGCGGTCACAGTTCCCGCAGCCGGCCCTGGCGAAGGTCACGACCCGGAGCCGGCCGGGAGCGGCCGGCAGGGTCTCGCCGTCCGCGAAGCCCGGCAGCGCGGGGAACATCGCGCCGACTTCCGGGCGCTGGGCCTGCCGGGCGCGGATCCCGGATTCGAACCAGAGCAGACCCCCGAGGGGGGCGAGAACGGCCACGACGATGGCAGCGGTGGCCAGACGGCGCCGGTTCATCGCCGCCGCCTTCCCGCCAGGCCGGTGGACCGGCTGTGCAGCATCGAGACGAGTGGCGCGGACGGAGCGCCGAGCATGTGGAACGCGCGGGTCAGGCGTGCTTCAAGGGCGCTGGCCGGAGGCTGGGAGAGTCGGGGGTTCCATCCGCGCAGCCGATGACCGGCGTGCGGTCTGGTTCGCGGTGTGCGGAGATTCGGTGGGAGGTTCGGGGACGTCATCGTCCAGCTCCATTGGTTGCGTTCGTGACGGCCGGACGGCCGGGCTGTTGTCGGTGGCCGTGGGTTCAGCGGCCGCGTGTATCGACTAAGACGCAAAAGGGCCTTCGGAACCGATTGACGGTTCCGAAGGCCCTTGGAAGCAGCCGGAAGAACCGGCTGAATGTGGTCGCAGCCGCCGCGCCGGCTAACGTGGCGGCGGCGGTGCGGACGCCCGCCCGGCGCCCGGCTCTAGCTCAGCAGGAGCCGGAGATCGTCGGCGGTGAGATCCCGCAGGGACGATCCGCCGCCTTCGAGGATCGCGTCGGCGATCTGCCGCTTCGAGCGCTGGAGTTCCAGCATCTTCTCCTCCACGGTGTCGCGGGCGATCAGGCGATAGGCGAAGACGGGCTGGGTCTGGCCGATGCGGTGGGTGCGGTCGATGGCCTGCGCTTCGACCGCCGGGTTCCACCAGGGGTCGAGCAGGAAAACGTAGCCGGCGGCGGTCAGGTTCAGGCCGACGCCGCCCGCCTTCAGGCTGATCAGGAAGATGTTCGTGTCCTGGTCGTTCTGGAAGTGCTCTACCACCTCGCCCCGGTTCCGGGTCTGGCCGTCGAGGTAGGCGTACGGGACGCCCTGGTCCTCGAGGTGGGTCCGTACGTAGGCCAGCAGCGACGTGAACTGGGAGAACACCAGGCACTTGTGCCCCTCGGCGAGCACCTCGGACACCTGCTCGAACAGCGACTCGAGCTTGGCGCTGCCGGCGTCGTTCCAGGACTCGTCGATGAGCCCCGGGTGGCAGGCGACCTGGCGCAGGCGGAGCAGCGCCTCGAGGACCTGCATCGCCGATCCGCCGACACCCTTGTCCTCGACCTGCTTCAGCAGGCTGTCGCGGTAGCCGGCGCGGAGCTGATCGTAGATTTCCTGCTGCTTCGGGTTCAGGGTGCACTGCAGGATCTGCTCGGTCTTCTCCGGCAGGTCCGGGAGCACCTCTCGCTTGCTGCGGCGGAGAATGAAGGGCCGCAGACCCTTGGCCACGAGGGCCAGCTCCTTCTGGCTCGGCGCCCTGCCACCGGCCAGCACGTCGAGGGCTGGCAGCCGGCCGAGCAGACCCGGATTGAGGAACTCGAAGATCGAGCCGAGTTCGCCCAGGTGATTCTCGATCGGGGTGCCCGTGAGCGCCAGACGGTGCTTGCCGGTCAGCAGGCGGCAGGCCTTGGCGGTCTGCGAGGTCGCGTTCTTGATCGCCTGGGCCTCGTCGAGGATCACGGTGTCGAAGTCGACGGTCGCCAGATAGCCGATGTCGCGGCGGACCGTGCCGTAGGTCGTGACGACCAGGTCGGCCGAGGCGACTTGATCCCGCAGCTCCTCGCGGTCGCGACCCGCGTACTCCAGCACCTTGAGGTCCGGTGTGAAACGGGCGGCCTCGTCAATCCAGTTGTACACGAGGCTGCGCGGGGCGACGACGAGGTAGGGCAGCTTCGTGGTCCGCGAGGCGGTGCGGTACATGCGGAGCAGAGCCAACGCCTGGATCGTCTTGCCCAGCCCCATGTCGTCCGCGAGCACGCCGCCGAGGCCGAACTCGCGGAGGAAGCACAGCCAGCCCAGTCCGAGGCGCTGGTAGTTGCGGAGGGCGCCGACGAAGCTGCGCGGCTCCTTCTTCGGCTTGATCGACGAGAAGGTGCTCAGTTTCTCGCGCAGCTCGGCGAAGGTCTTGCTGACGTTCACCGGCGGCGTCACCGCGAGCAGGGCGTCGACCAGCAAGGCCTGCGAGGGCAGGAAGCGCAGTCCCTCTTCGCTCGAGGCCTGGGCAAGCTGGCTTAGCGAGCCGTAGTTCTCGACCCAGGCCGCCGGCAGGAGTCCCTTCGATCCGTCGTCCAGCTCGACCGATCGCCGGCCTTCCGAAATCGCCGACAGGATCTCCGAGAACTCGATCTGGTCTTCTCCGAAGTCGATCTGGCCGCTGAGCTCGAACCAGTCGACGCCGCTCTCGATGCGTAACGCCGGCGGACTTGGCGGCCGGATCGAAGCGCCGTGGGCTTCGACCTCCCATCCCTCCGCGAGCAGCGGCTCGGCGACCGCGGGCAGGTCGCGCGGCTCGAGCTCCAGGCTGTGGCCGGCCTTGGATGCGACCGGCTTCAGGCCGAGCTCGAGGAGACGGACAAGCGCGTCCTGTTCGACTTTCTGGTCGCGCCGGACGAAGCGATGTTCCTCCCAGTCGACCACCGCCGACCTCGGATCGCCGGCGTCGACGTTCAGGCTGCCGTAGCCGAAGGAGAGGCGGGCCTCGAGCTGGGGGTTCATCCACTCCGGCGCGTCCTCCGGCTCGAGCGCCAGCCGCGGCTGGGGGACCGGGGACTCTTCGGAGAGGTAGACCTCTTCCGGAAGCTCCAGGGGAGGCAGGGCGGGCAGCTCCAGAAGGCTGGTCACGGCCGCTTCCAGGTCCTCGTCCGGGATGACCAGATCGCCGCTCGCACCGAGCAGCGAGTGCCACGGCTGGTCGCGCTGCGGCTCGAGGTGCAGGCGGCCGACCGAGTTGTCGAGCAGCAGCAGCGTGTTGCCGGCTTCCGCAGCGTCGGCGCCGGACGTGGCGCCGTTGCCGTTTGGGAACGGCAGCACAAGGGCCGCGCGGCTGAGAGGTGTCGTCTCGTCGCCGCGCTTGAGCAGTCCGCGGAGCCGGATCCGGCTGGCGGCGGCGATCTCGAGTTGCAGCGTGAGGCGCCAGGGTTCGCCGTCGTCGAAGCTCACCGGGTGCAGGTTGGCGAGGGACCGACCGTCCCACCAGAAGAGCTGGCCGTCTTCGCTGAGGCGCGGCAGCAGGTGATCGACCCAGTTCAGGGGCACCAAGACGCGCTGGATCTGAGGCCGACCCGAGGCTCGGCCGCGCCCGGCCTTGCGCTTGCGCCCCTGGCGCTGCGGCGACTCGGGCGGCAGCGCCGTGACCATCGCCGGCTCCGCGGTCGGGGACCCGCCGTTCGTGGAGGAGGCGTTGGCGTCGAGCGAGCTCAGGCGGAGCAGTTCTTCGACCTTGGCGTGGTCGAGGTTGAGCCGCTTGAGCTTGCCGAACTCGCCCTGCGGATTCCGCTTGCGGCCGAAGATGTCGATCATCAGGCCGCCGGCGTTGCGGCTTGTCGCGGCGTTGATCAGGAACCGGATCTCGGGCTCTCCGTGCCTTGAGGAAGAGGTCTTCTCGGGAAGGCCCTGCTGCTCGATGTCCTCGCGAACGGCGTCGACGACCGACCTCCAGCTCGTCGTTGTCGGTGTTCGCCTCCGGCGCCGGCTTCGGCTCCTGCGGGTGCGCCGGGAAGGGCGGGAG
>JAPVWO010000283.1 GCA_027493375.1 Candidatus Multivorans thiocomprendens | reverse complement strand
CGTCGAGTTCGCCTTGAAGCTCTTCCAGTTCCGCATCAGCTTCTTGGGGCAGAGAACCAGGACCCGTTCGTTCTGCAGTTCGAAGTACTTGATGACGGCCAGGGCGGTGTAGGTCTTTCCGAGGCCAACGCTGTCCGCGAGGATGCAGCCGTTCAGTCGATTCACCCGATCGATGACGATCTTCGCGGCCTCCCTCTGGAAGTCGAAGAGCGAACGCCAGATCTCCGTCCGGCCCAAGCCGCGCCGGTCCACATCTTCGTCGGTTCCGGCGAGATCGGCCAGCTCGTCCCCGAAGAGGTGGAAGAGGGTCAGGTGGTAGATGAACGCGGGTGAGTGGTTGCGGTGAAGAAGTTCCAACTCGCGCAGTACGCGGTCCTTCACGTCTTCGGTTCGCTTCGTGTCGCTCCACCATTCCTCGAACCACGCTAGGAGGTCGTTTCGGTCACGGTCGCTGTCGACCACCAGGTTCAGTTCGACGTTCTTGCGCTCGTGGAGACCGAGCCCGGGAAGGGTGAAGTTCGAGCTGCCAATCAGGGCGTCCGCTCGGGCACCTTGAACGTGGTACATCTTCCCGTGCAGCAGGTCATCCTTGACCGAGCGGATCTCCGCCTTGCGGCGGATCCAGTCGGCGCAGCGCTTCGCCTCGGCACGCTGCGTGAGCTGCCGAGTGGGCGCGAGACCCGCTTCCGTCAGCCCGAAGGCCCTTGCCGGCCGTTTGTCCCGCGACAGGGCGCGCAGGTGTTGGGGCGCGCCGTAGAGGAAACGCATCCGCTCGACTCGCTCCAGTTCCTCCCTTAGTGCCTCGTAGGCGCTGATCGTGAAGTAGGCGGACACGACCGAGAGCTCTGTGCCTTCCTGGAGGTGGGCTCTCAGGAAGTCCCCGGCCACGCCGCGGCAGCGGTTGTCGAGGATGCCGATTGGCGGTGGGAGCTGCCTTGGGGCTTCAGGCATGGCCGCGGATGCTAGCCGCATGGCGGCTCGCGTGCACCCTGGGCCAAGCGTCAGCGTTCAGCTAGCCAGATCTCCTTGGCCTGACGATGCGGGGGCCGCTGCTTGCGCTGCGGGGCCCAACGATTTCGTTCGCTGACTCGTCATAGGTCCGCTCCCATGTTGGTTTGCAGGCCCGCTGCCGGTACCGGATTGTAGGGTCGGCGGCCGTCCGCGCCGAGCAGACTAGCTCCCAGCGGTCCGCTCTGACCGAGTCTATGGGGCGAAGCGCTTCGGCAGCTTTCAGGCTGTCGGGTCGTACTTCAGTCCGTCGGGTGTCAGGTCGACAGAGCTGGGTTCGACCTTGGTCGTGCCATGCCCCTTCGCCTTTGCGGTTGGCAGGTTCGCGCTTTCCTCTCCACTATGCTCCGCACATGGAGCCAGAAGCACCGCCCACGGTCCCGCGATCCGTGAGCGATGAGGACCGGGACGGTCGGATCGTCCGGGAGCACAGGGAGAAACTGGCCGGCGAACTCTCGGCGTTGATCGAGGATCAGGGGAGGAGGCGCTCTTCAAGCGTGCGGCGTGGGTTGCCCGGGCCGAAGCGGATGATCGAGGTCACGAGCGGCGGCGCCAGCTACGTCGTCGACGTCGAGCAGTACGAGGAACTCGTCAAAGGCACGATCGAAGCCCTTGCAGACGAGCATTGGCCTGCCGAGAAGCGCAGCGCCGGCTAGCGGCGCTTCGGCCCAGGATCGGGGCGCTCCTGTCGTGACCGTGACGCTGGACGTTCTTGTTCCGGCGCTCGCCGGCTACCTGATGCTCAGGACCTGGAACCTCTCGCGCTTCGGCGTGATGACGGAGTCTGGCTACCATGTGCTGTTCTACTCCGTCCTCGTCGGCCTGCTTCTTTACACGGCTGGTCTTGCCGCCGAAGAGTGGTTGCCCCTGCCGAAGTGGGCCGAAACGGCCTTCGCCTGGGTCGAGGGCGGGCTCACCACGAGGCGAGCAACGGTCTGGAGTCTGTTGTTTGGAGTGGGGCTTCCACAGCTCTCGAACCGGATCTACTCATCGGAGAAGGGCAACCGAAGAGCGGCTCGCAAGAGAGGGCAGTTCGTAGCGTCGGTGCTGGACGATGCCATGCGGATGGGGCGTCACGTTGAAGTCTCTCTGCGAGATGGGAAGACCTACGTCGGCTTGGTGATGCGCAACCCCGGCGTCGATGAAGAGGCGGTCCTGCTCGTGCCGCTCCTGAGCGGCTACCGCAGACCGGTCGACAAGCGGTTGGTGCTTACGTCGAACTATGCGCGGCTTCTGCAGGCCAGGCCCGCTCGGCAATGGGAGGAGGACCTGGGCGTCGCTATCCCACGCTCCAACGTGATGTGGGCGCGCCCCTTCGACCACAAGCTCTACTCCGTGCCGGCTGGTGAGCAACGGCCGCGGATGCTGGTCGACGATGAGTAGGGCCGGCGGCGAGCATCGGGTCGGTGGGCCGCCCGGCAGCGCGGCGGCGGTGCCGCCTCGCCGAATTGACACGTCCATCGCCATCGCCCTAACATTAGTTTCATGTCTAAATCAAGACAGGAGGGTGAAAGCCCTTTCCTGAACCCCTTTCGACCGGGAGCTGGTCACGCACCGCCGTGGCTCGCCGGCCGGACGAAGGAGCAGCAGGAGTTCGAGCGGCTGTTGGGACAAACCCCGGTCTCCGAGAACCTCATCATCACCGGCCTTCGCGGAGTAGGGAAGACGGTGCTGCTGGAGACGCTTCGGCCGCTGGCCCGCACGGCCGACTGGTTGTGGGTGGGCGCCGACCTCTCCGAGTCCGCGAGCCTGCGCGAGGATCACCTGGCGGTCCGCCTGTGCACGGATCTCGCTCCCCTCACGTCCGGCTTCGCGGTGACCGTCGAGCACCGGCAGGAACCCGGGTTCGGCGGGCAGGAGGTCGCGGTCGAGCAGCGTCTCGACTACCAGACCCTCCGCCGTCTCTATCAGGAGAGTCCGGGGTTGTCTCTCGACCGGCTGAAGACGGTGCTGCAGGCAACCTGGAGAGTCCTTTCCGCCGCACCGTCGAAGCCGAGGGGGATCGTCTTTGCCTACGACGAGGCCCAGAATCTGTCGGACCAACCGCGGCACGAGGAGTTCCCGGTGGCCCTGCTGCTGGACTGCTTTCAGTCGCTGCAGCGACAGGGCCTTCCGCTGATGCTGGTGCTGGTCGGACTCCCGACGCTTTTCCCGAAGCTGGTCGCCTCGCGAACGTATGCCGAGCGAATGTTCCGGGTCCGTTTCCTGGACCGCCTGAGCGAAACGGAAAGCGAAGAAGCAATCCTCAAGCCAGTCTCCGACGCCCGCTGTCCCCTCCGGCTCACCGACGATTCGGTGCGCACGATCATCCAGATGTCAGGAGGCTACCCCTACTTCATCCAGTTCATTTGCCGCGAGGTGTACGACGTGTTCACGCAGCGAGCGGACCGCGGCCAGACCGCGTCGGTACCGGTGGCGGAGATCGAGCAGAAACTGGACGCTGATTTCTTCTCGGGCCGCTGGTCTCGACTGACGGATCGCCAACGAGAACTGCTGTGGGTGGTCGCCCACCTCGACCATAGCGATGGCGAGTTCAGCGTACGGGACATCGTCCAGGGGTCCGCGGCGCTCTCGAAGCCGTTCAGCGCCAGTCACGTCAATCAGATGCTCTCGAATCTCGCCGCACAGGGGCTGGTGTTCAAGAACCGCCACGGCCGCTACTCGTTCGCGGTTCCCCTGCTCGATCGCTTCATTCAGCGACAGACGATTGCGGCCGACGAGCGAGCGTAGGCTGGCTGCCGCGCAGGCTTCAGAGGACGAAGGGGAGGAGTGATGCGAGAACGAACCAAGATCCTGGTGCAGTTGATCTCCGGCGCGTGCCTTGCGACGCTCAATGGCGGCTTCATCGGGAGTTGGCTGTGTAGGGGGGAGTCCCGGCAGATGGTTCTCAGCGCAGCCGTCGTAGTGCTTGCGGGCTTGGGAATCGTGATTCAGTCGGCGCTCAAGATGGAGGTCAAGCAGTCGGATGGCGGCGCCGACCGCGGCGCTCCTGGAGGTTGAGCGAGTGTCGGACGGCGCTGAACGGCCAGGAGGTCCGGGGGGCGCACGAAGTATGGGGACGGATTCCCGTCTTGGTCAGTGAGGGGCAACGCCGACGATGCCCGTCGCGGGTCCCTCGCGAAGCTCTGCCGGCTTGAACGGCAGGATCGTTGAACTGAGACGGAAAGGAACCGGAGAAATGAAGAAGACTCTTGCGTGTTTGCTTGGATCGCTCACCTTGCTAGCGCTGGCTGCTCCCGCCAGCGCAGGCTCGGCCTTCGCGGAAGCGGAGACGGAACTCGAAGCAGCGTGGCTTGGCAGCGGCTTGTTGTCGGCTGGGCAGATGGCCGACCTGCTTGGCAGCGGCTGGTCGCGGAGGCAGGCGTTCGGGTGTACTGTCGGGGCTGCCATACTGGTTGGCGGCGCGCTGACACTCGGCCCCGGCTTCGCCGCCGCCCTGGTGTTCTCAGCCTCTGCTCACGCGTGGCTTCTTGAGTGCATCTAGGTGCGACTTGACGACCACAGCTCTTGGTCGCAACCCTCTTGAGGGGCAATGGAGATAGACCTTCCCGGGACGTGAGCCGCTTTCCGGCGGCCCACGTCCCTTTCGGGCCCCAGCCGGAGAGACTGGGGGCGGTGGGAAGGTTCACGGCGGCCCCTGGTGGATCGGGGGAGGTGGCGTGACGGAGCGGCGGAAGAAGTTGCGGCGGTTCGGGTACCCGGCTTGCGGTACAGCTTGGCTGCTTCTGGGTTTCTGGTATCTCGCCGGGGAGGACACGGCCTCGGGGTGGCGCTATGTCGGACTTGGCGTTGCATGCCTTTGCGCTGGCGTTGGGTTCGAGTGGAAACTCAGACGAGAGGGGCGGCTGCGGGAACTGCGTGAGGAGTTGGGCGACGACAGCAGTACGGGTCAATGGTGGGCCGCCGACGAATTCTCGGCGGCAGGGGTCCGGGGGGTGGTCGCTCGATCAGCGACAAGCGGTTCTACGGAACGCCGGGGAGGGTCGTTCGGACCGATCCTCACGGTGGTTCGCTTTCGTGCGGTGGCTGCGTGGCGGAAGGCGCTGAACGAGAAGGGGAAGCTGGTCTTCGCCGGGGCTTTGGGCGTTCTCCTGGTCGTCAACTTCTTCTTCGCCTTCACGGGTCCGGAACAGGGACGTCGCGGGGAGTTGCCGGTCGATCTGCTCTTCGCGATCATCACCTTCTTCGTCGTCATGACGCTGTTCCAGTTGGCGCCGCTGGCGCCCTGGTTCGACCGGCGCGCAGGCGTGAGATTCGGCCTCTCGGCAGGCCGGCGAGCCACATTGACGATCGGTACGAACGCCGTGGGCTTGACGCTGGTGCTGGTCCTGCTCAATGAGGTTCTGGCGTTTGGCCTGTGGGGCGCCGGGTGGCCGCGCGGGCCGGAGTGGGTCTTCGAAGGCATGGACGTCGTCGCCGCCTTGGGCGCGATGGTGGTCGCGGGCCCGGTGGGCGCGGTGGTTCTCGGGGCACGAGGCAGGCGTCGATGGTTCGGCGCCGGGCTCGGGCTGCTGCTCTTGATCGTCCTGGCGGCGAGCGCCGTCGAGCCGTTGTGGACCGGCGAGGCGGTCTGGGCTCAGGGCGCCGTCAGTGGTGGTCGGTTACTCGCCCTAGTGGCGCTGGTCGCCGCGGGTTTCGGGCTGGAGCAACGGAGTCCGGATGATCGCGGCGGCGGAAGGAAGTGGAACTTCGGTTGGCGGGCGTCGGGCAACGAGGGAAGGCGGCGAGCCGATTCGGCGCGACCGCCTTCCCGGCCGGCCGGCGGCGATTGGGCAGCGGCGGGAGTCTGGTCGCGACCGACCTTCGTCTTTGCTCTGGCCGAGGCGCGGATGATGCTCCGCTTCCGCCAAGTACGGCTGAACCTGGTGCTCAGTTGGATCATGCCGGTGTTCATGGCGATCGTGCTCAGCGGCGAGGAGCTCGCGGCCGGGGAGGAGGCCGGACACTTCGCTCTCTGGGGGGCGTCCGCGCTCGGGGTTTTTCTTTGCGCGTTTTGGATCGCTTTCTTTGCCAATCTGCTTGGATTCACGGCGGATGGTGCACGGCGACTCTCGATGTCGGCCGAGCGGGCGCTCGGCGCCTGCTTGCCCGGGAAGGTGCTGGGTCTGGTGGCGGTCGTTGGCGCCCTGGTGTTGCTGCAGATGGCGAGCGTCACCTGGCTTCTCGCCGAGCGGATCCCGGTCGCCGACCGGCCGATTCCGTTCTTGATCGTCGCGTGCTCCCTGGTGTGCCTGGCGGGCGCGGGTACGGTGGTCTCGATCTGGTTGCCCAGAAGGCCGAAGCTGCACGAGCAGCGCGACCTCTACTCCAGCGTGATGGCGCTGGCGCTGCTCGGTTGCGGCTGGCTGGTTCTTGTCCTCATGTTCGGCGGCGTGGCGGTGGCTGCACGGCTGCTTGCCGGTTCCGGAACCGCTGTGGTTACGTTGACGCTCCTGCTGCTGGTCTCGGCCGGCGGCTGTTCGGTGCTCCTGGCTGTCCTGAGCCGGGGCGATTGGCTGCGACGACGGTTGCGGGAATGGGCGGTGGCGGCATGACGACGATGCTGTGCTTCGACTCGGTCGACAAGTCCTACGGCGATCTGGAAGTGCTGCGCTCCGTGAACCTGGAGATCGGGTCGGGCCTCCAGTGCCTGGTCGGGAGGAACGGCGCCGGCAAGACGACGCTGATGCGCCTCGGACTTGGTTTGACCGAGCCGAACGGCGGCACGGTGCGGATGTTCGGGTTCGATCCGCGCGTCCATCCAGAGGTCATGGCCCGCGCCGGCATCCTGCTCGAGGAGGACGAGCTGTTCGACTTCCCGAGCCGTTCAACGGTCTCGACCCGGTCGCGGTAGCGCGTCTGTGCCGGATGCTCCGGGACTTCGCCGCCAACGGCCGGGGAGTGCTGCTGTCGTCCCACCGCCTCGAGTTGGTCGAGGAGATCGCGGACCGGGTCTACTTCGTGGCCGACGGTGCGGTGACGCCCTGGTCGCCGGAACGGGTCAAGACCTGGTACGACGAGTTGAGGGTCGCCGGCGCCGGAGAGGGGCCGCCGGGCGAGTTGACCGGCTGAGGAGCCGGGCGCAGCAGAGGCCGACCGGTCCGGCTCCGACGATCAGCACGTCGACGTCGCTCTTGCGGCCGGTGATCAATCTCCTTCGTCCTCCACGCGGTAGCGCTGGGCCTCGGCGTCGTAGTCCTCGAATCCGACGATGCGGCGCAGACGCTTGAAGTCCACGGCGTGGTCAGGCTGCTCGTCGCTTCCCAAGGCTCGAAGAGCATCGAGCATCGCCGCGGTGGCGGCGGAGAGAAGCGTCAGCGGGTAGGCCGCGATCCTGTAGCCGACCTCTTCGAGCCGCTTGGGCGGCAGCAGCGGCGTGTCGCCTCCCTCGACCAGGTTCGCCATCTTGGGCCCGGGGACCGCCCTGCAGAACTGGACCATCTCGCTCTCGGACCGCGGACCCTCGAGGAAGAGGATGTCCGCGCCGAGGTCGGCGAAGGCACGGCAGCGGGCGATGGCCTCGTCGAGTCCGTCGGTGGCCCGGGCGTCGGTGCGCGCCATGACCAGGATGTCCGCGCCTTCCTCGCGCGCGTCGACCGCGGCGCGGACCCGCGACAGGGCCTCGGCGCGGGAGACGACCCGTTTGCCCCGCGTGTGTCCGCAGCGCTTGGGCGCCTCCTGGTCCTCGATCATCACGCCCGCGAAGCCGGCGGCCGCGTAGCTCGTGACCGTGCGCTTGACGTTCAGGGCGTTGCCGTAGCCCGTGTCGCCGTCGCCGATCACCGGCAGCCGGGTGGCCGCGCAGATGTTGCGGCCCTGGTCGAGCATCTCGCCGAAGGAGATGAGACCCGTGTCCGGCATGCCGAGGCGGGTGGCGGAGACGGTGAACCCGCTCATTAACGTCAGCTCGAATCCGGCCTGTTCGATGAGCCGGGCGGAGAGCGCGTCAAAGCAGCAGGGCATCACCCGGAGCCCTGGGGCGTCGATCAGGGCGCGCAGTTGTGCTGCTGGGGAGGAGTTCATGCGGCCAACGAACGTAACATCTGCTTGCTAGGAACTTGCGCGGCAGAGACTGGGTGCGCCGGCGTCCCCGCCGGCATCCGGCGCGAGAGCGCCGGCTTCTGGACTATCTGCCGCGCCAGGCATCGAGCGGATGACGAGGAGATCCCATGGCTGAGTTCAGGAGGCCCACCCGCGGCCCGATCCGGGGTATCCACCACATCACGGGGCTGGTCGGCTCCGCCGCCAACGACCTCCGGTTCTACCGCGACGTGCTGGGACTCCGCCTCGTAAAGAAGACCTGCAACCAGGAGAACCCGACCTCCGGCTGGCACTTCTTCTTCGGTGACCGCCTGGGCCGCCCGGGGACGATCATGACGAACATCGTCCTCGAGGGCATCCGGATGTCGCCGGCCGTCGACGGTCGCGGCTCGATCACCGACGTGAGCTACTCGGTCTCGCCCGGGAGTCTGGACTTCTGGCGCGAGCGAGTGACCGCGGCCGGCTGCACATGCACCGATCGCCCGGCCCGGTTCGGCGACCCCGTCCTCCACTTTCGCGATTTCGACGGCATCTCGTCGGAGCTCGTCGGATGCGAGGACGTCCGGGTGCCGGAGCTGGACGACCTTCCCGGGGAGCACCAGATTCGCGGCTTTCATCACGCCACGGTCGCGCCGCGCATTCCCGAGCTGACCCTGCAGTTCCTCGTTCGCGTCCTGGGTTTCGAGGCGGTCGGCACCGAAGGGCGCCGCACGCGGCTCGCGGTAGGCGGCAACGAGCCCGGCAAGCTGATCGACGTCGTCGAGCGAGTCGACGGGCCCTGGGGCCGGCACGGTCTCGGCGGTCTGCACCACATCGCGCTGACGGTCGACAGCGTCGAGGACATGGAACAGTGGACCCGGATCCTCGCCGGCGCCGGCCTGATCGCCACCGGGGCCCGGGACCGCGGCTGGTTTCACTCGACGTACTTCACAGCCCCCGGAGGCATCAATCTGGAGCTGTCGAACCTCGATCCGGGCTGGACGGTGGACGAGGACATCGACTCGCTGGGGACGATCCTCTCGCTGCCGAAGCACCTGGAACCCCGGCGGGAAGCGATCGAGGCCGCGCTTCCTCGCGTCGAGTTCTGACCGGCCGAACGCCATGATCGAGCCGTACGACCGCATTCCCTTTCCCGTCTTCTTCCGGGAGGAAGCCGACTTCGGCGACGTCTACGGCGGGCCGGGCGGCTTCGTCTTCTTCGACAGTCACCTGCTGCGACCGCGCGAGCGCGCCTTGAAGACGGTCGTCGTCTTCAACCACCCGATCGGCGGCGGCGCCTGGCTGCCGCTGGTGCGGGGGCTGGCGGCGGCCGGCCACCATGTCATCTACTGCAACGGGCGCTATCGCGGCAACGACACGGCCCTCATCATGGAGAAGTGCGTGGTCGACCTCGGCCGCACGATCCAGCACGCGAAGGAGGAACTCGGCTACGAGCGCGTCTTGCTCGGAGGGTGGAGCGGCGGCGGCTCGCTGTCGCTCTACTACCAGCAGCAGGCGGAGAACCCGACCGTCACCCACACGCCGGCCGGAGACCCGTACGACCTGACGGCGGCCGGGTTGGTTCCGGCCGACGGCGTGATGCTGCTCGCCGCCCACATCAGCCGCGCCGGAACGCTCACCGAGTGGATGGACGCCTCGATCCTCGACGAGCGCGAGCCGCACCGGAAGGACCCGGAGCTCGATCTCTACAACCCGGCCAACCCCAATCAGCCGCCCTACTCGGACGAGTTCCTCGAGCGTTACCGGCGGGCGCAGGTCGCCCGCAACGCGCGGATCACTGCCTGGGCGGTCGAGAGGCTGGCGGATCTGAAGCGCGAGGGCGGCGCCCAAAAGGAACACTGCTTCGTCGTCCAGGGGACGATGGCCGACCCGCGCTGGCTCGACCCGGCTGTCGACCCGAACGACCGGCCGCCGGGTCGGTGCTACCTCGGGGACCCGGAGACCGTGAACACGGGGCCGACAGGCCTGGCGCGGTTCACGACGCTGCGAAGCTGGCTGTCGCAGTGGAGCCTCGAGAAGTCGAACGCCGACGGTCTCGCGTGCGCCGCCGGCATCGGCGTCCCGGTGCTGGTTGTCAACAACGGCGCGGACGACGCATGCACCCCCAGCCACGCGCGGCGGCTCTACGCGGCGGTTTCCCACACCGACAAGGAGTTCCGCGAAATCGCAGGGGCCACCCACTACTACCTCGGGCAGGGCGACAAGCTCGCCGAGGCGGTGGCCATCTGCGGCGCCTGGATCGACCGCTGACTTAGCAGTCCGTGGCAGAAGTCGAGCTGTATTCGAGCGGCCATGCATCCCGCCCAGCATCGTTGCTCTTCGGTCGAATACAGCCCGGTATGCTCCCTCATCGCGCCTTGCTGGACGGGCGCCTGACCGCTCTCGGTGCGACGCGGACTTCTGCCACGGACCGCTGGAGGTGCGAACGTGAACCGACGACAGTTCCTCAGATC
>JAPVWO010000282.1 GCA_027493375.1 Candidatus Multivorans thiocomprendens | reverse complement strand
GAAGATGGAGTGCGGCGACCGCCGGAACATCTACCAACTCAGGCGCTCCTACGTGCGCGAGAAGCAGGATGGCCTCTGCCCCACGCTCACGGCCAACATGGGGATCGGCGGGCACAATGTCCCCTTCATCCGGGACGAATGGGGAATTCGCCGGCTGGGCGTGGACGAAGTCGCTCGCCTGCAGGGGTTCAACGACCCGGAGGACCTGTTCCCTGCAGAGATCACTATTACGGAACGATACCGGCTGCTCGGCAACGCGGTGTGCGCTGACCTCGCCACGGTGGCTGCCCGGCACTGCATGACGGTCCTGGCCGAGTACCGCCCACCATCCAACAAAGGCGATTACCGTGACTGACAAGATCGGCTGGTTCTTTCCGCCCACCGGTGGCGGTCAAGAGGACGGCTACAACGACTCCGGGATGGCGCACTTTCGTGGCGCCCGAATCGGGAGCCTCGCCCGCGAGACGATCCAGAACTCGCTCGATGCCCATGACCAAGGCGCGAAGGCGGTTCACATGTCATTCGAGGTTCTCTCGCTTGACGCGCCCGATGACTCCTTCGGCCGCGCAGAACTCAGACGGGCAATCGAGTCCCGCCGCGTCCGCGCCCAGGCCGACGAGGACCACGGCGCAGTGGGAGGGCTAACTCGCGCATTGGGTCTGCTCGACTCCGGAGAGGTCGCCTACCTGCGCATCTCGGACCGGAACACGACCGGGCTTACGGACCGCCATTGGAAGGCCTTGGTCAAGGTCAAGGGCCTCTCCGTCAAGCGCCCCGGAAGCGATCCCCTCGGTTCGCACGGCATCGGCAAGTACGCCCCGTTTGCCGTTTCACCGCTCCGGACGGTCTTCTACTGGACTGCCTTTCCCGACAACGGCCGAGTTGTGGAGAAGCTACAGGGCAAGTCCGTGTTGATGACCCCCGAAGGGCCCGAAGGCCCGACTCAGGGAACAGGCTTCTACGGCTATCGCGACGGATGTCGAGAACTGGAACCCAAGTGGATTCCCCGCTGCTTCCGAGTCCTTGATCACGCCGGCAATCCTCAATCGGGCACGAGCCTGTCCATCTTGGGCTTCAACGCTGATCCAGGCTGGCAGCGAGAACTCGCAGGGCGAGTGCTGGTCAGCTTCTTCTTCGCCGTGAGTCACGGCAACCTCAAGACGACGATTGAACCAGACGAGGAACTCCAGGAACGTGAGCTCTTGACGATCGACCGGAACACGATCGGAGATTGGTTCGCCTACCTGGTCGATGCCGCTCGGTCTGGCGACGCCGATCAGGAGCTGGAGGACCTTACCGAAGCCCAGGTGTTCTGGTAGCTGCCGAGAGAGCACGATAAGGAGCTCGAGAAGCAGGACCAGGATCTGGGTCACTGCAGGCTTTACCTGCGGGTAAAGGATGGCTTGCCGAGCAAAGTCGCACTCGTCCGTCGGTCGGGCATGTTGGTGACGGCGGACCAGAGGGGCCTGAAGCAGTTTCGCGGACTCAATGACTTCGCGGCTCTGTGCGTCTTCGAGGATCCGGAGGGCAACGAGCTCCTTCGGGAGATGGAAAACCCGAAGCACGATCAGTTCGAGCCCGAGCGTTTGCCGGACGAGAAGAAGGAAGTCGGCCGCAAGGCTCTCAAGCGGGTTGCTGACTGGATCAGAAGCAGCATCCGTGAGCACGCCAAGCCGCCAGAGACCGCAGCAACATCGGCGCTCCGGGAGGTGGCCGAACTTCTGCCCGATCCGTATGCGGAGGATGCTCTGGGCGGGGGCGAGGCCGGCGAAGGCACCGAGAAGGGCTTTGAGGACCGAATCGAGGAGCTGGCGCTCAAGCCAATCAGACGCCGCCCCTCCCGCGGCCTTTCGTCCGAAGCCACTGAAGCGGATGCCAACGCCGAAGGCGACGGCGAGCAGGAAGGAGAGCAAGGCGGCGGCGGCGAAGGCTCGAACCACGGCGGCGATGGCGACGGACTTGGTCGTGGAGAAGGCGAAGGCCGAGGCGGAACCGGCTCGCGCGGCGGAGGCGCGACCGCGAGACTCGTGCCTGTGCATGGCGTACGCGTGCTGCCCCTGGAAGATCGTCACGAACTGGAAGTCAGCTTCACGAGTACGGAATCCGGGCTCGTACAGCTCCAGGTCGACGAGGCGGGAGACGCCTCGACAATCCCTCACGCCGACCTGATTGCGTTCGACGAGCATGGCGACCGTATCGACCTGCAGCGCGTGGAGATTCGCGCTCGCCGGCGCTTTCGGGTTCGGATCCGATCCACTGAACCCATCCATGACCGGGCTTGGCGAGTGGCGCTCAGGCCAGCCGGCGGAGGGGAGTACTCCGAAGCATGAAGTGGGATCCAGGTAAGGCATTTCCGCACCCCGTCCTCCGACCCGATCAGGGCGGCGAAGGCGACTACCCGACAGCCGAGTTTGAAGCCGACGTCGAGGCGGTCCGCGCCAAGGGAGCGATGGCTGTGGACGTGTCCGTCGACTTTGAACTGTCCGATGCCGACCTCAGAAGCCTCGTTGGTCAAGGCGATGCAGAGTGCGTCCTTCTTGTCGAGGCACCCACAACTCGTTTCCGTCGTCTTCTCAGGGCGACGCGCTACGGCCTGCAGGAGAGCTTCCGTGCGGGCGAGTTGAAGGGAAGAGTCGAGTTCCGACCGTTTCTGGTCTGCCTGCGATCACTGTTCGGCTTCAAGGCTGCCGGGTGGCATGCCGACTACGGAAACCGGTCCTTTGATCTCTATCCGGGGTCTGTACTCGCGCAAGACGAGCCCGCTGCGTACTGGATCGACACGGAAGACGAGAAGCCAATCGGCTCGATCTTCAAGCACACGGCAACAAACCGCCAAGCGGATGGGACCTGGGTTTGCGACATGTCCGGCGACCAGGTCGCGGTTCAAATGTCCGAACGCGACCATGGCCGCTTTGAAGAGGCAGGTCGCCGGGAACCGGACGACGCCGCATTCTTGATCAACAGCATCTACCTTCCGGCCCTCGTCCATGTGCTCAGCGAGGCGGACCAGTCGGAGCGCGAGTACTCCGGCTATCGCTGGTTCTCCACGCTCGACCAGAAGCTCGAAGAACTCGGTTGCCCTCCTCTCGGAGCGGGTGCCCCGGACCGTCTGGCCGATGCTCAGAAGCTGCTGAATTCACCCTTGGGGCGTCTCCCCCAGTTCGCCGACAACGACTCGGAACCGACGACATGACCCTCCACTACTACAGGCAGGCGATCGTGGACGACTACTTCGGCCGCGTGGAGGTCAACCTCGACTGGCACTACGAGCCGAACGGCCAAGCACCAAAGGCCAAGGAGAAGTACACAACTAGGTCGGCGCCGATTGAAGCACGCGATCTGTCGGACCTTCTGAAGCCGCAGGACGCGAAGCCCTCGGAGACGGACGCCGACAACGCCCTACTCGTCTACGAGGCGTTGAACGAGCTCAGTCCACATCAGGCGACCGACGAGAGACTGTGGGCGTACCTCTGCCACAACAGTTGCTCGGCCTACGTCGCGTGGCGCTGGCTGGGGCGCCGTCCCGGCGGCAGTGAAGCGGCTGTCAAGAAGGTCCGCAATCACTTCTTCGCCCGCCGTAACGGTTCCAGATCCCTCGTTCGCGACAATGGCGTCTCCAGGCTTTGGTGGCTCGGCTACATCGCCCACCAGACCGACCCGCAATTCCCCCGCAGTTTCCTGGAGATTCTGCTGCACAGGCAGGACGTTCGTTCGGCCCTGATCGAGAGGCCCGCAGTGTCGATGAACCTGGATGTTCTCAAGGTCATCTACAGCGTGATGCAGGAACACTGGCAGCAGAATCCGGGGGACTTGTTCGCTCGTGAGACCTTTAGGACCTGGATGGTGAATATCAATCGGCGCGGAGGCGTGGTTCTGCTCGACGCGCTTCCGGAACCTGCCTTGAGGGCGCTCCTGCGCGATGAGGCCGCGCAGGCCTTGGAGGCGACCGCCCGTTGACCGACAATCTGAGCCCTGCGGACCGCTCCAGGTGCATGGCGAACATCCGTTCGCAGGGCATGAAGCCTGAACGCGCGGTCCGCTCCATGGCGCATCGGCTGGGCTATCGCTTCCGCCTGCACCGCCGAGACCTGCCTGGCACGCCCGATCTCGTCTTCCCGCGACACCGGGCAGTGGTGTTCGTCAACGGCTGCTTCTGGCACTGGCATCCCGATCCCACGTGCCCGATTGCGGGGCTCCCGAAATCCAACCTGGAGTACTGGAAGCCGAAGTTGGCCCGCACCCGTTCTCGCGACAAGGAGAACCTAGCCAAGCTGACCTGTCTGGGCTGGAGGGTTCTCACGATCTGGGAGTGTGAGCTGCGGGATCCGGAGACCGCCCTCGTACGGCTCGACGAGTTCCTCTCGACCTCAGATAGCCGAACGCCGGCAACGCCTAGGGACCGGCCTACCCGGGCTGTACGCTCAACGGAGCGCGAGGGTGCTCTCTCAACCGAGTAGCAGGAGCAAGCGCCACCGCAGCGGGCTGCTTCGGAGCCCATGCCTCGGCGTCGCGGCCGGGTGCCACGGTACGCGCGTCAGGCTCGTTCGAACTCCTGCCTGTTGATCCCGAGGTCTCGCAGAATCGCCCGCACGGTGCCTGGCCGGAGATCGCGGCTTCCCCAGTTCGGGATCGTCGTACGCATTCGCGTCGACCGCCGAATCCAGATCTCGTGGCTCCCACGTCCCCTGCGATCCAGCTCGCAGTCGAGGCGCCGAAGCCTGCGCGTCAGTTCGCGGTACGTCAAACGGCGACCATGACCTCGCCGACTCCGCGCTGCTCGCCAACGTCTACCGCTGCGGCAGCGACCTCGGGAGGAAGCGGATCGCCATGGGCGCAGTGAGACTCGATGAACGCCGTGGTGACGCTCTGCAAGTTCTCCAGCGCAAGAGCAGCGGTTTCCCCCCAGGCCCGGCACCCGGGCAACACGGGCACTTCCGCAAGGTACATGCCCTCCGTGTCTTCTGACGGTTCCTTGAGGACAAACTCAAGCCTGTACAGCTTCATGGCGACCGCCGTGATCCGCTAGCTCGAAGGTGGTCATGGACAACGAGTCTATCCGCTCGGACGTGCTCCTGTCCCCGCCGTATCGCGCCTGGATGCCAGCAGTTCGCCGTAGCGGCCCGTGGCGCAGCGAGCGCGTCACCTCCGGTTCAGTCCGCCGCGTCCTCGCCGCGGGCGTGCGCCAGCTCCCGCGCACTCGGATGAGCGGACGGCCGGAAGGGCACCTCGCACACGCGCGCCGCGTCGGGTCGGCCCGTTACGGTGGCGTACTCGTCCGGCAGGTGGACGAGAAGCTCGGTTCCGACCGCCGACTTCGCCACCGGCACGTAGCCCAGCGCGATGTTGCAACCGAGCTCGGGCGCGTGCCAGGGCGAGGTCAGGTAGCCGATCGGATCGCCGCCGTCCGCGTCGGAGACGAGCCAGAAGTCCGGCGCGTAGTCGTCGATAGGCTTGCCGCCCAGGGTCACGCCGACCAGGACCATCGAGAACGGCGGCCGGCCGGCCTCGATCTCGGCCCGCATCCGTTCCAGAGCCTCCCGGCCGACGTAGTCGCCCCGCTTCCTGCGCGGCACCTGGTAGGCCAGGTTGCACTGGAAGGGCGTCGTCTCGTGGTCCATGTCCTGCCCCCAGGACAGGATGCCGGCCTGGATGCGGCGCTGATGGCCGGGAGCGATGACCATCAGTCGGTGGCGCTCGCCCGCCCGGAGCACCGCGTTCCACAACGTCTCGGCGTGCAACGTGGCGTCGCGGAGGTAGATCTCGTAGCCCTTCTCGCCCGAGAAGCCGGACTGCGAGATCACCACCCGGCAGCCCTCGATCTCGGCCTCCAGGAGTCCGTAGTAGGGAATGTCCCGAATGCCATCGCCTACCAGGTCGACCATCAGCGCCAGCGACTTCGGCCCCTGGATCTGCACCGGGCAGACGTCGATCTCGTCGATCTCCACGTCCATCCGCAGGCCGACGTTCAGTCCCTGGAGCCAGAACAGGATGTCGGAATCCGCCAGCGAGAACCAGAACTCGTCTTCCGACAGCCGCAGCAGCACCGGGTCGTTCAGGATGCCGCCCCGCTCGTTGCACAGGATCACGTACTTGCCGTGCATCGGCCGGATGCGGGTCGCGTCGCGAGTGATCGCGTAGTCCGCGAAGCGCTCGGCGTCGGGTCCGGCGACGCGGATCTGGCGTTCCACCGCGACGTTCCACAGCGTCACGTGGTTCGTCAGCGCCTCGTGCTCGGCCGCGGCACCGCCCTCGTCCGGCGGGACGTAGCCGCGGGGATGGTAGATGCGGTTGTAGACCGTAGCCCTCCAGCAGCCCGCCCGGTGGGACAGATGCCAGTAGGGGGACTTCCGCACCCGGGTCGAGATCAGCAGCTCGACCGGCGTGCGGCCGCTCTGGCGCAGGTTGATCGGGACGATCCGGTCGGACTGATCGATGCTTCGCGGCTGACCGCTCATTTCCCCTCCTCTCGCCCGATCCGCCCTCGGGATAACGGCCGGCGTCGCCCCCGGCCGCTCCGATTCGCGGGATTCGGGAGGATTAGACTAAGCGACCTGACGCGAATCGGGGTCCCGCGGCGCGCGAGTCCCCGCCCGCCGCTGCGAATCGAACGATCGATGAGCGAAGACAGCACCGGCAGTCCCCGCGCCGAAGGTCCGCACGGGGCTGTCCGGGAGCCGCCCGGGCGGGCGACGATCGCGGTGATCGGGGCCGGCATCGTCGGCAACTTTCTCGTCGCCCACTTGGCCGATCTCGGCTGGCGCGATCTCGTGCTGATCGACAAGGGACCGCTGCCGAACCCCGGCGGCTCGACCGGCCACGCGTCGAACTTCATCTTCCCCACCGACCACAACCGCGAGATCGCGATGCTGACGCTGGAGAGCCAGCGCCAGTACGCGGCGCTCGGCGTGAACACGACCTGCGGCGGCATCGAGGTGGCGCGCACGGAAGAGCGGATGGAGGAACTGCGCCGGCGGATGACGTCGGCGCGCGCCTGGGGCATCGAGGCCGAGCTGCTGAACCCGGCCGAGGTCGTGGCGAAGGTGCCGTTCGTCGACCCCGACGTCATCCTGGGCGGCTTCCTCACCCCGAGCGCCTCCGTCGTCGACTCGGTGCGGGCCGGAACCCTGGCGCGCGAACGGGCGCTGGCGAAGGGCGCGCTCGCCGTGCTCGACGAGACGGAAGTCACCGGCATCGAGGTCGAGCGGCGGCCGTTCTCCCGCCCCCGCGTGCGCGCCGTGGCGACCGACCGCGGCACGATCTCCGCGGACCAGGTCGTCGTCGCCTGCGGCGTCTGGAGTCCGCGGATCGCCGCCATGGCCGACGCCTCGATTCCGCTGACCCCGGCGGTGCACCAGATGGCCGACTTCGGGCCGATCGACCTCCTGCGCCGGACGGGAGTGGAGATCGCCTATCCGATCGTGCGCGACATGGACACGTTCATGTACGAGCGGCAGGACCACGACGCGATGGAGGTCGGCTCTTACGCCCACCGCGCGATTCTGATCCGTCCCGACGAGATTCCGTCGCTGGCGGAGGCGGAGCGCACGCCGACGGAGATGCCGTTCACCGCCGGCGACTTCGCGCCCCAGCTCGAGGAGGCCCGCCGGCTGATGGGGGAGTTGCTCGCGGACTCCGCGATGCGCTACTCCGTGAACGGACTCCTGTCGCTGACGCCCGACGCGCAGCAGATCCTGGGCGAGACCGCCGAGGTCGAGAAGCTCTGGTCCGCGGCGGCGGTCTGGATCAAGGAAGGTCCGGGCAGCGCGCGCCTGATCGCCGAGTGGATCACGCACGGCTACCCGCGCCTGTGCGACCCGCACGGGTCCGACGTCAGCCGCTTCTACCCGCACGAGAAGACGGAGCGCCACGTCCGCCGGCGCTGCCGCGAACACTTCAACAAGACCTACGGCATCGTCCATCCGCGCGAGCAATGGGAGTCGGAACGCGGCGTGCGGCGCGCGGCCTTCCACGACCGAACCGCGGCGCTGGGCGCGGAGTTCCACGAGGCTCGCGGCTGGGAGCGTCCCCAGTGGTACGCCTCGAACGAAGACCTCGTCGCCCGTTACGGCGTCGCCGACCGCTTGCACGAGTGGGACCGCCGCTGGTGGTCGCCGATCGTCGACGCGGAGCACCTGCACCTGCGCGGGAAGGCCGGCATCGTGGACTTGAGCGCGTTCCAGGTCTTCGACGTCTCCGGCCCGGGCGTCGTGCCCTACCTGGAACGGCTCGCGGTCAATCGCTGCGACCGCCCGGTGGGCCGTTCGATCTACACGCCGTTGCTGACGCCCGAGGGCGGCATCCGGGCCGATCTGACGATCCAGCGCCTCGCGGGGGACCGCTTCCGCATCGTCACCGGTCCCCTCGACGGAGCCCGGGACGCGGCCTGGTTCCGCCGCCACCTTCCCGCCGACGGATCCGTCCAGTTCGAAGACCGTTCGGACGCGCTCTGCACGATCGGCGTCTGGGGGCCGCGCGCGGAGGCCCTGCTCGAGCGAATCGCCGACATCCCGCTTTCGCAGGAGGCGTTTCCCTACGGCACGGTACGGGAAGCGGTCCTGGACGGCGCGCCGGCCACCATGCTCCGCATCTCCTACGTCGGCGAGAACGGCTGGGAGATCTATGCGCCGGCGCCGGGCGGCGTCCGCCTCTGGGACGCGATCCGGGAAGCGGGCGCGGACCTGGAGGCGCGGCCCGTTGGCATAGGCGTCTATGGCACGACCGGGCGGCTCGAGAAGGGCTACGCGCTGATGGGCGCCGACCTGACCTCGGAGTACACGCCGGTCGAGGCCGGCCTGGCCCGGCGCGGCGTCAAGAAAGCCGACTTCATCGGCAAGAAGGCCTGTCTTCGGGCGCGCGCCGCGGGGCCGGCGGCGAAGCTGTGCACGCTGACAATGGACCGCCATGCCGACGCGTCCGGCGTGCCCCGTTTCCCCACCGGCGGCGCGGAGCCGATCCTCACCCTCGATGGCGAGCGGATCGTGGACGTTCGCGGCCGGGAATCCCGCGTCACGTCCGCCGGCATGGGACCGTCCGTCGGCAAGTACATCCTGCTCGCCTACCTGCCGCCCGAGCGCGCCACGCCCGGCACGCGGCTTCAGGTCCTCTACATGAACGAGCGTTTCCCCATCACCGTGGCGCCGGCCCGAGCCCTCTTCGATCCGCGAAACGAGCGGATGAAGGGATAGGCCCCGGCCGAGGAAGGCGGCCGCGCGCCGCGGGAACTACAGCAGCGCCGTCACCAGCTCGGGATACAGGCAGATCAGCGCCAGCCCGATGAGCTGGATGACGATGAAGGGAATGACCCCCCGATACATCTCGACCGTGGTGATCCGCCGCGGCGCCACGCCCCGCAGGTAGAAGATCGCGAAGCCGAAGGGCGGCGTCAGGAAGGACGTCTGCAGGTTCATGCCGATCATCACGCCGAACCACACCATGTCGACGTCGAGGATCCGTGCCGCCGGGGCGATCAGCGGAATGACGATGAACGCGATCTCGAAGAAGTCGATGAAGAAGCCGAGGATGAAGATCGCGAGATTCGCGACGATCAGCAGGCCGATCTTCCCGCCCGGCAGGCCGGTCAGCAGGTCTTCGATCCAGATGTCGCCGTAGAGACCCCGGAAGACGAGCGCGAACGCGGTCGAGCCGATGAGCAGGAAGATGACCATCGTGGTCAGCTTCGCCGTCGCGTCCATCGTCTCCTTCACGGCCTTCATCGTCAGCCGCCCGCGCGAAAGGGCCAGGGCGATGGCGCCGACCGCGCCCAGGGCCCCCGCCTCGGTGGGGGTCGCGATGCCGGCGAAGATGCTGCCCAGGACGACCAGGATCAGCACCATGGGCGGCAGCATGACGACGGCCACCTGCCGGGCCAGCGCGGCGCCTCCCAGCGTCCGTTCCTCGGCCGGCAGCGCCGGCGCGGCCGCCGGTTTGGCGATCGCGACGCCGGTGACGTACACGGCGTAGAAGCCCGCCAGCATCAGGCCCGGAATGAGGGAGCCGATGAACAGGTCCCCGACCGAGATGCCGAGCTGGTCGGCCAGGACGACGAGCACGACGCTGGGCGGAATGATCTGCCCCAGGGTACCGGCGGCGCTGATCACGCCGGTAGCGAGCATCGGCGAGTAGTCGTAGCGCAGCATGACCGGCAGCGAGATCAGTCCCATCGCGACCACCGAGGCGCCGACCACGCCGGTGGCGGCCGCGAGCATGGCGCCCACCACGACCACCGCCAGCGCCAGCCCGCCGCGCAGGCGGCCGAACAGCATGCCGATCGTCCGCAGCAGGTCCTCCGCGAGCTGGGATTTCTCGAGCATCGTGCCCATGAAGATGAAGAAGGGCACGGCGAGCAGGACGCCGTTCGACATCACGCCGAAAACCCGCTCGGGGAAGGCGTAGAGCAGGTTCCAGGAGAACAGGCCGAGCTCGATGCCGATGAAGGCGAAGATCAGGGCCGTGCCGCCGAGCGAGAAGGCGACCGGATAGCCCGCGAAGATGAACAGGAAGACGACCACGAACATCAGCGGGCCCAGAAAGTCGCCACTCACAGCAGCCCCTCCTGCTGCAGATCCTCCTCCTCGGCTCCGGCCTTGAGCGCGCGCAGGCGCTGCCAGTTGCGCACGGCCTCCGCGAGCCCCTGGAGAGCGAGGAGAGCGAACGCCACGAGCAGGACGCTCTTGATCGGATACCGCGGCAGACCGCCCGGATCGGAGGACACTTCCAGCACCGCCCAGGAGTTCCGTACGGCCGGCCAGGACATGACGAGCCCGAAGACGGCGAACGGAATCAGGAACAGCAGCGATCCCCAGAGGTCGATCCGCCGCCGCCAGCGCTCCGGCAACCGGCTGAAGATCACGTCGACCCGAACGTGGGCGCCCGTCAGCAGCGCGTACGCGGCGCCCAGCAGGAAGACCAGGCTGAACATGTACCACTGGAGTTCCAGGTAGGCGTTCGAACTCAGGTTCCAGCCCGTGAAACGGCCCAGGTAGCGCACTACCGCGTTGTACGCTCCGACCGCGACCATGGCGAGGGTGAGCCACGAGACCGCGACGCCGATACGCGAATTGAGACGATCGGTCCAGGCGACAAAACGTGCCGGGAAGCCGCCCGGGGTTCGTGCTGACGCCATGAGCGCGGGCAGGCTACCACCCGCGCACCGGCCGTGATGGGCGCTCCTGGGCCGGGCCTCCCCCGCCGTTTCGCGCGCCTGACGGCGCTCAACACGGCGTCCAACCTCACCGTGCCGCTCGCCGGCCTCGCCGACACCGTGATGCTCGGCCGGCTCGACGACGTCCGCTTCCTGGCGGGCGTCGTTCTCGCGGCCCTCATCTTCGACTACATCTACTTCGGCTGCGCCTTCCTCCGCATGAGCACCACCGGCCTCACGGCGCAGGCCTGGGGACGCGAAGACGCCGGCGAAGTGTCGGCGCACCTCTACCGCGCCCTGCTGCTGGCGGCGGCGCTCGGCCTCGCGGCGATCGCGCTCCGGGACCCGCTTGGCGACGCCGGCTTCGGACTCCTGTCCGGCCCGGCCGGCGTGGAGGAGGCCGGCCGTCTCTACTACGACGCGCGCATCTGGGGCGCGCCGGCGGCATTCGCCAACCTGGCGCTGGTGGGCTGGTTCCTGGGCCGCGGCGAGGCCGCGAGGGCGCTGCTCCTGGTCGTACTGGCCAACCTCGGCAACATCGCGCTCAACTGGTGGTTCATCGTCCACCTCGGCTGGGCCGCGTTCGGCGCCGGGCTCGCCACCGCCGGGGCACAGTGGCTGAGCGCCGCCGCCGGCCTGATTCTGGCGCTCGCGGCCGCAGGGCCGCTTCCAGCCTGGCCCACCCTCTTCGACCGCGACGCGCTGCGCCAGATCCTCGCGCTGAGTGGACACCTGGTGATCCGCACCCTGCTGCTGGTCACCGCGTTCGCCGTGTTCACCAACGCGAGCGCGCTCTTCGGCGCCGCCCGCCTGGCCGCCAACGGCGTCATTCTCCGCGTGTTGAGCCTCGCCTCATACTTCGTCGACGGGGCGGCCTTCGCCGGCGAAACGCTCGCAGGCATGGCCTTCGGCGCCGGCGACCGCCGTGAGTTGCGCCGCGTCCTGCTCCTGACGCTGGCGGCGGCCGTCGGCTGCGCGATCGTGTTCCTCGTCCCGGCTCTTGCGTTTCCCGATGCCGTTTACGGCCTGCTCGTCGATCACGAAGACGTGGCGGCGCTGGCGGCGGAAAGCAACGTCTGGCTGCTGCCGGTGCTCCTCTTCGCCGCCCTCGCCTACGCCTTCGACGGTTTCTTCCTCGGGCTGACGCGGGGCAGGCTGCTCAGCCGCGCGATGGCGGTCAGCCTCGGGGTTGGCTTCGCTCCCCTCGCCTGGGCGGCGGTCCACTTCCGGGATCCGGACCTTCTCTGGCTCAGCATGGCCGGCCTGATGGCGGCGAGGGCGGGAACCCTCGGCTACGCGGCGCGCCGGTACCTCGTGCCGGATCGCGGCGGCGCCTGAGACTTCGCCGACAACCAGGGCGGGGCTACACTCCGGGCCGCCACCACAACGTCCACCAGCCTCGGGGAGGCCGAACGCAGATGGGAAAGCTCGAAGGAAAGACCACCCTGGTAACCGGCGGCGGCACCGGCATCGGCCGGGCGACCGCATTGCTCTTCGCCCGTGAAGGCGCGTCGATCATCGTTTCCGGCCGGCGGCTCGAGCCGCTCGAGGCGGTCGTCTCCGAGATCGAGGCCGGCGGCGGCAACGCCTGGGCCCGCTCGGCCGACATGGAGGACCCGGAGGCTGTCCGCGGCCTCGCGGCCGCGGTCCTCGATCGTCACGCCACGGTCGACGTCCTGGTCCACAACGCGGGGCACAGCTCGAAGGTGCGGAGCACCCGCTACATCTCGCAGGAGGAATGGGACAGCGTGATGGCGGTCAACGCGACCGGTCCGGCAATGCTGACCAAGGCGCTGCTGCCGGCCATGCTCGACCACGGCGGCGCCACCGTGATCATGGTGTCGTCGATGGCGGCGATCCGGCCGGGCGTCATGGCCGGCACCGCCTACGGCGCCGCCAAGGCCGCCTCCCGCAACTACATCATGGGGCTCGGCGCCGAGCTCCGGCAACTCGGCATCCGCGCCACCAGCGTACTGCCAGGAGAGGTCGACACGCCGATCCTCGACAACCGGCCCCGGCCGCCGTCGGAGGAAGAACGGGCGGGGATGATGATGGCCGAGGACATCGCCGAGGCGATCCTCGCCGCGGCCGCGCTGCCCGAGCGGACCGTGATCGAGGAGATGACCCTGATGCCGACGAAGCTCCGCGACTACTCCGCCGACATCGCCGCGGCGCGGACCCTGGGCGCGCCCGAAGAGGACTAGCGAACATGCCGACGATGACCGAGACCGAGCGCGACACCTTCCTCGTCGAGCCCGGCATCCTGATGCGGATCGGCACCGTCTGCGACGACGGCCGGCCCCTCGTGACCCCGATCTGGTTCATCTTCGAAGAGGGAGCCATCTGGTTCACCCCGCGCGAGAACTCCGCCTGGTTCGCCAACCTGCGCCGCGATCCGCGCACCTGCCTGGCGATCGACGAGCAGACTCTTCCCTACCGAAAGGTCCTGGTCGAGGGCGAGGCGGAACTCGTCCACGACATCGGCGTCGACGACGTCTGGCGCGACCGGTACCGCCGTATCGCCTGCCGCTACGTCCCGGAGGACGCGGCCGGGGACTACATCCAGGCCACGATCGACCAGCCGCGGGGCCTCTATCGGCTCCCTCTCGCCCAGGCGGCCGTCCGCACCTGGCGCATGCCGGTCGACGACGAGGACCAGGCCGGCATCTGGCACCAGCGTTACTACCGCCCGGGCACCTTCCTCAGCCGCTGACGCGGGTCGGTGACGCCTATTCGGCCGGCGCCTTCCTGTGCACGATGGCCGCCCCGATCACGCCGCCAATCGTCGAAAACGCGACATTGATGATCAGCGAGAAGGCGACGATCGCGATGACGCCGAGGCCGGCGATCACACTGAAGAGGCTGAACGCCTCGAAGTCCTCGACGGATTCCGAGGTGAGGGCCCCGATCCCCATCACGCCCGTGATGCCCCCCAGGATCAGGAGGCCGATGAGAATGCTCAGGGCGGAGCCAAAGACGCCGGCGAGCGCGCCGATCTTCGCACCTTCACCGTAAGGCGCTGCCTGAGCAGGCGGGTCGTCCTTGAGCGCCAGGTACACCGCGAGGATGCCGCCACCCACGACCAGGGCGCAGCACGCCAGGTTGAGCAACTGCAAGCCCGGGATCTGCGACGCGACCGCTCCGGCGCCGCCGCCGAGCGCCGCGTATCCGACTTTCTTCCCTGTCATCGAACCTCCCCTGGTGGTGAGTGCATCGCGAGACCCGGCCTCAAGCCGAGGGCTTCTTGTGGAACACGGCCGCTCCGATCACGCCGCCGATCGCGGCGAACACGACATCGACCACCAGAGACATCAGGAACCCGACGAAGGCAAGGGTTCCCACGGCGCCGGCCGCGTCGCCGCCCAGCGCGTCGAGGACCTCGGGCGGAATGCCCTCGATCCCCTCGAGCATCCTCAGGGTCTGCTCCATCGGGTCACCGAACAGCGCGGCGATCGGAATGAGCACGATGGCGCCGACGATCGCCGTGACGACACCGGCCAGGACGCCGATCAGCGCGCCGTCGCCGTAGGGCGCCTTCTCCGTCGCCGGTTCGTTCCTCAGGGCCAGAAAGACGGCCAGCATGCCGCCCCCGACCACCAGCGCGCAGCACAGGCAGTTGACGAAGCTGAGGCCGGGAATCTGGGACGCGACGCCTGCCGCCCCGCCGCCAATGGCCGCTGCTTTCAATCTGTTCGGTGTCATGGTGTCTCCTCAAGCAGTTTCGGGGCATCTCGTGCGGTGATCTGGCCGATCGCCGCCCAGATCAGCAGAGCGATCGGCGCGGCGGCGAGCAGAGCGGTCCCGAACCGGCTTGCCGGCGTGTTCATCGGCAACAGCCAGTCGATCGCGGTCGGCGCCAGGAAGAAGAGGATCCGCCGGGGCCTGTCGAGCAGCCAGTCGCGGAACCGGCGGACGAAGGGCAGCACGGCCAGTCCCAGCGTGAAGCCGACGTAGAAGCCGAAGCAGCGGTGACAGACGGCGAGAGGGTGACCGTGCGAGTGGAACTCGATTCCCGAACTCGGCGGCCTGATCGGACAGCAGGTTCGGCTGCGCGGCTGGGTCGACGGCCGCCGTTCCAGCGGGCGGATCGGTTTCGTCCGCCTGCGGGATTCGGGCGCCACCGTCCAGCTCGTCGTCAGTCGCAAGGAGGTCGACGACGCTTCCTGGGAGGCGCTCCAGCACGCCGGGCAGGAATCGACGATCACGGCAACGGGCACCGTGGCGGCCGATCCCCGTTCACCCGGCGGCGTCGAAGTGCAGGTGTCGTCGCTGGCCCTGGTGCACGGCGCCGAGGCCTACCCCATCACGCCGAAGGAGCACGGCACCGCGTTCCTGATGGACAACCGGCACCTTTGGCTCCGTTCCAGCCGCCAGCGGGCGGTGCTGCGAATCCGCAGCGAGGTCTGCCACGCGATCCACGACTTCCACCGCGAGCGCGGCTACTACCTGCCGGCCGCGGCGGCCCTGGGCAAGGTCTACTGCTTCGGCCCCACCTTCCGCGCCGAGAAGTCGAAGACCCGCCGGCACCTGATGGAGTTCTGGATGGTCGAACCGGAGGCGGCCTTCCTCGACTTCGAGGGGCTGTGTGAGCTGGCCGAGGACTTCCTCGTCTACCTCGCGGGCCGGGTTCTGGAGAACTGCGGTGAACCGCTCGCCATCCTGGAGCGCGACACCTCGAAGCTCGAGTCCATCCAGGGGCCGTTCCCGCGGCTCCGCTACGCGGAGGCGATCGACCTGCTGCAGCGGCAGGGTTCCGGGATCGAGTTCGGGGAGGACTTCGGCGCTCCCGAGGAAACGTCGATCACCCGGGAGTTCGATCGGCCGGTGATGGTTACCCACTACCCGACATCGCTCAAGGCCTTCTACATGGAGCCCGACCCGGACGATCCGTCGCTGGCGCTCGCGCTCGACGTGATCGCCCCGGAGGGCTACGGCGAGATCATCGGCGGCAGCCAGCGCATCCACGACCACGATCTGCTCCTCGCGCGGCTCAAGGAGCACGATCTGCCGCTCGACGCCTTCCAGTGGTACCTGGACATCCGCCGCTACGGCACCTTCGAGCACAGCGGCTTCGGTATGGGCGTCGAGCGTTTCGTCGCCTGGATGGCCGGCGTTCCCCACTTGCGGGAGACGATCCCCTATCCACGAACCATGGACCGGATCTACCCCTGACCGACCCGGTCGAGGCTCTCGAAGCCCGTCTCGGCCACCGGTTCGAGAACCGCGCGTTACTCGAGCAGGCCCTCACCCACAGCTCCTTCGCCAACGAACAGGGCCTGGAGCAGGACAACGAGCGACTGGAGTTCCTGGGCGACTCCGTGCTGGGACTCGTCGTGGCGGATCGGCTCTTCCGCTGTGATCCGTCGGCGCCCGAAGGCGTCCTGTCGCGGACCAGGTCCCATGTGGTCAGCTCCGAGGCTCTGGCCCGGCGCGCCCGGGAACTCGATCTCGGCCCGGCGCTTCGCCTCGGCCACGGCGAGGAACAGTCGGGGGGCCGCGAGAAGCCGTCTCTCCTGGCGGATGCCGTCGAAGCCGTGATCGGGGCCGTCTTCGTCGACGGCGGCCTCCAGGCCGCCCGCGATCTGGTCGAACCATGGATCGAGGCCGAGGCCGCCGAAACGATGGACGCCCTGGACGCGAAGTCGGACCTGCAGGAATCCCTCCAGAGTCAGGGGCTCGAACCTCCGTTCTACCGTCATGTCGGCCGGGACGGGCCGGATCACGATCCCGTGTTTCACGTCGAGTGCTGGGTCGGGGGCCACGCCGTGGCCGCGGCGTCCGGTCACTCGAAGAAGGAAGCCGAGCGGAGAGCGGCCGCCCGGGCACTGGCCGGCTTGAAACCGGGTCCGTCTCCCTAGGATCGTTCCCGGTTCCGCCGGCTGCTTTCCGTCCTTGTCAGTGCTGGCCAAGCCCCGGAAGGACGGAAGATGCCGATGGAGAGAAGAGTAGACTCTGCGCGCGACGGTGAACGTACGGAGCACCCTGCGCGACGAGATCGTGAAGGCACTCGATCGATGACCCTGGAAGCGGAAGGACCCACCCCGGGAGCGCAGCCTCATGACGAGGCGGCCGCCCTCAGACAGGTCAAGAGCGAACTCTCGGCGAGAATCGAACGCGAGTGCGCACACGTCGACGCGGTGCTGTCGGAGAGGATTGACGGCGTCAGGGAGCTTCTGGACCAGAGAATCAACGACCAGACCCGCCTCCTCAAAGCCGAGTTCAGCGGTCTGGAAGCCAAGCTTGCTCACGAGACGGGAGCGCTACGGACCGAGATCGGCAGCGTCGCCGACAGGATGGAAACCAGCCTCGCTCACGAGACCGAGAAACTCCGAACGGAGATCGGCGGCCTCGAGGAACGGATTGAAGCCAGGCTCGCTCACGAGACTGGAACACTCAGAGCCGAGATCGCCGGCCAGAAGGAACAGATCGACACCAGGCTCGCCCACGACTTCGGAGCGGTTGGCAGGGAGTTCGAGGCGGTCCGCAAGGAGTTCAAAGCGGTCCGCGCGGAGATCGCCGGCCTCAAGGAACTGCTGCTGGGCCGAATGGAGCAACAGGAGCAAGTCCGAGCGGCCGAGTACGCGGCGACAAAGTGGTCCATCCGTTCGCTGATGGCGGCCATGGCCTTGCTGGTCGCGATGATGGCTCGCTTCACCCTCTTCCAGTGAGCTGGAACCCCGCGACGGGTCCCGGACCATCGAGCGTGCCGCTCCTAGCAAGCCCCGACGCCGCGTCGGCTAGCGAAGCCTCAAGCAGGTAGCCGGGAGGTCGAGGTGAGGACGTTTCTGCAGCGCTGCTGGAGAGTTCCGCTGACCGCCATGTCGTTCGCTCTCTTTGGTCTTGGCGGACTCGTGCTGGGCGCCATCGTTTTCCCGGTCATTCGGATGCTGAGTCCTCGAGAAGCGACGGGGCGTCGTTGCCGCAGAGCCATCCAACGGTCCTTCCGCCTCTTCCTGGTGGTCTTGTCCGTTCTCCGGCTCATGAGGTTCGAGTTCTGCGAAGAAGAGCGCCTGCTTCATCTTCGCGGTCGGCTGGTTGTCGCCAACCATCCTTCGCTGCTCGATGTCGTGGTCCTGGTCTCCCGTCTTCCCGACGCGCGCTGCGTCGTCAAACACGCCGTGTGGCGCAGCCCCTTCCTGGGCACGGTCGTGCGTCTCGCCGGCTACGTACCGAGCGTCGACCCGCAGGACGTCGTCGACCGGACGGCCCGTCTCCTACGGGCAGGCGAGACGGTCGTGCTCTTTCCTGAAGGGACGCGAACGAGGAAGGACCGGCCTGCCGCCGTACGGCGCGGTGCGGCCTTGATTCTCTTGCGGTCTGGTCGGCCGGCGGTGCCGGTCCGCCTGAGGGTTCGCCCGCCCGCGCTCGGCAAGACGGACTCTCTCGCGCGCCTTCCGCCGGAGGCCGTTCAAGTCAGGATGAGCGTCGGCGAAGAGGTCCATCCGTCCACGTTCGGAAGCCACGGCAGCGAGCGCGAGAAGTCCCGCTCGGGCAGCAGGATTCTGGAGCGGGCGTTGGGTCTGCCGCCCTCGGGTTGCCTGGATCCGCCCATGGCCGGCTGGTAGGGTTCTGCGTTGCTCGAAGGAGCTCCGGGGGAAGATGACGCGCGACGAGATCAAGGCCAAGCTGACTGGTTTTCTGGTCGAGATGTACGAGCTCGAACCAGACCAGGTCACCCTCAACTCCCGCCTCTACGAGGACTTGGCCCTCGACAGCATCGACGCGGTGGATCTGATCGTCCGACTCAAGGAGTTCACTCAGGCCGACATCGCTCCGGAACGAGTCAAGGAGACTCGTACGGTGGCGGACGTGGTCGACCTCGTAGCCGAGCTGTTGCAGGTCAAGTAGATTGAACGCCCTGGTCAGCGAAGTTGAGCGTCTGGAGTCCGTCGAGAACGCTCGGTTTCATGAAGGGGAACTCCTCGTCGTGCTGACCGAAGATGGCTGGGAGACTCTGGCGCGCAAGGGCAAGGAGGCGCTGATTCGTGAACTGAGCGACCTTCTTGTTTCCTCGACGACTGCCGAGCAGGCGCAGGGGCGATGGCGCTTCGTGCGGCGCCTTCCCGCCGCCGGCAAGGCCAGTCGCGACTGTCCCCTTCACCCGCGCTGGGAGGAACTTGACCGCACGGCCGCGACATGGCTCGGCGAGACCGAGGTACCGGACGACCTCGCGGTCCTGGAGGGCCACTTTCCGGACGAGCCGATCGTTCCCGGCCTTGCTCAGTTGCTGTGGGCAGACACGCTCTCGCGGCGAGTCTTTGCCGATTACGCCGCCACAACAGAAGTCCGCAACCTGAAGTTCGCGCGACTGGTCGTACCAGGCCTCAGGCTTCGACTTGAACTAGTCCACGAGATGCGGATCCGGTCTCGGGTCGCGTTCAGCTTCACTACGGATGCGGGCACACACAGCAGCGGCGTGCTGGTCGGCCCGTAGCGTTTCCGCAATCCAGTGCCGGATCCAACCACCATCGTCCCGACATTGGACATCGAGGCGCTGATCCCGCATGCCGCGCCGATGATCCTGATCGACAGCGTCGCAGCGCAAGGGCCCTCTTTGACCCGAAGCGTGGTCCGGATCGCCGAAGACTCGATGTTCTACGAGGCGCCGCACGGGGTTCCCGCCTATCTCGGCATCGAATACATCGCCCAGACCGTCGCGGCTCACGCCGGACTTCACGCCCGGCGACAGGGAGAACCCGTCCGTGTCGGTTTTCTTCTTGGCACGCGGGAGTACAAGTGCGCCGTGACTTGGTTCCGTCTAGGCTCCCGTCTCACTATCGACGTGACACCGGTCCTCGAGATGACGGACATCTCCAAGTTTCAAGGGGTCATCGAAGATCAGCTCCGGGGCAAACTGGCAGACTGCGCCGTGACCGTCTATCTGCGATCCGGCAGCGAACGGACGTCCTGATGACGGGACCGCGGCGAGCGCTCGTAACTGGGGCGTCGCGTGGCATAGGCCGCGCGGTCGCGTTGGCTCTGGCCGAGGAGGGCTTCGATGTGGCCTGTAACGCGCGAGGCAACGTGGAGGATGTCGTGGACGAGATCCGCACCCGTGGAGGTGCGGCCAGCGCTCTCCGCGGTGACGTCTCGGACCGCGACGCCATCCGGACCGCCCTCGACCGGGACATGGCGGAACGGGGCGCGTTCTATGGTGTCGTCTGCAACGCCGGCAGCCACGCAGACGCCGCGTTTCCCGCGTTGACGGAGGCGGAGTGGGACGATGTCCTGCGCTCCAATCTGGACTCCTTCTTCAACGTCGTGCAGCCGTGTGTGATGCCGATGATCCGCTTGCGCGACGGCGGTCGCATCGTTGCCATGTCGTCGGTTTCCGGTATCGCTGGCAATCGCGGACAGGTCAACTACAGCGCCGCCAAGGCGGGGCTGATCGGCGCCGTGAAAGCGCTGGCCGTCGAACTCGGAAAGAGGAGGATCACCGTGAACTGCGTCGCTCCGGGTATTGTCGGGACGGACATGAGCAAGGGCACTTCGGACGAGATCATCGAGCGGCTCGTGCCGCTTCGAAGGCGGGGAACGCCCGAGGAAGTCGCCAGCCTGGTCCGTTATCTGTTCTCCGACCTTGCCGCCTATGTGACCCGGCAGGTCCTGTCGGTCAACGGGGGTATGATCTAGCCACGCCGGCTCCGTGTTCGGCCTCATCTTCCATCTCCCTGACGCCGGAACGCTTCCAGAATGAGCAAGCGGGTCGTCGTCACCGGCGTCGCCGGCATTTCGCCCATCGGCACGGACTGGGCGTCGGTGCGCGCCCGCCTGCTGGCGGGAGAGGGCGGCGTTGAACGGATGGACCAGTGGAGTGGCGTCAAGGGGTTGAGGTCCTGGCTCGGCGCTCCAGCCGACTTCGAGACACCCCTCCGCTGGCCGCGCAAGATGCGGCGGTCCATGGGCCGCGTATCGGCGATGGCCGTCCGGGCGACCGAACTGGCGCTGGAGCAGGCGGGCCTCCGAGACGATCCGGTCCTGCGATCCGGTCGAGTCGGCGTGGCGTATGGGTCCTCGATCGGCTCGACCGACAGCCTGCGGGAAGTCGGCCGCTTTCTCGCGACCGAATCGACCGAAGGCGTCACGTCGAACGTTTACGTCAAGCTGATGCCGCATACCACGACGGCGGCGATCGGCATGTTCTTCGGCCTCACGGGACGCCTCTTGCCCTCTTCCTCCGCCTGCACGTCGGGGAGCCTGTCGCTGGGCATGGCGTATGAATCGATCAGGCACGGCTACCAGGACGCGATGGTCGCCGGCGGCGCGGACGAACTCGACCTCCCGGCGGTGGCGACATTCGACACCCTGTACGCAACGAGCTGCCGCAACCAGACACCCTCGCGCACGCCGAGACCCTTCGACTCCGACCGCGACGGCCTGGTGGTCGGAGAAGGCGCCGGCACGTTCGTGCTAGAGAGCCGGCGCCATGCGCTCGACCGCGGCGCGACGATCCTGGCCGAACTAGTCGGCTTCGGCGCGAACTCCGACGGTGCCCATCCAACTCAGCCTGCGCAACGAACCATGGCCGAAGCGATGCGTCTGGCGCTCGCCGACGCCGGTCTGAGCGCGGATCAGATCGCCTACGTGAACGCCCATGGCACTGCGACCGAACTGGGAGACATCGCGGAGAGCCAGGCTACGTTGGAGGTGTTCGGCCGTCCGGTGCCGATCAGTTCGCTGAAGAGCTACATCGGTCACACGCTGGGCGCCTGTGGCAGTCTAGAGGCATGGATGAGCCTCGAGATGCTCCGGGAGAAATGGGCCGCTCCAACGATCAATCTGGAGAATCGCGACCCGCGGTGCGCCGCGCTCGGCTACGTCGTCGGCGAACCGATGCGCATCGAGGCCGACTACTTGATGACAAACAACTTCGCCTTCGGCGGCGTGAACACGTCGCTCGTGTTCAGACTGCCCCCAAAGAGAAGGAACCACTCCTCGTGAACCAGACGCCCGAGCAGAGCCGGATGGCAGTCCTCATCGTCGACGCGCTGAACCTGGAGGACATCGATCCCGGCGACATCGACCCGGAAGAGCTGATGTTCGGCGACGAAGGTCTCGCTCTCGACTCCATCGACGCGCTGGAGATCGCGGTCGCGATCGCGGAGGAGTTCGCGGTGCACTTCAGCGCCAAGGAAGAGACGACGCGAGAAGCGTTCGCCACCCTCGGCAACCTGACGGACTTCGTCATGAAAGAAGTGAATGCGCGAACGTGAGGCGCCGTCGACGGAGCCTCTGATCGACAGGTCGGGAGAGGCACCATGGGGGTACGCCGACAACCATCCGATCGCTGTCTCGCGCTTCGCCCGGGACGCGTTGCAGTGCGCCGACAACCTGCCAGACCACCCGTGGTTGATCAACGTCTGCTCTGACCGGTACCTCTTCGGAGTCGCGTTCTTCGCCGCGCTTCTCCGAGGCCGCGTCAACCTCCTGCCGTCACAGCGAAGTTCGGAGGCCCTGGGCGCGCTGCGCCGAACGTATCCGGACAGTGCGATCGTCGACGACGAGACAGCGGCCGTCGCGGACCCTTCCACCCGCCCGGCGGACCCACACAGGGATCTGCCCCCTATCGATACGGACCAGCTTGCCGCGATCGTCTTCACCTCGGGCAGCACCGGCGCCCCGAGCCCCCACCCGAAGACCTGGGGCCTGCTCAGCGACTTCCGCGCCATCCACTGGCGTCGCCTGAGCCGAGCTCTGGAGGAAGCCGGGACCCTTGCCGGCGAGGTCACGATGGTGTCGACGGTTCCGTCTTGGCACCTGTACGGGCTTGAGTGGACGCTGCTCCTGCCGAGCATCGCTCCCGTCTCGGTGCACTCCGAACGCGCGTTCTTTCCCAAAGACGTGGTCGACACGCTCGGCTCGTCAGACACTCCCACTGTCCTGGTGACGACACCGACGCACCTGCGGGCGCTGCTCAAGGCGCCCCCTCCCGCTCGCCCGGTAAGCGTCACGATCTGCGCAACCGCTCCTCTCGACACGAACCTGGCAGTCCAGGCAGAGCGTCGTCTCGGCACGCGGATTCTGGAACTCTACGGCTGCAGCGAAGTGGGAACGCTAGCTTCCCGCCGGCCTACCGAAGGTCCCGGATGGAGCTTCTTCGACTACTTCCAACTGGCTTTCTCCGAGAACGGTCTGACCGTAAGGGCGCCGCGTCTGGAAGCACCCGTCGAGCTCGCGGACCGATTCGAGCGCCTTGAGGGAGGGCGGTTCGAGTTCCTCGGGCGTTCCAACGACATCGTGAAGATCGCCGGTAAGCGGGAGTCCCTCGCCAACCTGAATGCGCTCCTGCTGGGACTCCCTGGAGTGCAGGATGGTGTGATCTTCCCACCCCAGCGCGCCGGCGAGCCGTCGGAACGGCTCGCGGCCTTCGTCGTGGCGCCGGACGTCGAGCCGCAGGACATCCGAAGAGAGATGGCGAGGCGCCTGGATCCCGCGTTCCTGCCGCGACCGATCCGCATGGTGGATGCGATCCCACGCAACCGTACGGGCAAAACCCCTCTGGGCACGCTGACGAGCATGCTGGATGCCCGCGCCGTTCCGCTCGATGACTGATGCGGTCCACTGGCAGGCGCGTTCCGAAGCAGGCAGCCGGCTCGCCATTCGCACCGCGGCATGGGTGGCTCGACGGTTGGGCCGCAGGGTCATTCACTTCCTGCTCTACCCGACCGTCCTGTACTTCTATCTCGTGCGTGCCCCGGAACGCAGAGCCTCCCGAGCCTTCTTGAGCCGAGCCTTGAAGAGGCCGGCACGCGAAACCGACGTAGTGCGACACTTCCTCAGCTTCGCCCGAGTCGCGACGGATCGCTTCTTCGCTCTCAGTCGTAGCCCGGCGGCGAGGGAAGTCAGGTTCGTCCGCGACGAGAGAATCCAAGAGGTGATGGAGGACCACAGCGCGGGCGTCTTCGTGACAGCGCACTTCGGTTCGTTCGACGCGCCCAGGATCGTCGACGCGGACCGTCGGGAGTTCGGGATTCGCATCGTCCTGGACAAGGGCGTCAACGCCCGTTTCGTCAGCGTCATGGAGGAGGTCGATCCGGCGATGGCCAAGCGGATCATCGACTCGGAACAGGGCGCGGCAGCGCTCGGCGTCTCGATCGCGGAAGCCTTCCGTGATGGCGAGTGGGTCGGGTTCATGGCGGATCGGTGCCGGCCCGGAGACCGGACCCTGTCGCTTCCCTTCCTCGGCGGCCAAGCGGCCTTCCCGCTCGGCCCGTACCTCGTGGCCTGTGCCTTCAAAGCGCCCATCATCTGCATCTTCTGCAGACTGGATCCGCCCGGGTATGAGGTCCACTGCGAGGTTCTGTGGACCGGCGGCCACATACCCAGATCACAACGAGCGAGCACGATCGCGGCGCTGGCCCGGGGATACGCGGAGAGACTTGAGCGCCACGTCCGTGCGGCTCCGTTCTCCTGGTTCAACTTCTTCGACTTCTGGGCGCAACATGCGACCGAGGCGCACCAGTCCGGCAATGGCACGACAGCCTGACGCAGGCCGCGTCGGGCGGGTGGTCGCCGCCGCCCTTGCCCTCTCGGCTGCACTTCCCGCCGCGGCCGACGAGACGGCCTGGAAGCGGCTCGCGGATCTGAGATTCCCGCGGGAGGAACGCGTCGCCTTCGCCGAGCGGCATCTGAATCGACTCTTGCGGGCACCGGCCGAACAGCGCGGCGAGCTCTGGCTCACGAGCGACGGCATCGCCGTCATGCGAGTGCATGCCCCTCGCCTCGAGGAACGCAGGATCGAGGGCGACCGGCTGGTCCTGCGTCGTCCGCACCGGCGACAAACCGATGCGGGAGACCGGGACGTCGCGCTCGACAATGGAACCGAGCGGCGGCGCAAGCTGAACCGCGACCGAGGCGCTCACCTCGTGCTGGCGATCATCCTCGACGTACTGTCCGGCGACGTCTCGGAACTCCGGAGGAGGTTCGACTCCACCTTGACCTCGCTCCATCAGTCCGCCGAAGGCCATGCCTGGGAGATTCAGCTCGTTCCGCGGGATTCCAGGTTGCGCCGTGAGCTCGTCTCCGTGCGCCTGCGCGGCGCGGGCCGGCGACTCGCCTTCCTGCACCTGAGCCGCGGGGCCAAGAACTGGCGGGAGATCCGGCTTCTCTTCCCAGCCCGAGGCGACGAGAGCGTCCACTGATCTTGACGCTCGCCCGCCGCACGACTGTCCTCCTGGTCCTTGCTGCGGTTGTCGCCGGCGCGGCGACGCTTGATCTCTCGATCGGCTACGACCTCGCTTCCTTCCTGCCAGAACCCGCTGATCCCGGCCAGCGTCTGCTGGTGGAACGCCTGGGCCAGGTTTCGGGTGCCGACGCAGTCTACGTAGTTCTGCCGGAGGCCTCGGAAGCCGCGACCGAAGCGGTCGCCGCCGACCTGCGAGCGCTACCGCTGGCCCGTCGCGTCCTTCCGGAGCCGGATGTGCTCGAACCGAATCTGATCCCCCTGCCGATCTGGCGCAAACGGCTGCTGCTCCAGGACCTTCCCGCTGGCGAAGACGCCTGGCGCGAGGTCCTGGAAGCCCGCCTGGCCGACTCGGCGCTGGCCGACTCGGACGCCGCGCTGGAAATGATCGCCGCCGACCCCTTGCTGGCGAGCGTTTCGGCTCTCGAACGGATGGCCCCCGCGCGAGATCTGTTCGGAAACGGCGACAGGCCCTTGCTCCTGATTGTCCCGGAGGCCGCCATGTTCGACATCGGCGCCCATGCCGAGTTGCTCGCGGACGTGAGGCGGACGTTGGGCAGACATGGTTTCGACGACCCCCGGCTGTACGGCAGCGGCGTCTACAGCGTCGATCTGCAGGCCAGAACACAGCAAGAAGCGAAGCTGTTCAGCTTGCTGGCCACCGTCGCGCTGGCGCTTCTTCTCTTCTGGCACTTCCGGGCGCCTGCAGCAGTCGTCGCCGCCGGAGCGCCCATGGTCGCGGGCGCAGCGGCAGGCCTCGGAGTCTCCTCTCTCGTCTACGAACAGGTTCACGGCATCGCGCTCGCCTTCGGCTTCACTCTTCTGGGAGTCGCAGTGGACTACCCCCTGCATGCTCTCAGCCACCGGTCGAACCCGGGTGCCGTATGGGCGACGCTTCGCCTCGGTGTGGGCAGTACGTTGATCGCCTACTCCGTGTTCCTGGTCGGCGGCGCTGCGGGACTCCAGCAGCTTGGCGTGTTCGCCCTCTCGGGGCTCACGGTGGCCGCGCTGGCAACCGCCTGGTTGACCGCGGGAACCGCGAGGTCCGCGCTGCCACCGACGACGGGCAGGGCGGCTCCCGCCGGTGACACCGTGCTGCGTCTCTGGCCCTGGGTCGTCGTCGCGACGGCCGCCGCGCTGCCGCTGGCCGCGCGCGGCCCGTTCCTGGACGACCTCGACGCGCTGACGCCGATACCCAGGGAAACGCTGGCCACCGACGCGGAACTTCGCCGCCAAGTGGGGACCAACGACATGCGTCATGTGGCGGCGATCCGCGCCGCGGATCTTGAGGCCGCCCTTCGGCTCACGGAAGCAGCCGCCGCACGTCTCGACGATGCGCTACTGGCTGGTGAACTCGAGGCTCACCGGAGCATCTCGCCGCTGCTGCCCAGCAGATCGCGCCAGAGCGAGCGAATGGACGGAATCCGCCAGTTCCTTGCCGGCGGCGGCATACGGGCGGGCGCATTCGCACACGCCGCGGCCGAACTGTCCTTCGGCGGGGACGCGTTCCTGCCTTTCCATGACGATGCCGTCGCCTTCGAACGAAGTCCGGAGTGGCTCTCGGTCGACGATCTGCTGAACCACCCGGAACTCGCCTCACTGACAGGGCTCTACGTCCTGGACACGTCCGCGGGCTGGATGAGTCTCACGTTCCTGAGCGGTATCACCGACCACGATGCCGTAGCCGACAGGCTGGACGGCCTGGACGGGGTTCAGCTCGTCGACCTCGTGGAAGCTTCCCGCACACTCGTGGTGGACCTCCGGAACAGAATCTCGATCCTGCTCACGGCTGCGCTCTCGGCCGCGGGGGTCGCTCTCTGGTTGTTGACCCGGGATCGCCGCCGTTCGGTCTGGTTGCTCGGGAACGTCGCCGCCGCGTTGGCGGTCTCTGCATGTCTCGGAGTATGGCTGCGGGGTGGTCTCTCGCCTTTCGACCTGATGGCGCTGGCACTCGTAGCCGGGCTCAGTCTGGACTACGGTCTGTTTCACAGCCGAACGCCGGCCGACCCGGCGGACGCCCTCGAAACGGAAGCCGCGGTACTGATCTGTGCGCTCTCTAGCTTCGTCGTTTTCGCGCTCCTGGCCTTCTCCAGGATTCCGGTTCTCGCAGGAATCGGCCAGACGGTCGCGGCCGGAGTGGCTGCGGCGTACTTCCTGACGCGCTTCGGACGCTATCCGAAGCCCGGAACCTGACCGAGCGACCGCCCCGCGAAGCCGTCCGCATCCTCCCCCAGGATGCATCGGACACCGGTCGCCGCCGCTTGCAGCCGCTCGAGGTTACGTGTCAACCGCTTCTCGTCTTCGCCCGGGTCGCCTTCCAGCAGATCGAGCTGCAACTCGTGGAACAGAGGCACAGCGTGGTGGTCGAAGAAGCGGCCCTCGCCGCCCACGCGACGGGCGTTCGCGGCTTGGTCGCGGAACAGCCTCTGCACGCGAGCGTGCAGGGCCGCGGCCCGCTGCAACAAGTTCTCGTTGCGCCGCATGAACTCCAGGTCGGTGAACCTGCCCGAGAAGAACAGCTTGGCGAGGATCGACCAGTAGAATGCGTAGTCCCACAGGGTCTTCGCGACGATCAATCTCCGGTCTCCGAATCCCGCGTACTGCCCGCGGTACAAGAGCATCGTGTTCAGGAAGAAGGCCTGGTAGTTCCGCTGGTAGTTGTCCACCCGCTCGACCGGGAATCCGCGCGCGATCAGGTCGACCACATAGGTGTTGGCCAAGGCGATGAAGTCGCCGCCGGGCGAGTAGAAGGGATCGGCGAACAGGCTGGCGTCGCCAGTCGTCGCCCAACCGTCTTCCGAGAACACCTGGGAGTTGCCGACGGCGTAGTTTTGCAAGACGCAGTGGTCGAGAGCCTCCCCGTCAGCCAGTTCGGCGGCCACCAGCGGGTGTTCCAGGCGCAGCCAGCGCACCAGGTCGGCGCGACCGCGGACTTCATCCAGAGGCACTCGCGCGGGATCGAAGACGAGGCCCACGCTGGTCGCTCCGGAAGCAAGCGGAATCAGCCAGAGCCAGTATCCCGGACCGGTGAAGTGAACGGTGCTGGCGCAGCGCGGAAGTTCCCCTGAACATCGGGACAGCCAGTCGCCGTCGGTGCTCAGCGACTCGACGTCCACTCTCCCGCGAAGCCGGAACCAGACGGCGTGGTGCCGGTGACGAGCCGGACGCGCGGTCCCTCGGGACCGGCGTAGAAACCCGCGACGACCGCTGGCGTCGATCAGGTACCTGCAACGGAGCGTCGTCTCCCTTCCCTCGCCCGGGTTCCGAAGGACGACCCGGTGCGCCCCGCGGTGGACTTCAATCGACCGCACCGTGGTTCCATCGTGAAGCGCGCCGACCCCGCTCCAGGTCCGGGCCAGATGATTCTCGAAGCGGCCCCGGTCCAGTTGGTACGTGGGTATCGGAAGCGGTGCGCTCGGTCCGATCTCGTCATAGGCGGCCACATCGCGGGCGATGGGGACGTCGCCTCGGCAGAAAAGGCGCAGACCGAACTTCCGCAACTGCTCGCGATCGAGGTGTTCCGCGAGACCAAGATCCCGAGCCAGGTAGTGAGACGTAATCTCGACCGTGGACTCGCCAACCTTGTGCGCGGCCTCGGGCACCGGAAAGCGGCTGCGCTCGACCACGGCGATGTCGAGGGCGGGAAGTCGCCGGCCAAGATCGCGAGCGAGGGTCAGCCCCGCGAGCCCACCACCCACGATACACACGTCGTGGCGTTGCACGGAGTCAGTCATGCCAGCCACGACCGCCGCCAAGACGTAGATCGACTCCACAACACGGACCGGCGGCGAAGCAGAGCGACCCGCGCCGCGACGGAGCGCCTTCAGGGACCGCAAGCCGATCCGCGAGCGTCAGCGCGCATCCCATCGGATTCGCCTGCCCTAGCCACTCCAGACCGACGGGAAGAGGGGTCTTCCGGAGCGAGCCCGTCCTGAACCTGATCTCCGCAAGCAGGCAGGGACGGTGCCGTGCCACGCCGGCGGCCGGTTCCAGAACGAAGGCTGCCGCGAGCGTCTGTCGAACGTCCGCGACGGCAGTGAGCGGCGGCGTCGTCGCGATGTCGCACGCAACGAAGAGCACCGGACCGCGCGCTGCGACCGACTGACTGGCCGCCTCCAGCAATCCGACACCGAAGCTCTCCAGGAAGGCTCCGACGAACGTGCTCGGCAAGCGATTGCCGGCGCTGATCGTCCAGTAGCCCGATGCCGCGTTGTGAACCGAGTTATGGAACCTGGTCGGTGACAGCACCTTCGTAGGCTGCGTCAGCCGACGGCACATGTACTCCGTGACCGCCGTGTCGCCGAGTGCGGACGCGAAGACGGAAGGCACGGCGTCCTTCGGAACGCCGGCCACCTCGCAGGCCTGGTGGGCGACCTCGACGCCCAGATTGATCATCAAGCCAGCTCTGCGCCTCTCTCGCGCAGGCAACGACGCGGGTCTTGGCACCTTGAACTCGCTGACGTCGAGACCGGCGAAACCAGCCTCTCTCGCTGCCCTGAACTCGGCGAAGTTGGTCAATCCCCGCGTCCAGAGGCCGACGCCGGTGATCGCCACCCCAAACGCCGGCCGAGTCACCGGCCGAACGCCACCGAACAGTTGGAACCGCCGAACCCGAAGGAGTTCGTCAGAGCGACATCGATGGGGCGTCTCACGTTCTCCAGCAGCAAGTCGAACGGTGCATCGGGAGTCGTCGTGTTCCTGGTGCCCGGCACGAGGCCGGTGGCGAGGGCCTCAAGGCACAGCACTGCCTCCACGATGCCGCTCGCCCCAAGCGCGTGACCCGTCCAGCCCTTGGTGGCACTGGCCAGCACGTCGCCTTCGATCATCGCCGCACACACTTTTCCTTCGACCTCGTCGTTGCCCTGGGTTCCGGTGCCGTGGAGATTCAGGTAGTCGACTTCGCTCATCGAGATTCCGGCGTCGGCCAGCGCCCGCTCCATCGCGAGCCGGGCGCCCAGGCCTTCCGGGTGGCTGCTGGACATGTGGTGCGCGTCGCAGCTCTCGCCCGCCCCAAGCAGCCGAAGGTCTCCCGGCGCCGCTTGCCGGGATAACAGGACAAACCCTGCGGCTTCGCCGAGACTGATGCCCATCCGATCTTCCGAGAAGGGTCGGCAAGGCTCGGGCGAAACGAGCTGCAGCGAGTGGAACCCGTGGATCACGCTGAGGCAGAGGCTGTCGGCACCTCCAACCACGACGGCATCGACGAGATCCTGCTCCAGCCAGCGCTTCGCGGTGGCGAACACCTTGGCGCTGGACGCGCAAGCGGCGCTGACTGTGATCCTCGGACCCTCGATTCCCAACCGTTCGGCCGCGAAGGCCGTCGGAGCATGGGGATTGTGCACCTCGGGCTGGCGGTACCGGGGGAGAAACTCGCTGTCGTCCTCAAGACGCCGATACGCCTCCTCGGTCCGGTCAATAGCGGAGGTGCTCGTGCCCAAGACGAGCCCCAGGCGATCGTGCTCTACTTGCTCCCGAACTTCGGCGACAGCATCGGCGAAACTGTCCTGCTGCAGCCCGAACTCCACGAGACGCGTGTTCTGGCTCCACCGATGCGGCGCCACTTCGATCGACTCAGGCAGATCGACCCGGCCGAGAAAGCACGGAACGTCGCTGCCCGGCCACTCCCGGTCATCCAGACCAGTTCGGTTCGCTCGGAGAGAGGCCCGCAAGGCACCGATCCCCGCCCCCAACGCTGAGGTCAGGGTGTAGGCCTTCACGTACACGCTCACAGGGTAACCTTCAACGGAACGCGGCGGGACAGCGGGGGTCTCGCTCCAGGCAGCCAAGGCCCAAACCAGCGCTCTCCTGGACGTGGGCTCATGACCGGCGATATCCTATCCGCCGTTTCCGGGCAACGTCGCTTGGGAGCGCGCCCAACCCGGAAGTCCCATGCGCTCAGCCTCAACCGCCACCGACGCCATCCGCCCCGCGCTGGCGGGACTGTTCGGAGAGCCTGCACCTTGGTGAGGTTCTGAGGTTGGCGACGTTCCTCAACGCAGCGCCCTTGAACGCCGTCACGGCGCTGGCGCTCCTTTCCTATCCCTTCCTGGTCTACCTGCTGCTGGACCGCGTATCGCCTGCCTTGATGATTGTCGGCTTGGGCATCATAGGCGCCGCCCGAATCGCGACCGGGAGTTCGATCCGGCGGAAGCACCGGACGCTCCTGCTGGTCGTGCTGGGCCTGTTCTGCGCGGTGGCCTTTCTGGATGCTCGCTGGGAATGGGTAAAGCTCTACCCTGTTCTCGTCAATGTCGGGGGTGCTGCCTGGTTTGTATGGACCCTGATCCGGCCGCCCTCGGCGGCGGAGCGTCTCGCGCGGCTCGCGAATCCCAGGGAGCAGTTTGACCAGCGCAAGTCGGCGTACACGAAGCGCGTCACGCAAGTTTGGGTCGTCTTCTTCTTGTTCAATGGCAGCGCCGCAATGTACACGGCCTTTGCGGCATCGACCGGCGTCTGGACGATCTACAACGGACTGATCAGCTACCTGCTGATCGGACTGTTGCTTGGAGGCGAGTACGTGTTCCGCCGCTGGTATCGGAAACGCCACTTTGCAGGCATCGAGGCATGCCGGAGCGCTACCATCTCCTGATCCCCCACTACTGCCACGTCGATCAACTCGCGGGGTTCCTCCCTCAACTAGCGACTGCCGGCCTGCCGGCACTCATTGTCGACGACGGTAGCGATTCCAGCACCCGCCGGCGGTTGCGCGGGTTAATCGCGGGCCACCCCTGGGCGTCACTACTCGAACGGAACCGCAACCGTGGCAAGGGCGCGGCAATGATCACGGGCATGAAACACCTGCACGCTCAGGGCGCGACGCACGTCATCTCTCTGGACGCCGACGGCCAGCACGATCCAGCCGAGATCGCTCGACTTCGACTAGCTTCGCAGCGGCACCCGGCACGAGTGATCTCCGGCAAGCCGGTCTTTGGGGACGACATGCCCAAGGTTCGCTTACACGGCCGGAAACTCACCAACGTGTTGGCCCGGTTGGCGGCGGGCGGCGGCCAGGTAGAGGACGCGATGTGCGGACTACGGCTCTACCCATTGGCTTCCGTGTTGCCCCTCTTCGCGACGCTCGGAACGCGAGTCCGTATGGAGTTCGATGTCGAGATTCTCGTCAGGGCCTGCTGGGCCGGCCTTGAGTTGGAGTTCATGCCGACACGAGTCGTGTATCCGCAAGGGGGCCGTTCTCATTTCCGGCTGTTCGCGGACAACGCCAGGTTCTGTCGCATGCACACGGTCCTGATCCTCCAGGCGCTTCGCCGTCTACTGAATTCCGGGCATCGTACCCGGCAACACCGCGGCGCATGATGTCGAGCGGCACCGGGGGTCGTCGCGCTCTCTGGAGAAGGCGCTGGCCTGACCATCCCGCCCTGCGGGCGCAGGCTACGCTCGACGTGCCCTTTCAGGACGCGGACCCGACCGGCGTTGCTTGGCACGGAAACTACTTTCGGTACTACGAGACGGCACGCTCCGCGCTACTCGACAAGCTTGGCTTCAGCTATCGTCACCTCGGTGCCCAAGGTCAACTCTGGCCCATAGTCGACACTCGCGTGCGGTTCCGCAAGAGCATTCCTTACGGGGACTCCATTACCGTCTCAGCGCAACTCGTGGAGTGGGAGTTTCGGCTGAAGATCTACTACGAGATCCGCAGGCTGGACGGAGAGCTCGCGAACGAGGCCTTCACCGTACAAGTGCCGGTTGATGCCGCCTCGGAGGAACTGATCGTTGGAATGCCCCGTTTTCTTCGTAACCGAATCGCCGAAGTAGTCGGGTGAGAACTCCCACCACGCAGCCGTCCCTCTACCTCCGATACCAACCACACCAAGCTCAGCCAAAGGAGCCTGCATGAAACTGACCCCCCTCCTCATTGCCGAGCTATGGTCGAAATTCGTGTACGGGGGTTGAGGTAGGCGGCGTGCCCTGCTGAGATCGGTTTTCGGAAATCGACGACAACAGCAAAGGAGGCACGC
>JAPVWO010000281.1 GCA_027493375.1 Candidatus Multivorans thiocomprendens | reverse complement strand
GGGAACTTCGAGATCCTGATGGAGGCGGACGCGACCTTCTACCTGGACCGCCCCTGGCCGAAGGAGAAGAGGATCGACATCGACGCCGGTCCGTTGCCGGACGTCGTGCTGGAGGTGGACCACACGACGGACGTGAGGCGGCGCAAGCTCGAGGTCTACGAGTCCTGGGGTTTCCCGGAAGCGTGGGTGGAGCGGCCGTCGCCCAAGTGGCTTGCGCCGCGGGAAACAGGGCGTCCGCGTCTCGTGATCTACCTGCTTGAGAACGGGCGCTACCTCGAGTCGGCGAGCAGTCGCGCGTTTCCGGGGTGGACGGCGGAGGAGATCCACCGGGCGCTGAACGAGGAATTTCGTTCGGAAGCGACGGTCGCGGCGCTCCGGCGTGTGGGGCGGCGGATGGGCCGCTCGTCCGGAACCGGCCCGGACGACGACCTGTTCCTCGCCGCCGAACGGGCGGAGAGCCGCGCGCAAGGGCGGGAACAGGGCCGCCGGGAAGGACGGGAAGAAGGCCGTGCCCAAGGACGGGAAGAAGGCCGTGCGCAAGGACGGAAAGAGGGCCGTCTGGCTGCGACGCGGTGTCTTGTCCGGCAGACGCTCGAAGCGCGCGGCATCCCGATCACCGCCGGCATCGATGCCTCGCTCGCCGGCCTCGAGACGGCCGACGCGGCGCGCCTGATGAGGGCGGCGGCGGAGTGCCTGGACGAGCACGACTTCCTGCGCCGCGTCGCCGGCAAGGCCTGAGAACGACCTTCGCTCTCAGGCCCCCAGACCGCGCCCACCGATTCGTCGGCCGACACCGACAGGCACCCGGTCGTCAGGGGGTCTCCTGACGTTGAGGGCCGGCAGTGACTGGCCGGATAGGCTCGGCGATCCGATGAAGCTCACCAGACTCAAGGCGCGCCGGTACCGAAGCGTTCGGAACGACACGATCGACATAGGTTCTCTGAACCTGCTGATCGGCGCCAACGCGGCGGGAAAGAGCAACGTCCTGGATGCACTGCGGTTTCTCCACGAGGGCGCCGTGGCCGGTGACTTCGGCGCGCCGATGCACGCCCGGGGAGGGATCGTCCACTTGGCCTGGAAGGGGGAACAGGCGTCCCACACAGGTCTGACGGCAACCGTGCTCGACGAAGAAACGACGTATGAATGGTCCGTCAGCCTCGTCAGAGATGGGTACGAGTTCTCGGTGGACGAACGCCTCACTTCTCAGGGGGCGTCTAAGGGACCGCCCGCTTCGCTACTGGAGTCCAGCGCTGGCAGCGGGTGGTGGTGGTCGGATCAACGCCGTAAGAAAGTGCCGCTCAAGCAGGACGCCACCGCATGCGCCCTCGCCGCGGCCGCCGCGGACGCCTCGTTCGAGGCACGTGAGGTCGCCGAGTTCATCCGCCGCTGGGGCTTCTTCGATCCGAGCCCCTTTCTCCTTCGCAGGGACTGGGGCGGACTCGATTCCGAGAGGTTCGACCCTCACGGACGCAACCTGGCCAGGACTCTCCACAAGCTCCGTCGCTCGTCACCCGAGACCTTCAAGAACGTGGTGGCGGCGACCCGATCGGTTCTCGGCCTGCCTTCCGACATCGAGCCGCGCGAATCGGACAACGGGTACTACTTCGTTCAGTGGGAGCAGGGCCTCGGCTACCCGGTGCATCAGATGGGCGTCTCCAGCGGCACGCTGCGCATGCTTGCGCTGATGACCGCGCTGCTGACCGAGCCCCGATCGAACCTCATCGGCATCGAGGAGCCGGAGAACTACGTCCACCCTTCGGCCCTCAGGGATTTCGCCCAACACCTGCTCCAGGCGAAGGACCGCGTGCAGTTCGTCGTCACGACGCACTCGCCGCTGCTCCTGGACTTCCTGGATGATCCCGCCGCGGTTCGGGTCGTTCAACGGGGCCCCGACAACGCCACGGCTGTCCTGGCCAGAGAGGACCCCGACGGGATTCGGAGAGCTCTGGACGAGTCTGGATTCGGCCTCGGCGAGTACTACGAGACGCGAGGCTTCGGCGCTCAGTGAAGAAGCGCGTCGTCGTTGTCGCGTCCGGCGAGACCGAGCGGCGGGCGCTGCCGCATCTGGTCTCTCACCTCGGGGAAGAGGAGATTCAGATCGACGTCCGTGTTCCACCCCGGCACCGCGCTCTGCGAGTCGACGTCGTGGAGAAGATCGTCAGAGCAGCCTGGCGCGACTCTGTCCACGACCCGCCCGCCAAGTTCGTGGTGCTGGTGGATGTCGATCGGGCAGCGACGCCCGGCGATGTCGTCTCGCCCCTCCAAGAGGGACTGTCGCGACGCGTGTCGAACGTGGGAGCGAAGCTGCTCTTCGCGTACGCACAGCAGCACCTGGAGGCCTGGTACTTCGCCGACGCGGAGAACCTCCGCCAGTGGCTGGGCGGACGCTCCCTGGGCAGCGTGGACGCGTCAAGTCCCGACGCGATCCAGGACCCGAAGCGGCATCTGAGCAACCTCCTGGGAGACCGCGTCTATACGGCGCGCACGTCCGAAGACATCGCAAGAAGACTCGATCCGCAGGTCATCGAGCAGCGCAGCCCGAGCTTCAGAGGGCTCGTGGAAGCGGTCAGGAACGGAGGCGACGCCTCAGCGTGATCGTGCGTTGTCCGCAGCGAGTTTGTCGCGGGCGGCGACGCTCTCTCGATACTTGCGCCACACCTTGACTTCCGTGCGCAGCAAACAGGTCAAGAGAGCGACGGAGAAGACGAGCACGCCCACCGCGAAGGCATTACCCAACATCGCAGAGCCGACGACCAGGATGGCGATGCCTGTCAAGACGGCCATGGCCAGGAGAAACGAGTAGAGAGTGTCTTTCATGCCAAGGCTCCTCGTTGGCGAGGCGGTCCAGATCCTATCCGGCCCTTCGAGGATCGTCGCCCCCCAATGTTCCGGAAACCGCGGTGGCCCGGCCGGATAGGCTCGGCGCCTCAACTCGAAGGCCCGAGGAGACAGCCCATGACCGATACCGCCGCCGCCATCAACGACATCTTCACCCGGATGCCCGGTCGCCTGGACGCGCAGGCCGCGGCGGGCCTCGACGCGGTGATCCAGTTCAACCTTTCGGGCGAGGGCGGCGGCGTCTGGCACTGCGCGATCAAGGACGGCGCCTGCACCGTCGGCGAAGGCGCCCATGAGGCGCCGACGATGACCCTGTCGATGGAGGCCGCCGACTATGTCGGGCTTACGTCAGGGGATCTGGACGGGACCGTTGCCTTCATGAGCATGAGCACGACGGCGTTCGACACGCTGGCGACGGTCCGCGCCCTCGAGCAGGCGGGCATGGACCCGGCGCAAGCAGAGGCGGTGACGGGGGCGATCGGCGGCGCGGTCAGCAGCACCGAAACGGTAAGCCGGGCGGATCTGGACGCGCTGCGCGCTGACGTGCGAGCCGACCTTGCCGCTCTTGAAGTGCGTTTGATCCGCTGGGCGATTGGCAGCGCGCTGGGAACCGCCGCCCTGACCATTGCCGCCGTTGGCCTGCTGTTCCGTCTTCTCGGCTAGCGGCGGGCACCGAGGAGTGATGGCTTAGCCGCCGATCGTCCGCGGCGCCAGCATCAAGAGCGCGATCCCCAGACCGACCAGGGAGACGGGTTCAGCGCATGGCGCCGGCCTCGCCGCGGAGCGCCGTCCACATCGGCGCCAGCGATTGCTTCAAGTCCCGGGGGGCGGAACCGCCGCGGCCGCCCTGGCCGGCCGCCGGCGGCTCAGCCTTAGCGTGACGGTTCTTCCCAGTCGCGTGCCCGGGTTGGTGCTATGGCCGCCCGGAGCAGGTCGCCATTGTCGAGACCGTGCCAGCCAAGACCTCGGACCGTGCTGACGCTGTGGCCCGTCAGTTCCCGGAGCTGCCCGCGGGCGGCGTCTACCAGGTCATGGTGATGGGGCAGACGGAGGTGACCGTCGCCGAGCCTGGCGGCTAGCGGCTAGGCCCAGGGGTCGCGCTTGGCGGCTCCAGGCCG
>JAPVWO010000280.1 GCA_027493375.1 Candidatus Multivorans thiocomprendens | reverse complement strand
CAGAGGCCGGCAGGCGGGGCCGGGAACGGATCTGGACGCGGCCGACTTCCGCGTTCTGCACCGGGGCGTCGAGGCGCCGATCCGCGACTTCCGGAACCTGGCCGACCGACCGCTCACCGTTGCCCTGTTGATGGATATCTCGAGTTCGATGGGCCGCGGCGTCCGCGTCGCCGCGACCAGTGCGCAACGCTTCTTCGAGGGCATCCTGACCGATCGCGACGCCGCCAGCCTCATCGTCTTCAACCACGACCTGGACCGTCTGGCGCCTTTCTCGGGCGACACCCGCCTGCTCCGCTACGCGGCCGAGGGCCTGCGGGCATGGGGCTCCACCCGGCTCTACGACGGAATCGCCTATGCCGTCTCGTCCTTCGCCGGTCGTCCCGACCGGCGTGCCCTGGTCGTGCTCAGCGACGGCGCCGACACGGACAGCAATCTCGACTTCGAGACCGTGCTGGCGCAGGTCGAACTGGCCGGCGTCGTCGTCTATCCGATCGCCCTGAGGGTCTCCGACGAAACAACCACGGAAGCGCTGAAGCGGCTCGCGGAGAGCACCGGCGGCCGCTACCACGCGGCCGCTTCGGTCGAGGATCTCGACCGCATCTACCGGGAGATCGAGCGCGCCCTCCGTTCCCAGTACCTGATCGCCTTCGAACCGCCGCCCGGCGTCGAGGCGGCCGCCGACGGGCTGCGGGACATCGAGGTCGAGGTGTCGCGGGCGGCCCTGACAGTCACGGGAGTGAGGAGTCGGGGAAGATAGGGAGCCAGGAACGTAGACTGCCGGAATGAGCGGGGCACGAGCGGCGATGGGGGCGATCGAGCGCGCCCTGATCCGGCCGTGCCGCGAGGCGGAGGGTGGCGCGGGGTTCTGGCTCTTCGTCAGTCACCTCGTCACCACGTTCGGCATCGCGCTGTCGAACTTCCTCCTTTTCTTCACCCTGATCTGGGCCGCCGTCCGGCGGAAGCGGCTCCACTTCGCGAGCGGCGACGCGGACCGGCGGCGGCGGCTCCTGCTCCCCCTCGCCGCCTACTCCGGCTGCTTCGTGCTCTCGGCCGTCTTCTCCTACGGGACGGCGACCAGCCTGGGCGAACTGTCCACGCTCTTCTCCGTGCTGACCCTGCCGCTGGCCCTGTTGCTGGTCCGTGGCGAGCGGCAGGTGCGGGTCGCGATCGTCTCGCTGGTCGGGATCTCGGCCGTGCTCGCCGTCTACGGTCTGGCCCAGTTCGCCTTCACCGACTACGGCCCCCTCCACCTGCGAATCCCCGGACCGTTCTCGCACTACATGACGTTCTCCGGCGTCCTGCTGCTCGGTCTCGCCCTGATCGCCGGCCGGCTGAGCAGCGCGGGCGGCTGGCGCTCACGCGTCAACTGGGTGGGTCTGGCGCTCGTCGGCGGCACGCTCGTCCTGACCCAGACCCGCAGCGCCTGGCTCGGCGCTTTCGCTCTCGCGATAGCGGCGATGGCCCTTCAGCGCCGGCGCGTCTTCCTGGGTTTCGCGGCCGCGCTGGTCCTGGCCGCCGCCTCACTCGCAGCCGTTGCGCCGACCCTGTGGCCGACCTACTGGCAGCGAGCGACATCGATGATCGAACTCCGCTATCCCTCGAACTACGACCGCTTGTGCATGCTGTGGGCCGGCGGCCAGATGATCGCCGACCGCCCCTTCACGGGCATCGGCCCCGCCATGGTCCGCGAGTGGTACCCGGCCTACCGCCATCCGACGTCCGTCCGTGCCCGAGTGAAACACCTGCACAACACGTTCGTCCATATGGCCGCCAGCCGCGGCATACCGTCCCTGCTCGCCTACCTGTGGCTGATGGCCGCGGCGGCGGCGATGGCGTTCGAGGGCTATCGCCGCGAAGGCGGCCGGGCCGGGCCGCGCGCCGATCTCTACCTGGGCGTCCTGTTCGCTCTCCTGGCACTGAACGTTGCCGGCCTGTTCGAGGCGAACTGGCGCGATACGGAGATCCAGCGCTGGACACTGTTCCTGCTGGCCCTGCCGGTTATCCTCCGCGCTCCAGACCACCAGCACGGAGATTCGGCATGCAACTCGACCGCCTCAGCCTGATCGAGCTTCTCGACCTTCTGTCGGCCCGGGAGATCTCCTGCGCCGAGTTGATGGACGCGACCCTGGAGCGCATCGAAGCCACGCACCCGAAGCTCAACGCCGTCGTCAGCCAGCGTCCGCGCGGAGAGTTGCTGGCCGACGCCGAGGCGGCCGACGCGCGCCGCGCCGCCGGCGACGCCCGGCCCCTCGAGGGCGTGCCCCTGGGCGTCAAGGACCTCGAGGACGTGGCCGGCATGGTGACGTCGATGGGCTCGCGGGTGTTTCGCGACTCGGTCGCCGAGGCGGACTCGACCCAGGTGGCGCGACTTCGAGGCGCCGGCGCGATCGTCGTCGGCAAGACGAACACTCCCGAGTTCGGGTTCACCGCCATCACCAAGAACCCGCTGTTCGGCGTGACCCGCTCACCATGGAACCTCGAGCGCACGCCCGGCGGCTCGAGCGGCGGTTCCTCCGCGGTGCTGGCCGGGGGCGTGCTGCCCCTGGTCACATCATCGGACGGCGGCGGCTCGATCCGGATTCCGGCGAGTTTCACCGGCGCGTTCGGCCTGAAACCCAGCCAGGGCCGGATACCGCGCGGGCCGATGAAGGCCTGGGACTACGGCGGCACCGCTGTCTACGGTCCCCTCACCCGCACGGTGGAGGACGGGGCCCTGTTCCTCGACCTGGTCGCCGGTCCGTCGCCCTGCGACCCCGGCTCCCTGCCCCACCCGGGTCTTAGCTACCGCGAAGTGCTGGAATCGGGGCTCCCCTCCTCCCTTCGCATCGCGTGGTCGCCGGACCTTGGGTACGCGAGAGTGCAATCGGATGTCGCGCGGGTGGCCGCGGACGCGGCGTCCGTGTTCGACCAATCCGGTCGCTCGGTCGAGCGGCTTGAGGAGCACGTACCGGGCGGCCCGCCGATGCTCACGGCGGCCTGGGGCGCACTGGGCAACTTCCTGATCGCCGGCCAGATCCACGAACCGCTTCGGAACCGGCGCCAGGACATGACCCACTCGTTCGCGGAGGCGCTGGAGCGCTCCTGGGAGATGACGCCCGAGACCTTCGGCGCCGCGGCCCGGGAGCGGGGCCGCCTGAATCTCTGGTGCGGCGAGGTCTTCAACCGCTTCGATCTGCTGCTAACGCCGACCGTGCCCTACGATCCGCCACCCGCGCGCGGTCCCTTCCCTACCCACACCGAGGGCAGGGAGCAGGTGCCGGCCGGCGTCGCGGCGTTCACGATTCCGTTCAACATGTCCGGACATCCGGCGGCAACGGTGCGTGCCGGTCTCTCCGAGGCCGGCCTGCCGGTCGGCCTCCAGATCGTCGGACCACGCCACCGGGACGATCTGGTGATGCGGGCCGCGCGGCTGTTCGAGCGAGCGCGTCCCTGGCATCCGGACTGGCCGGAGATCCGATCCCGGCCGGCGCCCGGCCTCAGGGGATGACGGTGACCTTGACCGCCCCGCTCTGCTTGTCGCCCGCGATTTCGAACGCCCGCTCGAACTCGTCCAGCGCTACCTCGTGGGTGATCAGGCCCGAGAGGCCCTCGCCACCCGCCGCCAGGATACGCACCGCCTCGGCGAAGTCGGCCTCGCCGGGGCGCCGGGCGTAGCAGTTGGACCACTGCAGGCGAGCCTCCTTGCCGAGCAGCATGAGCGGATCGAGGGT
>JAPVWO010000028.1 GCA_027493375.1 Candidatus Multivorans thiocomprendens | reverse complement strand
ACCTCCCAAGGACTCTCGATGCCGAGAATCCGACCGTACAAGTCTGTGTCACGCATACCGCCAGACTACGCCATCTCCACCATCAATCCTGAAGAGCCCAATCCTGAAGAGCCGAAACGGTTTGCCGGTGAGCAGGAGTCGCTGCTAGTCATCGAACGTGAGATACGGGCGCTTGACGACTGGATCTTCCAGAACCTGACGGATGAAGATGACGATCCCGCGGAGGGTTTCGAAACAGCATCTTTAGGTAACTTAGTGGAGCGCCCGGGACGCTCCATCTTCGATGACATCGACGCAGAGTAGTGTCGCGCGGGCTTACGGGCCGGCAACCGCCCGACCGCTCCCGCCCTACTGCCAGCGAGCTTCTCTCAACCAAGAGAGGATCGAGTAGAGGTCCCGCTCTGTTCCAACGGAGACAGCGAGATGACGCGCTAGTCAACGGAGGGGTTCGTCCGGCCGAGCTAGAGCACCAATTCTCGACTTATGCCTATGTCAGGGTCGCTAACCGCCTCTGTGTAGAAAGTCACACTACGGCAGACGGTGGGTCACACCTTCGCAAGGTACGCTGCACGAGACCCGAGAACCGGCGAGAGCAACCACAGTCGGCTGGGGCAAGGAGAGGCCAGCGCTGACCGTGCAGGGTCAAGATAGCCGCGCCGGGACCGCCGACAACGTGAAGGCTCCGCCCTTCTCGGACTCTCGGGCAACTCGGCCGAGCTTTCGGCGCCTCAAGCAGGCCGTCGTGTTCGCAGGGCCTCTCGCGGATAGGATCGCAGGCCATGGAGAGTCGGTTCACGGCAAGGAGCGGCGGCTTGCCGCAGTGCAACGGGACCAGGCGACTACGGCGCTCAGTGCAACCGGCCACGCCGCTTTCCGGGCCGCGACGCACGTCCGCCGGGGAGCTTGGGCAACTACGATGGTAGCCACGACTCAGCGAGGTGCTAGCCAACGAAGCGACGATGATCCGCGAGCCGGAAGCCGTGCCCCGCTACCAGATAGCGGCGGCGCTTCTGAGGATTCGACGCTGCTCCTGCGACGGCCGCACATTCTGGGGTCAGCTCCCGGAACTGGGAGATACGCAGGGGACTGTGGTCGGGCATGACTGACACGACCTGCTTCGCCGTATTCAGCCAGTGTGTCCGCGTGGCGGACGGCGGCGAGCTCATCCAGTCCGTCAGTGCTCGTGACAAGGAGTTCCACTTCCAAAACTGGTTCCGATCCCGCCTCTCGGAGATCGGCACGCACTTCGAGGAAGGGGGCCGCAACAGCTACCCGGACTTCACCATGGTCGAACATACGGAGGGCTACGAGGTCAAGGGGTTGGCTTGGCCCGGCCGCGTCCGCAACTACGACGCCAACAGCCAGATGCCGACGGGTCGTCACAACGGACGAAGCATCTTCTACGTCTTCGGGCGCTATCCGGCGGACCTTGAACCGTACCCGGACCATGGCCACGGCCGCCAGTACCCCGTCATCGACCTGGTGATGTGCCACGGGAGCTTCCTGAACGCCGACCGGGAGTACATCCACAAGAACAAGAGCGTCAAGGGATTCGGCACCTACGGCGACGTTCTCATCCGCGACCGCAAGATGTACGTCGCGCCGACGCCGTTCGCTCTGACCGAGGGGACGACGGGCCTGATGACCCTCATCGTTCCGGAGACAATGGCGGCGCCCGATGGCTTTCGAGAAGTCGGCCGGCTCACCCGAACCGAAGCCGCCGAGCTTGTCGCCGCCTACAGGTTCGACCTGCGAACCAACGAACTCGCAGCCGAACGAGTTCCCAATCCGCGGGCGAACGCCGAGCACCGCTTCGTCGCGTACCGGCTGGATGGCCACGCGGCCAAGCAGGTAAGCATGGTGCCGCGGCCTGAAGGCGACCGGGCGTGAGCGAACCCTTGGTCGACCACCGACGCGAAGCGTCGAGCGCCGACAGAACTGCTCTCGAGGCGGGATTTCCCGCTATCCGGATCAGCGAACTCGCGCAGCAGGAGAGCTGGAGGAAGGAGATTCACCGGCCGCTCTACCACATCCACAAGTGGTGGGCGACGCGACTGGGCTCGGTGTTTCGCGGGATCACCCTGGGCGCCCTCGCGGACGAAGCGTCGGACATCTGGGAGGACTTCTACAAGCGGCACGACCTGGCCGGCAAGGTGGTGCTCGACCCGTTCATGGGAAGCGGCACGACCTTGGGCGAAGCGCTCAAGCTCGGCGCCCGCGCTATCGGCTGCGACATCAATCCCGTCAGCACGTTCCTTGTGCGACAGGCCTTCACGCGGGTTCCGGAACAGGAACTTCGGGCCGCGTTCGCGGCGCTGGAAGCGAACGTGGCGCCGAAGATTCGCCGCTACTACCAGACCCGCGACCCGGCAACCGGCGAGAGGATTCCCGTCCTCTACTTCTTCTGGTGCAAGACGGTGGAGACCCCGAGCGGCGACGTGTTGCCGCTCTTCTCGCGGTACGTCTTCGCCCGGCATGCGTCGCCGAAGAAGCACCCGCAAGCCCAGGTCGTTTGTCCAGCGTGCTGGCAGGTGTTCGAGGGTCGCTACGACTCGACGAACCTTGATTGCCGCCATTGCGGACACGGCTTCGACCCACAGAACGGTCCCGCGAATGGCCAGCACGTCACGGCGCCCGACGGGTCCAGGCACAAGATCAAGGATCTCCTCCCGGCGGACGGGTCTCCGCTGGCGCACAGGCTCTACGCGATGCTGGCGCTGCGACCGAGCGGCGAGAAGGTCTACCTCGCCGCGCGCCCCGAAGACCGCGCGCTCTACGCGGAAGCGGAGTCCCGGCTCAATAGGGAGGAGGATCTTCCGCTTCCGACCCTTGCCGTCCGGCGGGGGCACAACACGGCCCAGGCCCGCGGCTACAACTACTTCCGCTGGCGCGACTTCTTCAACGCCAGGCAGCTTCTCTGCCTCGGCCTGCTGTTGCGCGAGATCCTCCGCATCGCGGACCGCCGCGTCCAGGAGCAGATGCTCTGCCTGTTCTCCAGCACGCTGGAGTTCAACAATCTCTTCTGCAGCTACAAGGGCGAGGGAACGGGCGCCGTGCGCCACATGTTCTCGCACCACATCCTCAAACCGGAACGAGTTCCGCTCGAGAACTCCGTCTGGGGAACCGACAAGAGCAGCGGCACCTTCAGCACGCTGTTCAGGTCACGGCTCCTGCGCGCGAAACGGTACTTGGACGCTCCCTTCGAACTCGAGCTTCAGCGGAATCTGTTCGGCGAGCGTTGCGGAACACGCAGGACGGTGGCCAGCGCCCCGCTGCGCCCCCGCCGCGTGAGCACGTGGGACGACATGCAGGGTCCCCCGCAACCGGTGATGATCCTGAACGGCGACAGCGGCTCGCTGCCGCTCCCGGACGCGTCCGTCGACGCCGTCGTCACGGACCCTCCCTACTTCGACTTCGTTCACTACAGCGAGCTGAGCGACTTCTTCTACGCCTGGCTGAGTCCGGCTCTCGCAGGACGATACTCCTGGATGAAGCGCCCCGACTGCTCCGATGCGGGCGAGGTGCAACACAAGGACCCCCGATCGTTCGCGCGCCAGCTCGGCAGGGTGTTCTCCGAGTGCCGCCGAGTGCTCAAGCCCGAAGGCGTGCTGGCATTCAGCTTTCATCACTCGCGCCCGGACGGCTGGGCGGCGATCTACGAGGCAATCGAGAGCGCGGGCCTCGTCGTGGCCGCGTCACATCCGGTTCACGCCGAACTTCGAGTGTCGAGTCCCAAGAAGGCGGCAAAGGACCCGATCAGTCTCGACGCGGTCCTCGTCTGCAGGCACCGGGACCACCCAGTCGCGGTGGCGACCCGGGCCTGCTCGCCTCTGGAACGGGCCAAAGAACTCACCGCCGAGTTCGAAGCGTCGAACATGTCCGTTTCCCGTGGCGACGAGTTCGTCATCGCTGCCGCGCAGACGCTGATCGATGAAGGCCCGAATCGCCTCGCCTACGAGGAGGTCCTTGCTCGCCTGTCCCGGCTTCGGGCCGAGATCATGGCTACGCCCCTTCCGGAACCCGGCGCTTGACCAGCCTCCCGCTGCCCCACGGCTGGTGCGAGTGAGCGTAGTAAGGGCCGCCGTTCGTCTCGACGGTGCGCGCTTGTCGTAGACGCAGCGATCACGTGGAGTCCATTCCCCTTCCGCGGCCGTGTCAACCGCGTTGCGACCACCGATCTCCAAGCGGCACCGGTCGTTGATCCGCACCGCCACCTCGCGATACTGAACACTTCCCCCAGTACGCTCACGGGTCCCGCGGGAATCCCACAATTCGCTGAGTAGCCAGCCCGGCCGAGCAGCTCCACGACGACGGTCTCGTGATGGACTCCGGACGTCCAGAGAAGGCAGGGAACCGGCTCGCGGAGCTCAAAGGTGGCGTGCCGAGCCCTTCCGCACCGTTGCGCGAGCACTCGCGCCAGCCGATCACTTGAGAGGGTCTTCAGGCTGTTGTGTGGACGAGTGGGTCGTGGATGGCCGTCTATCGGCCTTAGACTGGCAGGATGAAGAGTGCCAGGACGTTCGAGAGGTTGTTGGGTATCAGACCGCCTTGGCGGGTGCGCGAGGTGGTGCTTCGGATGGACGAGCCGCATCCGCGCCGGCGCGGTCGGTTGGTGGGCGGGACGGTGGAGATCCACGTCGAGCATGGTGGCGGCGTTGTTCGAGGCGGAGGCGATCGAGTGGTTGCGGGAGGCGAGCGTTCAGGCCGTGGCGCGCCGCATGGGCTTGAGTTGGGACGAGACGGCGGGGTTCCAGCGTCGCGCCGTGGAGCGTGGCCTCGGGAGACGTCGGCTGGAGCCGCCTCGGCTGCTGGGCGTGGACGAGACGTCGTTTCGTAGGCGCCACGAGTACGTGACGGTAGTCAACGATCTGGAGCGTGGCGTGGTGACCCATGTGGCCGACGGTCGCGGCCGGTCGGCCATCGACGGCTACTTTGAGGAGTTGGGCGAAGCGAACTGCGCGGGTATCGAGCAAGTGGCGATGGACATGTGGCCGGCCCACATCTCTTCGGTGGAGGAGTACACGGACGCGGACATCGTTCATGACCGCTTCCACATCGTCGCGCACCTGAACCACGCGGTGGACCTGGTTCGGCGCGCCGAGCAGCGGGACTTGCTTGCAGCAGGGGATCCGGGGCTGAAGCGGAGCCGGCACCTGTGGTTGATGGGGAGCGGGCGAATGACGCGGCCGCGGCGGCGGCGCTTCGCCGCTCTTCGCGCGAGCCACCTTCGCGTGGCCCGGGCGTGGGCGATCAAGGAGATGGCACGGGACTCGTGGGGCTACGCGCGGCGCGGGTGGGCCGAGCGGCGCTGGACGCGATGGTACAACTGGGCCATTCGCAGCCGGCTGGAACCGATCAGGAAGGTCGCCAGGATGATCAGGACACACTGGGACGCCGTCATCAACGCCGCCGTTTCCGGTATCTCCAGCGCCAACGCCGAGGGGATCAACGCAACGATCCAGAAGATCAAGCGAAGAGCGCATGGCTATCGAAATCGAGAGCACTTCCGGCTCGCCATCTACTTCCATCTCGGCGGACTCGACATGGCGCCCGAGCCACTCCGTGCCCACACATAACCCGGAAGAGCCTCCCTTAGACTCGCCAGTGCGCCTTTCACGTCGCGGCCGAGTTCAGTCAGGCTCTTCTCCTTGTCCGGGTCGGTTGGGTCGTTCATCGGTTCCTCAGGCTGCTATTCGGTTGGTCCACGCCGCGGGGCGCGGGCACTGGTCACTCGGCTTGCATTTCCTCATTGTCCTGCTGAGTTCAGCGCCGCCACAAGCGCCGTTAGGGTCAAGGTACGCTCACGCTTGAAGCACTCAGCCGGATGCTAGCTCGTTCTTGACTGCGGCACCTAGCCGAGTGCGGGATCGGCCGCTTCAACCTGGACGGCCTTCTCCGGTTTGTGCAGCGCCTGCCGCAGGGGGCCGCGCGCACCAACCCGAGAACGGCCGCAAGTACCAACCTCGGCCCCGATCATCCCCTCGAGGGGCCAAGCACGTAGTGGCCCACAGCGACCGTAAGGTCGCCCTCAGTCACCCCAGCGGTACTGCAGCCGGGAGTAGTAGTACGCGCCGCTGACGTCGAACGGCGAGCGGGTGCTGTACAGGTTGCCCAGCCGCGTCGGCGTCGGATTGCCGTCGCCGGTTTCGCCCAGGGCGTTGCGAGCGCCGATCGCCAGCCGGGCGCCGGCCGGCAACGGGACGCCGACCTCGACGTCCAGCAGGTACGCGCCGCTGAAGTCGACGGGGATGAACGGGTCGTACCAACTGTCGTAGTAGGCGAGTCTGGCCAGCAGTTCGACCGGCTGCCGGGTCGCGGTATGACGGCCCAGTTCGTGGTGCAGGGTCGCGTTCCAGCGCAGGCCCGGCAAGGCCTCCTCCAGCTCCCGGATGCGCTGCTGGTCCAAGGTCAACGGGTTGAAGTCCACGACTTCGGTCGAGGTCACGTTGAGAGCCAGGTCGAGCGTCGTGTGCCCGCCGGCCTGCGGCGGCCGCCAGGTGACGACCAGGTCCAGGCCCTCCGTGCGGGTTTCGAAGTCGTTGGCGAAGAAACGGAAGTTCGTGATGTTGCCCGCGCTCGTGATGCCTTCCGAGAGCAGTTGCTCGACCTCGGAGGGCTGGAGCGCGAACAGCCCGGTCACTCCCAGCCGATCGCTCACGTCGACGCGGAACACGTCCGCCGTGATGGTCAACGGGCCGCGCTCGACGATCGCGCCGGCGGCCAGGTTGACCGACTTCTCCGCGTCGAGGGCCTTGCCCCCGCGCAGTTCGGCAACCCTGGAGGCCGGCGGGATCGTGCCGTTGTTCACCAGTTCGAAGCGCTCCGGATCCCACTGCGTCGAGACGTTGAACGCGTTCTGCTGACCGGGCGTCGGCGCACGGAAGCCCGTCGACGCGCTCGCGCGCAGCGCGAGGGCCTCGGAGACCTGACGACGGCCCGCGATCTTGCCGTTGAGCGTCGAGCCGAAGTCCTCGTAGTCCTCCAGGCGCACGGCAAGACCCAGGCTCCAGGATTCGTCCGGCGGCCCGTACTCCAGGTCGCCGTAGACGGCCGCGTTGGAACGGGTCCAGGCTCCCGCCGCCACCGGGCTGAACCCGGGGAAGCCGTTCGAGCCGGAACTGAATCCCTGCCGGGCATAGGGACCGATCCGCCAGGAATCGGGGTCGCCGAGGCCGATCTCGAAGCGCTCCTCGCGCCACTCCAGGCCGCCGGCCAGATGGAACCGCTCACCGAGCCGGCGCAGCAGATCGAGGTTCGCGCTCACGTCCCGCTGGCCGTAGAGACCGGGTTCGAAGGAGGTCGGGCTGAGCGGCCCGAGCGACGCGTTCACGCTGTCGAACAGCAGGAAGTCGATCTCGTTCCGGCCGACGCTGACGCTCACGTCCCATACGGTCCCGGAGGCGGTGAACCCGCGAACTCCGAGGACGAGCGACGAGTCCACGCGGTCGCCGCCGAACACCGGCTGGAAGCCGCCCGGAAAGAGCTCCTGGAAGCTGAAGCAGTTCGGATCGTCAAGTACCCGGGCGAGCCCGTCCTGATCCGGCAACGCATCCGTCACCGCGACGACGGGGCATCCGGCCGAGCCGTCCGGCGTCCCGTCGGCCGCGTCCAGGACGTCGCCGATCAGCAGCGACGCGCCGGCGTCGCCGCTGTAGACCGCGTCCCGGGTGTTCGGGTTGCGGAAGAAGAAGTTCCTCGCCGTCACGTGACGGTCGGCGTGGTTCGCCCAGCCGTAGAACCGCACCGTCCCGCTGCTACCCAGGGGCCGGCCGAAGTTGATCCAGAACTTCACGTCGTCGTCGACCTCGGCCTTGCCCCATCTCTGCGCGGGATCGGCAACATGGGTGTTCCCCGCGGCGACCAGAGCCGCCGCGTCGGCTCGCTGAATGGCGCGGTTCGTCGGGTTCGCACCGCCGACCTCGAGGCTCAGATTCGCGAAACCGGTCTCGCCCCAGGGCAGGCCGAGGTTGCCGGCAACCGTGACGGACTCGCCGTCGCCCGCGTCGTACAGCCCGGTCAGCACCTCGAGCGAACCGCCGGCGCGCGCTTCCTTGAGCCGGAAGTTCATGATCCCCGCGATCGCGTCGGAGCCGTACTGCGCCGAAGCGCCATCCCTCAGCACCTCGACCTGGCGAAGCGCGATCGCCGGAATCGCGGACAGGTCAGGCCCCTGCGCGCCGTGGGAAACGCCGATTCGCGACCACAGGATCACGGCTCCGCGGTGCCGCCGCTTGCCGTTCACCAGCACCAGCGTGTGGTCGGGCGCCAGACCGCGCAGGTTCGTCGGCCGCACGATGGTTGCCGCATCGCCACTGATTGAACTGATGTTGAGCGACGGCACGACGTTGCGCAGCAGCATGTCGAGATTCGTCTCGCCCTGATGCGCCACGTGCTCCGCGGAGATCACGTCGACGGGCACCATCGACTTCGTCACCGAACGCTCCCGCGCCCGGCTGCCGGTGACGACGATCTCCTCGTCGACATGCGCGGCCGGTTCCTCCGACTCGCCTTCGTCGCGATCGTCGTGGACGCCCTCCGCCGCGGCATCCCGCTCGTCCGCCTGCGGCGCCGCCCGGTCCTCGACCTGCCGGGCCCTCAGCGAACCGGGCCCCGCGAACCGCTCGGCCGGAACACGCAGTCCATACAAGTAGCCCAGGTACTCCAGGGTGGCCTCGTAGTTGAACCCCCTGGTTCCCACCCAGATCATGATGTCGAGCGCCGGCTGCATTCCACCTTCGGAGTAGGACCGGGCAAGGCTGTACGCATCGTTCCCCTTGCCGAAGTCAAAGGACCTGGCGTTCTGACCCGCCACCCTCGGGTCCCGTTCAACGCCGTCGTTCTCGAAGATCAGTTCTTCCACCGCATAGCCGGGGCCACCAGGTGCGGCGGAGATGAACAGGTGGGGATACCTGAACATGATCCGTGTCGTCCCTCGTCCCCCTTGCGAAAACCCCTGCAGAGCGCCCGCCGTGCAGGTAGTAGATGACCGGATAACGGGCATGACGATTCGCGGCGGCGTCGTACCCCGGCGGAAGGTAGATGTTGTAGCCCACCTGAACGCCCATGGAGGGACTCGTGAACGTCGCGTGAGTCACGCCCGGAACCCTGCGATCCTCCCCAGGCGGGTTTACCCAACTGAAGGGTCCACGCCCGCGCGCGAGGAACGCGCGCACCTCCTCGGGTTCGGCTCGGCCGTCCCGGTTGACATCCAGCAGCGAGAACGCGCCTGGCCTCACTTCGTCTTCCGTCGACACGCCATCGCCGTTCCGATCGGCCATGAAGGCGTTCTCCACTCGGCCGTCCGCGCCGTTGTCCGGCTCCTGCCCGGCTGACGCCGCCGGCAACGCTTGCGTGGCCGCCAGCACCAGGAGCGCACTGGCGAAGTTGCGACCGAGCCCGGAACCACCACTTCCGGAACAACAGATCCGACACCACTTCCAAGGCTTCATCAGCGAACTCCCATCTCCGGAATCTCCGCCCGGTTCGCGCCGACCGGTCCGAAGCCTACTTCTCCGGCAGCCCGAACACGAAGACGACGTTGCCCATCGCGACGACGATCCGCTGCTGCCCGCCGACCGCGTAGCTCATCGGCGAGGCGTGCGGCGCGGCGCCGAGCGAGATCCGCCAGAGCGGCTCGCCGGTCTCCTCGTCGAGGGCGAAGAAGTAGCCGTCGACGCTGGCGCTCCAGACCAGGCCGCCGGCGGTGGCCAGGACGCCGCTCCGGCTTCGCGGCGTGATCGGGAACTCCCAGCGGATCTCCCCCGTCGTCGCCTCGATCGCCCGGACCGCGCTCTTGTAGTGGTCGGCCTCGAGCCGCATCCGGTGGCCGCCGCCCAGGAAGGTGCTGCCCTCTTCGTACTCGTCGTCACGCTGGTAGTAGACGCTCTCCGCGTCGAAGGAGTTGACATAGAGGAAGCCGGTGCGCGGGCTGTAGGCCGGCGACCACCAGTTCGTCGCGCCGCCGGCGATCGGCGCCACCGTGGTGCCCTCCTCGGTCGGGAACACGTTCTCGCGGAGGATCGGCCGGCCGTTCTCGTCCAGGCCGTGCGCCCAGGTCTGGAGCGCGAACGGTTCACCCAGCAGAAACTGTCCACTCGTCCGGTCGAGCAGGTAGTAGAAGGCGTTTCGGTTCGCCCACAGCATCGTCTTGCGAGGCTCGCCGTTCAGCTCGACATCGGCCAGCACCGGCACCTGGACCGCGTCCCAGTCCCACACGTCATGGGGCGTGAACTGGAAGTGCCAGACGATCTCCCCGGTCTTTCCGTCGAGCGCCAGCACCGAGGACGAGTACAGGTTGTCGCCCAGGCGCAGGTCCCCGTTCCAGTCCGGCGCCGGGTTGCCGCCGCCCCAGTAGATGAGGTCGAGTTCCGGGTCGTAGACGCCGGTCAGCCACGTCGGCGCGCCACCAGTGCGCCAGGAATCGCCGGCCCATGTTTCGTTCCCCGGTTCACCGGGTCCCGGCACCGTGTACGTACGCCACCTGCGCTCGCCGGTCGCGGCGTCGTAGCCGTCGATGAAGCCGCGGATCCCGAACTCGCCGCCGGCGATGCCGGTGACGACCGTGTCGCCCACGATCAGCGGCGCCGCCGTCTTGCTGTAGCCCTTCGTGTGGTCCGCCACCTCGGTGTCCCAGAGGAGAGAACCCGAACGGGCGTCGACCGCCACCAGGTGAGCGTCGTTCGTGCTCATGTACAGCGTCTCGCCCAGGATCGCCACGCCGCGGTTGTTGCGCCCGCAGCACACCCTGATGCCATCCGGAAGCGGGTGCTCGTAGCGCCAGAAGGCACGCCCCGTCGCCGCGTCGACCGCGGTCACGTTGCTGGGCGACTCGGTGATGAACATGACGCCGTCCACCACCAGCGGCGTCGTCTCGTTGCGGTCGAGCTGCCGGATCTGGTGCGCCCACTTCAGCTCCAGGCGCTCCACGTTCCCTCGGTTGATCTGATCGAGCCGACTGAAGCGCTGCCCGTGCAGCGCGCCGTGGTACATGAGCCAGTTGTGCGGCTCGTCGTCCGAGTTCACGAGCCGTTCCCAGGTCACCGGCGAGAGGAGCGGCATGCCGTCTGCACCTGGCTCCTGGGCGGGCGCCGTATGCGCAGTGGCCAGGAGCAGCGCCGCGCCGGTCCAACCGATCGGTTTCAAGAGTCGCTCCCCCGCAACGAAGCGAGATACGCGACCAGGTCGTCGCGCTCCGCGTCCGCGAGCGGCTCGGCGGGCATCGTCGACTTCCGCCCCCGTTCGACGGAACGCAGCGACGCCTTCGTGAACGACCGCAGCCCCTCCTCGCCGTCCATGATGCGGAGGTTGAAGGTGTCCTCGCCCATCCTCAGCCCCTCGATCACCGTGCCGTCGGCGCGAGTCACTCGCACCGTCCACCAGCGAGGCGCAACCTCGGCACTCGGCTCGGTCAAATCCCGGGCAAGTTCCTCGGGATCGCGCCGCCCTCCGACACGCGAAAGGTCCGGCCCGAGCCGACCGCCACGCCCCTCCACCATGTGGCAGCGCTCGCAGTCCAGCCGCTCGAACACCGCCCGTCCCGCCTCCGGCGAACCCGGCAGGGCCGCCAGATCGACAGCGTCCGAGAGCGTGCGGAGGTACGTCACCAACTGCCAGATCTCCTGATCCCCGGCGCGCCGCAGGCCACGCATCGACGTGCCCTCGATGCCGTCGCGAATCACGTCATGGAGGCCAGCGTCCGTCGACGCATGCTGGAACCGTCCGGTCGTCAGATCCGGCCCGTCCGCCTCCTCACCTCCAGTGGCATCCAGCCCATGACAACTCGTGCACTTCGACTGGAACTGCCGCTGCCCCATCCGCACGTCGATGGCACTCGTGAACGGGTTCTCCGGCTCCTCAGCAGCAGCACCCGTTGCAAACGCCACAAGAAGCAGCAGCACGTTCCGCCCACCCGACACGAAACCTGCAACCGCGGCAACTTGCAGCCAACTGCCACCCTGGGGCGACCCGGGAACTCGACGCCGTCCAGCCGGTCCGGGGGCCTGAGGGGAGGGTCCCAGCGGACTCGAAGCGAGCGACGCCCGTCGTCTACTCATCAACCGAGAACCTATCGGAGCGAGCGTAGTGGAGCGCGCGCAGTCCTCCCCATTCGCTCAGAGAGCGCGCACGGCCGATGGGACCCTCCCCTCAGGCCCCCGGACCGGCGGGTGCAACCAGTGGCGCCCCGCCTCAGGCGTCCGCCTCGGGCCGCCGTTTCGGTTCGACCTTGGCGACGGCGATCAGCGACTCCACGCAGTCGCGCAGCGACTCGTCGAACGGCCGGAAAGCAACGCCCGTCGCCTCGCGCATCCGGTCGTTGCGCAGCTCGACGCCGGCCCAGATACCGCGAAGCTCCTGCTCTCGCTTCTGTATGTGTTCGGGGTGGATTTCGGTGACCGGAGGCGTGTCATGCCGGAGTTCCGGCAGCAGCCGGTCGATGCCTGCGTTGATCTCCTCCACCGGTACCGCGTCCGCCGACCAGGCGATGTAGCGTTCGCCGTTCCTGACGCTGACGCTCTCTAGCAGCCGGATGTGGCACTCGGCGTCGTCACGGACGTCGACCGTCATCCAGGGCCGGTACGCCTGCGTCTGCTCGCATTCCCCGCGCAGCATCAGCTCGATGTTGTGCTGCCAGGGGCCCTTCTCCTTCTGGTGCGCCGACAGGATCGGACCGACGTTGTCGCCTGGGCAGCAGGTGATCGCGTCCCAGCGCCCGCTCTTCTCCGCCGCGTCCGCGAAGGCGCGCTGAGCGTAGATCTTGCTCATCGAGTACCCGTGGCCCCGCTCGGGCGTCCGCTTCGGGTTCGACTCGTCCGGATAGCGGTCCTCGTACAGGACCGGCCGGCGGACGAACTCGTAGATGTCGGCCTCCATGATGACGGCCGCGATGCTTGAAGTAACGACCACGCGGGTGACCGAACCCGACTTCTCGATGCTCTCGACCATGTGATCGCAGACGTTCTTCACGTAGTCGAAATCGTTGTAGTCACTGACGTGCGCGATATGGGCGACACCGTGGCAGCCGGCGAAGATGTCGTCAAAGCAACCCGCCTCGTCGAGGTTCGCCGAGTGGAGCGTCAGCCGGCCTGACGCATGGCCGTTCATCTCGCGCAGAAAGGTCGTCTTCTCCGGATCGTTCGCGTCGCGCACGCAGGCGCGCACCCGGTAGCCCTCGTCCAGCAGCAGCCGAACCGTCCAGCCGCCGACGAAGCCGGCGCTGCCCGTGACCGCGACGGTACCGCCCTTCGGTATTGGAGCCATGTCTCTCGCCCTCCCTGATTCGGTTCGGGGGCGACGATACCCGACGGCGAAACTGCTAGCTTTGCGGTGTCTGACCGAGCGACCCGTGAACATCGAATCCCTCGACCAGGTCCAGTGCGGCGAGCGCACACTCGTGGGCTACGGCAGCCTGAACCTGCGCGGCCTGCAGTGGATGAGCCACCTGGGCGAGATCCGCGTGATCATCGCCGAAGCCCACCGCCGCCGCGGACTCGGCCACGTTCTGACCGAGCGCGTGTTCGAGACGGCCAGAGAGCTGGGCCTGCTCAAGCTGGTCGCGCAGATGACGCGTGAGCAGATCGGCGCGCGGCGGGTGTTCGAGCGACTCGGGTTCTCGCCCGAGGCCCTGCTCACCGACTGGGTCATCGACCGCTCCGGACGCACCCGCGACATGATGATCATGTCCTACGACCTGGGCGCCGGGAAGCGGAGCCGCACGTGAGCCTCCGGAAGCGCCGCCGCATCCGCGTCGTGTCCTGGAACGTGAACGGACTGCGCGCCTGCGGCCGCAAGGGGTTCCTCGAGTGGCTCCGATCCAGCCGGGCGCAGGTCGTCGGCCTGCAGGAAACCAAGGCGCGCGCCGAGCAACTTGCGCCCGAGCTGCGCCGGCCGAGTCGCTGGCACACGGCCTTCTCGAGCGCCGAACGACCCGGCTACTCCGGCGTCGGCCTCTACTCGCGCCTGAAGCCGGCCTGGGTCCGCACCTCGCTCGGCGAGCAGCGCTTCGACGCCGAGGGCCGCCTCCAACTGGCCCTGTTCGGTCAACTGCTGGTGGCGAACGTCTACTTCCCG
>JAPVWO010000279.1 GCA_027493375.1 Candidatus Multivorans thiocomprendens | reverse complement strand
GAACTGCTCGTCCATGTAGTTCATCTCGGCCGGCCAGGGCTGTACGTCGTGACCTTCGTACATCGACTCGAAGAGTCCGTAGAAGTGGGTCATCCCGACCAGCCCCAGCCGCGCGGAGTCGATCGCGTTCATGTTGCCGACCCCCATCTGGTCGAGATGAGCGGTGGACCCCATGCCCAGGCTGCCGGCCTCGTCGAGCAGAGCCGCCATGATCTTCGGCGGAAGCGCTCCGAGCTTCAGGCCGTCCACGCCCTTCTCGTGGGCGTACCGCACCCACTCGCGGGCGTCGGCGGGGGTGCGAATGTCCCGGTCTCTCCACTCCTTGCCGCTGCCCGGACGCTGATAGGAAACGAAACGCGGCGCGGTGATCTCGTTCCTGCGGCTGCGCTCCTTTTCGCTCAGGTCCCACTCCAGTGGCCCGCTGGGTACGCCGCGCGCCGTCGTGATGCCGTGCGCCATCCACAGCTTGTAGATGTACTCGGCACGCGGCGCCTTCGGCACCCCGCCGGTGTGGACGTGAAGATCGACCAGTCCCGGCAGCACCCAGGAACCGGAGAGATCGACTTCGTAGTCGGCGCCCTTCGGGCGCCTGCTCTCGTCGATCTCCGTGTTGGCCATGCCGAGGCTCCGGATCTCCTCGATCCGGTTGCCCTCGATGACGATGTCGACCGGCCCCATCGGCGGCGCGCCGGTCCCGTCGACCACCATCACGCCGCGCAGGATCAGGCGGTCGAACGGCCCCTGCCCCTCGCCGTCCGGTCGCGGCGGCGCGGGCTCCACCAGCTTCGGTTCTTCCTCATCTTCCACGGCCGCGGCCGGCGCCGCCACCAGCAGCACGAGGGCCGGGAGCGCAAACAGTGTGAACAGGCCCCGGCGGGCGTGCCTCGACGGTTCGACGGACGGATGGGACATGGCTCCTCCTTCAGGCAGGGTGCGGCGACCGGCTTGCTTCACGTGCGGTTCGCGCTCAGGACAGCGACGGCCGCTCGCCGGAGTCGACGACGGCGCTCAGGTAGAGCAGCGCCTGGCCCGGCTGCGGCGCCTTGACCAACAGGCCGTGAGTGGCGGCGAGCACGTCGCGGCGGCTGATCTGCCCCACCAGTCTGCGGCCGCGCAGCACGGGCAGCCGCCGGTACGGCGTGCTCTTGAAGATGCGCGCGATGGTCAGCAGGTCCGTGTCCTCGGCGATCGTGCGCGCCTTGCGGTCCATGAACGCGGAAGCGTCCGTCGAATCGAGCTCGAAGTCGGTCGGGTCCACCTCTTCCTCCGGCGCCGCCAGATCTTCCAGACCGAGTTCGCTGCTGCGCTCCCGCAGGATGGACCGCCGGCCGTCGAGGGCCGATGTCAGATGATGCTCCGCCGCGAGCACATCCCGGCGACTGACCTGACCCAGTAGCGTGCCGGCCTTGACCACCGGCAGGCGCCGGTACGGCGTGTCGAGAAAACGCTGCGCGATCTCGAGCAACGGTTCGGAGCCCTCGATCACCCGTCCGAAGTCAGTGTTCATGAACGCGTCCACGGGCGCGGCCGGCAACTGGTCGTAGGCCAGGCCGAGCAGCACGTCCATCGAGAACTTCTCGGAGAACACGCCCAGGAAGCGACCGGCCCGATCCACCACCGGCGCGCCCGAGATCCGGTTCTTCAGCAGGAGGGCGATCGCATCGAGCGCGGGCATGCCGGCCCGGAGCGTGACCAGGCGTTTCGCCATGAAGTCCCGCGATCGCGAACGCCGGCTCGCCGCCAGCCCGCGCTCGTCCGCCGCGCGCGCCGTCACGGTGAGGACCGTCAGGCAGCTCTTCTCCGACAGCATCCCGAGATAGCGGTGGCGTTCGCCGATCACCGGCGCGCCGGTGATCCGATGCCGGAGCAGCGCCGCGATGCCGTCGAACACGTGAGTGCGCGGATGCACCGTGACCAGCCGCGTCACCATGATGTCCCGCGCGAGCTTCGGCCTGTCGATCATCTTCTCCATCCAGGTTCAACGATCGTAGCAGCGACGATCCGTCACCGCGCGGCCTCGCGAGCGCCCCGCGCGACAGCGAAGCGCAACCGCTTCGAATGCTGCTAGTCTTGCCCTTTCCGTACGTCCCGGTTCACCGTCCGTCAAGGGAGAGTTCATGACTCGTTCGATCCAAGCGTTCCGCTTGGCGGCCGCGGTCCTCGCCGCCGCCTTCCTGAGCCTCGGTCTCGTCGCCTGCGCCCAGTCCCGCGCCGACGTGCCGATGCAGGGGCCGCGCGACCTGGCCAGGGTCGCGCCCGAAGAAGTCGGCATGTCGAGCGAGCGGCTCGAACGCCTCAACGAAGCGATGCAGGGCTTGGTCGACGACGGCCTCCTCTCCGGCATCACGACGATGATCTCGCGCCACGGCAAGATCGCGCACTTCGGGACTTTCGGCCATCGCGACATCGAGGCCGGCGCCGAGATGACCGAGGACGTCATCTTCCGCATCTACTCGATGACCAAGCCGATCACCGGCGTCGCCCTGATGATCCTCTACGAGGAGGGCAAGTTCCGGCTCTCCGACCCCGTGCACCGCTACATCCCCGAGTTCGAGGGCCTGGTCGTCGCCAGGGAGGACGGGCCGAACGGTCAGCCGATCACCGAGCCGGCCGACCACCCGATGACCATCCGCGAGCTGATGGCGCACACCGCCGGGCTCAGTTACGGCATCTTCTCGCAGTCCCAGGTCGACACGCTGTACAACGAGGCGAACGTCCTCGACAACGACTCCACGCTCAAGGACATGATCGACAAGCTGTCGAAGATTCCGCTCCGGCAGCAGCCCGGCTCGATGTGGCACTACAGCGTCGCGGTCGACGTCCAGGGCTACCTGGTCGAGGTGCTCTCCGGCCAGAGGTTCGACGAGTTCCTCAACGAGCGCCTGTTCGGTCCCCTGGGGATGAACGACACCGCCTTCCACGTCGCGGACGACAAGGCGCACCGTTTCGCCCAGGTCTACACCCACGACGCCGACGGCAACCTGCTGGCGCGGGAGGGCTTCGGCGGCCGCCGCAACTACCTCGAACCGCCGAACTTCCTCTCCGGCGGCGGCGGCTTGGTATCCACCACGATGGACTACATGCGCTTCTCCCAGATGCTGCTGAACGGCGGCGAACTGGACGGCGTGCGCATCCTCGCGCCCTCGACGGTCAGGCTGATGCACCTGAATCACCTGCCCCGCGAGCTGAAGGAGATGTCGCCGGGCACCGGCTTCGGCCTCGACTTCGCCGTCGTCCTCGACCCGGTCGCGGCGGACGGCATCTCGAAGGGCGAGTACTCCTGGGGCGGCGCCGCCGGCACCTGGTTCTGGATCGACCCGAAGGAAGACCTCGTCTTCGTCGGCATGATCCAGCACTTCGGACCGCGACGGCCCGACGTCCGCTCGCTGAGCCGGCGCCTCACCTACCAGGCGATTCTGGAGCCGGCGTCGTAGCGCGCAACCTCGGCAAGTACCCGCGCCCGGGCACGGCAATCCAGATCAGCATTCCCTGCCTTCCCGCGCCGATCAAGGCGTTCCGGGCCTAAATGTCGTTGCAGGAAACGGGTACCCAGCCCGTGATGCTCCGTCCGCGGACCAGGTTCGCGGCCGGCTACTACTGCCGTCGGCCCTCCACTCCAACCACGCTCTCAACATGCACGGTCACGGAGACTCCGCCGCCGGATGACTGTGACTACTTCCCCGGATGCGAGCCGCCACCACTTCCACCACCCCCACCGCCGCCGCCACCGTCACCGCCGGACCCACCGTGTCCTGACCCGTGGGGGTGTCAGCCGTTGCCTGGAGCGGGCGGTAGCGGAAACCCGCCGGAAGGCGAGACAGAGCCCGAGGAGGCACCGTGTACCGGCGAAGCGGCTGCGGTAGCGTCCGCTCAGAGTCGGGTAGATGAACACTGTAAACTTGGAGGTTTCTTCACGGGATGCATGCTCGCTCTCCTAGACTTGGAGTTCGCCAGGGACCAGTTGGAGACCTGCAACTTCTTCGAAGGATTCGGCCGTTGAAGGTGCCAATGATCCTCTGCGCGTTCGCTCTAGCCGCACTCGCGTTCAACGTGGTGGCGCAGGAAACGGAGGAAGCAACCCCAGCAAGTCCGCAATCCGGCTTGCTGGGGATGTCGCACGAAACGCGGGAGGACCAGTTGGCCGAGTTCTTGGAGATGGTCGAGCCCCTGAAGTCTGCAGATCCACCGCGCACATGGCACCAAACTCAAGCGCTAAAGGACCGGCTCGCCGAAGCGCTGGAAGCGCTAGAGGTACTTAAGCCCTCGAAACTGGAGCAATGGCAGGCACGAGATGATCTGATCGAACTGGTGTTTGAGGTGGACGCAGAGACGGCCCACTTCCTATACGGCGTGGTTCGAGCGGCCCTTGATCGTCGAGACGAGGTGCTCAAGGAGAGCGAGGAGTTTCGTGCCCGGCTTGAGGCCAACGCAGACCGGCGTAAGCTGAGTCAGTGAGGTACCGATGACGCACAGCTTTCGGTAACGCCTATCCGCGAAAGAGGGTCAAGCTCATCCCGCTCTTCTTCCGCTGGACTGTGCCGCTCGTGTTAGGGTGACAGGTAGCGAATCGCTATCGCGTGACCGGCCTCTGCGCCGGGTCACCCGCCCCATACAAGAGCCGCTTACCCAGGGTCGGGGTAGCTCCCTGACCCGGTGAAATGGCGGGCACCTTGCCGCCTTCACGCGCATGGCGATTCACTGGCCCGGCTTCACCCGCCGAAGCATACGGCCCGCAACGACGCTCGCAACGTCGTCATCCCCGAGAGGGCTTGGCGACCGCTAGGTCCAACGCCGGATCCCATGGCTGACGCACCGAACACTTGACCCGAGGAAGCCACGGCCCCATCGACCGGCAACGACCTCCAGCCCGGCCCGAAGGGCCTGAAGGGGTCGGGTGCCAGGCGCCTCTGAACGAGCGACGGCCGACGACATCGAGCCAACCGGCGCCCAACCGGAGCGAGTGAAGCGGAGTGAGCGCCATCCCCTCCCATCCCCTCTCAAGTGCGAACGCCACCTGGGACCCGACCCCTTCAGGCACGCCCAAGGCCGGGCGGGTGCGTCCGATGCCCGCCCGGACCGCCGTACGGACCTCCGACGCCCGTTCCTAGCTCCTAGCGCTTCGCGCGCTTGCCGAACATGATCCCCGCCACGCGGCGGATCTGGATCTCCTCCGAGCCTTCGGTGATCCGGTACCGCCGGTGGTGGCGGTAGATGTGCTCGAACGGCATGTGCCGGGTGTAGCCGATGCCGCCGTGGGTCTGGATGGCCCGGTCGGCCGCGTTGCAGACGAGGCGATTCGCGCGGTAGTTGCACATGGAGACCTTGTCGGTGACCTCCATGTGGTGCTGCTGGTCGAGTTCCCAGGCGGTCTTGTAGACGAGGTTGCGGACCATCTCGCACTCCGTCTGGAGTTCGGCGAGCGGGAACTGGATCGCCTGGTTGAGCCACAGCGGCTTGTCGAAGACGATCCGCTCACGCGCGTACCTGACGCTTTCGTTGATGCAGAACTGGGCCGCGCCGACGCCCGAGGCGGCCTGACGGATCCGGTTCTCGTGGACGAAGGTCTGCGCCAGGGCCAAGCCGCGCCCCTCCTCGCCCAGGATCGCCTCGTTCGGCACGCGCACGTCGGTCAGCGACACCTCGGCGTGATCGGTCGGCATGTTGAAGGTCCACCACATGAAGGGGACCTCGAAGCCCGGCGAGTCGGTCGGCACGATGAAGCAGGTGACACCGTCCGCCTTGCCCGGATCGCCCGACGTGCGGGCGAAGATCAGGTCGTGGGTGGCCGCGTGAAGGCCCGAGTTGAAGCGCTTGGCGCCGTTGATCACCCAGTCGTCGCCGTCCCGGACCCCGGAGGTCTCGAGCCAGGTCGCGTCCGAGCCGTGGTCCGGCTCGGTCAGGCCGAAGCCCATCCGCACCGCGCCGGTCATCATCCCCTCCATGAACCGCTCCTTCTGCTCCGGCGTTCCGAAGCGGTGCATCATGATCACGGTCGGGAAATTGCCGACGATCGAGGACTCGTTCTGCAGATCGTTGTGCAGGCCCAGACCCTTGGCCGCCAGGTGCTCCCGAATCACGGCCATCGCGAGGTTCGAGCCGTCCTGGCCGCCGAGTTCCTTCGGCAGGCCGAACCGGAGGTGGCCGGCCGCGTCGGCGCGTCGTTTCATCTCGCGCAGCAGCGCCTCCCACTCGGGGCGCGGCTTTCCGTCGTTGTCGAAGTCCGTCCGCGCCCACTCCCGGCGCTGGTCGAAGAAGCGAACGTTGTCGTCCTGCCGCTCCAGCGGCCTGATCTCACGCTCGATGAAGTCGTCGAGCTCGGCCAGCTTGTCGCGGATGTCCTGGGGGATCTCGAAGTCCACGGTGGTTACCTCCATTCAAAGCGACCCAGGGGGCCGGATACGGGCAGGATGCCCGCGCCTTCCCGGCGCCGGTCTATCCGGCTTCCAGCCAGGCGCCGATGATCTCGCCCAGCCGCTCCGGCGCGTCGAAGTGGACCATGTGGCCCGCCTCCGGGATCTCGACGTGGTGAACGTTGCGGAACAGGCGCACCCGCCGCTCGATCTCGTCCGGCGCCGCCGGCGTGTCGTGGTCGATGCCGCCGCGGCCCCGGTAGAACTCGGCCGACCGGCCACCGGTAACCACGAGCACCGGGCACGTGACCCAGGGCCAGCGCTCCTCCGACAGGCGGCTCGACATCGTGAGCCCCGTCGTCTCCACCTGCGGGTCCCACTTCCACTGCAAGCCGCCGTACGGGTGCTCGGTCGTGCCGATCTCGACCAGGTGCCGCGCCAGGTCGTGGTCGAGCCCTGGATGGAACCGGCAGTACAGGCGCCAGGCGTCGTCCAGGTCCATCATCGGCCGCTTGTGGCCTCCGGGACGCAGCAGGCTTGTGTGGCCGTTCTGGAGCCGGAGTTGCCGGTTCTCCACCGGCATGTCGCTCTCGCGGAACGGCGCGCCGACACCGTCGATGTTGACGATCACGCTTGGCACGTCGTTGAACACGGCGGCGTAGTGGCTGACGATCTGGCCGCCCAGGCTGTGGCCCACCAGCACCGGCCGCTCCAGTTGAAGCTGGAAGATGACCGCGTGCAGGTCGGCGATGAAGTGCGGCAGCGCGTAGACGCCGGGCTTGCCGCTGTCGCCGTGGCCGCGCAGGTCGAAGGAAACGACCCGGTAGCGATCGCGGAAGCGGTTCGCCACCGGTTCGAACGCCATCGCCAGGTCCTGCATCCCGTGCAGCAGCACGAGAGGCGGCGCCCCCTCGTTGCCGTAGTCGTAGACCTGCAATTCGATGCCGCCCGCTCCAGGCAGGCGGAGACTCCGGGGCGATGTTGGGTTTTCCGGCATGGTGCGCGAGGATACGCCAAGCACGGCGGACGTCCGGGAGCGAGCCGGCTATCCTTGCCGTCTCCGGCAGCCCACGGGGAGGTACGCAGCAGATGAACGAGTCCCATGGCGGCAACGGCAAGAACGGCCTCTACGGCGCCCACGGCCGCGCCCTGGCCGTCGACCTCTCGACCGGCGAGCACCGCACCGAGACGATCCCGGCGGACGTGTTCCGCCAGTACCTCGGCGGCTACGGCCTCGGCGCCTGGCTGATGTGGAAGCACTTCCCCGCCGGCGCCGAGGCGACCGCGCCGGAGGCCTGCTTCGCGTTGGTCTCGGGTCTGCTCACGGGGCTGCGGACGCCGTTCTCGGGACGCATCCAGATCGTCGGCAAGTCGCCGCTCACCGGCACCTGGGCCGACTCGAACTCGGGCGGCAGCACGGCGATCCACCTCCGCCACGCCGGCTACGACGCGCTGGTGGTCCGCGGACGCGCCGCCGAACCGTCGGTCCTCGTCATCCGGGAGGAAGGCATCGCGATCGAGCCGGCCGGCGACCTCTGGGGCACCCAGATTCCCGAGGCATTCGACGCGCTTCAGAAGCGCTACGGCACGAAGTTCCGGGTCGGCGTGTCGGCGATCGGACCGGCGGGCGAGCGCGGCGCCCGCATCGCCTCGGTGATGAACGACCGCTACCACGCCTTCGGCCGCCAGGGCTTCGGCGCTGTTTTCAGCTCCAAGAACCTGAAGGCGGTGGTCGTCGACGGTGGCGAGAATACGGGTAACAGCGTGCCGGTTCGCGACGAGAAGCGCTTCCGGGCCCTGTGCGACGAAGTGAACCGCGAGTACCGCAGCGACATCAGCCTGCCGATGCGCCTCGTCGTCAAGATGGCCTCGCCGAAGAAGCACTTCGGTTTCGTGTACCGGATGTTCGCGAAGTTCGGGATCAAGATCGAGTCGCCGCAGCCGGCGATGCGCCAGATGTGGGCCGACCGCGGCACGACGGCGGCGGTCGCTCTCTCGGTCGAGAACGGCGACGCGCCGCTCAAGAACTGGACCGGCGTCGGGGCGCGGGATTTCCCGCTCGCGAAGAAGGGCTGGAAGCTGGACGGCGCGGAAGTCGACAAGCTGATCACGAAGAAGCTGAGCTGCGGCGACTGCCCCGCGCCCTGCAAGGGGATCGTCGGCGTCAGGAGCCGCGGTCTTTCGGACGTGCGCCGTCCGGACTACGAGACGATCGTCGGTTTCGGCGCGAACATCCTGAACGACGACCTGGAACTCGTGACCGCCTGCCACGACGCCTGCAACCGCTACGGCATGGACGCGGTCAGCTCCAGCGCCACGATCGCCTGGGTGTGCGAGGCGGTCGAACGCGGCGATCTCACCGCGGACGACCTCGACGGCGTCGACATGCGCTGGGGCAACGGCGAGGGCGCGCTGGCCCTCACCGTCAAGATGGGCGAGGGCGAGGGCTGCGGCGACTGGCTGCGTCACGGCCTCGCCTCCGCGTCCCGCCACGTCGGCCGCGGCACCGATGCCTACGCGGTCCACGTGGGCGGCCAGGAACCCGCGTACCACGATCCGCGCTTCACCTCGCTGATGGGCGTGACCTACATCGCCGATCCGACGCCGGGCCGCCACACCGCCGGTTCCGCGTCCTGGAACGAGACCTTCGGCGCCGGCTTCCCGTTGCCCGAGGCCGTCGACAAGGACGAAGTGACGATCGCGTGGAAGGGCACGAAGAACAAAGGCATGGCCCAGGCCCACTACAGCAACGCCCACCAGACGCTGAACGGCCTGGGTCTCTGCATGTTCACCGGCCTCACCGGCGGCCTGCCCTGGGTCGACATGGTGAACGCCCTGACCGGCTGGGACGTGGACCAGAAGGAGCTGCTGCTCTGCGGCGAACGGATCCAGAACCTGCGGAACGCCTTCAACGTCCGCGAGGGGATCGCGCCGTCGGACTTCAAGCCCCACGCCCGCATGATGGGCGAAGGCGACGGCCGGCTCGAGACCGGACCGCTGGCCGGAGTCCGGGCGCCCCTCGAGCAACTGAAGCGGGACTACTACCAGGCGATGGACTGGGATCCGGACACCGGCCGGCTCAGCCGGAGCCGCGCCGAGCGACTCGGCATGGACGACCTGCTGGAAGCGCACCTGGCCTGACCGGGAGGTCGGCGCCGCCGCCGGTCCGCATCACCTGATGACCCGCCACGGAAGAGCGAGCCTCCGAAGTCGCTTCCGCGTCTCCTGACGACGCCGGGTTCATGGGCCTCTTCCGTCGCTTGATCTTCCCGTCCGAGCCGAAGCCCGGGAAGATCCGCGTCCGCGTCCTGATCAAGGGGCGTATCGGCGCCGGCTGGCACGACATCGACCGTACCTTCCGTCTCGCGCCCGGCGCGACGCTGGCCGAGTTGCTTCCGGCCGCCGAACGCGCCGGCGTGCCGCTCTCGGAGGCCATCTCGAACTCGCCGCATCTCCGGGACACCCTGATGATCAACGGCGAGCGCCGCCCACTGGAGGAGAACCGAGATCGCGAACTCCAGGACGGCGACGAGATCTACCTGCTCGCTCCGGTGGCCGGCGGCAGCGGCGCCTACTGGGAGAAGGACAGCTTCGAGGCTCGGCTGGACCGGGTGCTCCGGCGGGAGATCGACGGTTGCGAGCGCCTGGCGAGCATCGAGCGGCTTTCGGGCGGCGCCAGCCAGGAAACCTACCGCCTGCGAATCGAAACGCCCGCCGGGCTCCGCGCGCTCGCGCTCAGGCGATCCCAAGGCGGCAAGGGCGAAGAAGCCAGAGCCGTCGAGCGGAGCGCGCCGGGCCTGCGGATCGAGGCGAAGCTGATGCAGGTCGCCCGCCGGAACGGCATCCCCGAGCCCGAGGTGTTCTACGTCCTCGAGCCCGGTGACGAACTCGGCGCCGGGTTCGTCATGGAGTGGCTCGACGGCGTCGCCCTGGGCGCGCGAATCGTGCGCTCCCCGGAACTCGCCGAAGTGCGCCCGAAGCTCGCCCGGCAATGCGGCGAGATCCTGGGCCGGCTGCACACGATCGACCTCGAGGCCCACGGCCTCGAGCGCGATCTCGCGACCCTGAGCGCGGCCGACTTCATCGAGCAGACCCGCGGCCGCTACGAGGCCCTCGACACGCCGCAGCCGATGATCGACTTCACGGCACGCTGGCTGATGGAAAACCTGCCGGATTCGCCGGAGCGGACCCTGGTCCACAACGACTTCCGCAACGGCAACCTGATGGTCGACGAAACCGGCGTCAGCGCGGTGCTCGACTGGGAGATCGCCCACATCGGCGACCCGATGCGGGATCTCGGCTGGATCTGCACGAACTCCTGGCGCTACGGCGCCGGACCCGAGCTGCCGGTCGGCGGCTTCGGCACCTACGAGGACCTGTTCTCCGGCTACGAGGCGACGAGCGGCAAGGCGGTCGAGCTCGCGCGCGTGCAGTACTGGGAAGTGTTCGGCTCCTTCTGGTGGGCCGTCTCCACCCTCGGCATGACGCAGCACTACCGTCAGGGGCTGGACCGCTCGGTCGAACGCGTGACGATCGGACGCCGCACGACGGAGTGTCAGGTCGACTGCGTGAACCTGCTCATTCCTGGCGCGGTCGAACTGGTCGCCGCCCCCGAGCAGCTCCCGGACCCGGACATGCCGCGGCTCGAGGAACTCGTCGGCGCAACCCGCGACTTCCTGCACGGACAGGTGAGGGAGGAAACGACCGGGCGCACCCGGTTCCACGCCCTGGTTGCCGGCAACGCGCTCGACATCGTCCACCGGGACCTGCACTTCGGCGTCGAGCACCGCCGCCGCGAGCACGAGCGGCTGCGGCGTCTGCTCGACACCGACGGCTCGCTGCTCGAGCTGCGCTGGAAGCTCGTTCACGCCATCCGGGGCGACCGGATCGCGCTCGAGGACCGGAAGCTGCACAAGCACCTGCGAGCCACCGTCGTCAACCAGATCGCAATCGATCAGCCGAAGTACTCGGGCTTCAGGACCGCGGCGGGGCTATAGTGACGCGCGACAAGGAGGATCGACAATGAAGACGCAGACCTACCGCAGGACGGCAGCGGTGACGCTTGGCCTGGCTCTCGTCGCCAGTTCTCTGTCAGCTCAGTGGACGCGACGCGAAACCGGGCCCAGGATTCCACCGGCCGAAGGCGTCGAGAGCATCAACCTGATCCGCACCCTCTCTCATCATCCGCCGCTGATGGAGGCTTGGGGACCGTTCGGGGGCTACATCCTGCGCGGCAGCACCCTTCCCGACCGGGACCGCGAAATCGTCATCCTGCGCACTGCGTGGCTCAACGAGGCCGAGTACGAATGGGGCCACCACGCGCGGGCGGCCAGGGCCGCGGGCATGACGGACGAGGAGATCCGCAACGTCGCCGTGGGCGAGAACGCCGGGCCGTGGAGCAGCTTCGAGCGCTACCTGCTGCGCGCGGCGACCGAGTTGCACCGGCGCTCGGCCATCTCGGAGCGCACATGGGCGTTCCTGAAGGCCCGCTACAGCGATCAGCAGATGATCGACCTGATCTTCACGGTCGGCCAGTACCGGATGGTGTCGATGGCTCTGCGGAGCATCGGCGTCGAGCTTGACGAGGGTCTCGAGCCCTTCCCGGAGGACGTGCCGCGGCGCTAGCGCCGCAGGATTCCAGAACCCGGCGCTTCGCGCCGGATGCCGGCGAGGGCGCCGGCGCACCCAGTTCCCGCGGCGCTAGCGCATTCGTTCGCGGACTACGGCGAGCCGTCCGATCGACTGCAGGACCCTCGCCGGGTCCTGGACCAGGTGGCGCACAACGACCTCGTCGTAACCCATCTCGCCCAGTTCAGCGAACGAGGCGGCGACGCGCGCCGCGTCGCCGACGGCCAGCGCTTCGCGCGGAAAGCCCCGGTAACCGCGTGAGATGACTCCGCCCGCCGCGGCCTCCGCTTCCGCCGCCGTCTCGCCGACGTAGATGTCCCGTCGGATCGCGCACACGCCGACCGGCCCGCCATGGCGTTCGCAAGCCTCCCGGTAGAGAGCGAGCTGCTCGCCGGCCTCTCCCGGCGTCAACCCCGGCGCCGCCAGCCAGCCGTCTCCCAGCCGGGCGGCACGGTCGATCGCCGGCGGCGCCGAGGCCCCGATCCAGACCTCGACCGGCTCCGGCGGGAGGGGCGAGACGCGGGCCTCCCGAAGCCCGAAGCGATCGTTCTGGCCTCCGGTCGTCACCGTTTCGCCGGACCACAGGCGGCGCAGGATGGAGAGCGACTGCTCAAACCGCGACGGTCGCTGCCGGACCGGAACGCCCATCGCCTCGAACTGGTTGTCGGCGGGACCGATCGCGCACTGCAGGATGAACCGGCCCGTCATCACGCTGGCCAGTGTGCCGACCTGCTCGGCCACGATCAGCGGATGCCAGAGCGGCAACAGGTAGAGGGCGCCGGCGGGCCGCTCGCCCCACTCGGCCAGCATCCGCCCCAGGATCGCCGTGTTCTGGTAGTACGGCAAGGCCGTCGCGTGGTGGTCGCCGACGAACAGCGCGTCGAGCCCGGCATTCCCCGCCACGCGGGCCCGGTCGATCATCCTTCGCGCGCCCTCGCGAGAGTCGTCCACGTTGTATGCGCTCTGAACGGAAATGCTGACCCGCATCGCTGATCCTCCCGGACCAATGTACAGCAGCGCGCGGGCTGCTACGATTCGCGCCGCAAGCTCAACGCCCAGAACCTGGCACGGCGGGAGTTCTCGGGGGCATGCCGGCATGCCGGCGCAACCGGTCCCGTCCGTGCGAACCGCCTAGGAATCCCCAACATGCCCGAACTGCTTCTCGCTACCGCCGCCTACCCCGCCGGAGGCCTGATCGCCGGTGTCGTCGGCGCCGGTTTCGGCATCCTGGTCGTCATCATCATCGCGGAGGGAGCGAGCACCGAGCCCGTCCCGCGGAGGATGATCCCGCTCTGGATGTGGATGGTCTTCTGGATCCCGCTCACGCTGATCCTGATACTCACGGACATGCCCGGCTGGCTGCGCACAACACTCTTCCTGATTCCGCTGGTGCTGACGCTGGGGTTGTTCAATCGGCGCGCAGCCTGACCGGTGCCGTCCGCGACTGCGGCCGACGGCGCGCGGATCCACTATCGGGTCGCCGGCAGCGGGCCGGTCGTCGTCTTCACGCACGGCCTGGGCAGCCACCTGGACGCCTGGGAAGCGACCGTCAGGACCTTCCGGAACCGCTACGCGGTCCTGACCTGGGACGTTCGCGGCTTCGGCGGCTCGGACCGGCGCCCGGACACGATCTCGCCGGAGACGTGGGCCTCCGATCTCGCCGCCGTGCTCGACGACGTCGGCGCCGATGAGGCGGTGATCGGAGGGATCTCGATGGGCGGCGTCGTTTCCCAGCGCTTCGCCCTCGATTTCCCCGACCGCACCCGCGCGCTCATCCTGATCAGCACTTCGAGCGAGGTCAACGAACGCGCCGAAGCCGGCTGGAACGCCCGCGCCGACCTGATCGAGCGGGACGGCCTGGCCAAGGCCCTGACGCCCACCGGGCCCGCGCTCTCATACGGCAAGGAGTACCGCGAACGGCACGCCGACGAGATCCTCGAATCCGCGCGCCTCACCATCGAGCGCAACGACGCGGCTTCCTACGCGGCCGCTTGCCGCGCCGTCTCGGACATCGACTACACCGCCGATCTGGCAACGATCACCTGCCCCACCCTGATCCTCCAGGGCCTCGAGGACGCCCTCACGCCACCCGGCGGCAGCGTCATCATGTCCCGCCGGATCGATGGCGCCCACCTGGTGATGCTCGAGAACTGCGGCCATGGCATCCCCACCGAGAAGCCCGACGAGTTCCACGCCGAGATCGAGGCGTTCCTCACCCAAGTCAGCTAGAGCCGCGGTCCGAGCAAGCCCGAGCGGCAACTGGGACCCTCCCCCTCCGGACCCGGACCAGGCGGGTGCCCGCGACGCCGGCGCACCGCTACTTCAGGTGGCGGTCGAAGAAGTCGATCTCGGTGGCCATCGCCTTGTCGAGCCAGTCGCCGCCGTAGATGTCGTAGTGGCTCATCTCCCAGGCGTGGTACTCGACGGGAACGCGGCCGGAGAGGACCTTGAAGACCCGCTCGCCGTGCTCGCGGATGTCGAAGTAGTGCTCCTGCTTGGCGTCTATGATGATGGTGGGCGCCGTGATGAGGTGCGCGTCCTCGACGGGTGAGAACTTCGCGAAGCGCTCGTAGTACGGGCTTCCGGTAAGCCCCTCCGGCTGGGGGCCGCCCACCGGGACCGGTTCCACCTCGCCCCGGGCGCGCTGGATCGCGGTCCGGTGGAGTCCCTTGAGGCCGCCCGGCGCCACCACCAGACCGCCGCGCTGGTCCATCGCGCCCACCTGGGCGGCGACCGCCTTGACCCGACGGTCGTGGGCAGCCCGCCAGATGACGTGGCCGCCGCCGAAGCTCGAGCCCCAGATCCCGATCCGGGACGCATCGGCGTACGGCTCGCCCTCGACAAAGGTGATCGCCGCGTCGATGTCCTCCTGCTGATCGAGCGGGTCGACGAGCTGGCGGATGGCCTGCGCCTTCACCGTCACATAGCCGTCCTCGTCCGGTTTCGGCATCTCGCCGCGGACGACGAGGCGGGAGTCGCTCTCGCCCCAGCCGCGGTAGTCGAAGGCCAGCACCAGGTAGCCGGCCTCGGCGAAGCGCGGCGCGATACCGCGGTTCAAATGCGCCTTCGTGCCGCCCCAGCCGTGGCAGAGCACGATCGTCGGCAGCTTCTCGCCCTCGGCGGTCGACTTGGGGTAGAAGACATCGCCGGCCAGGCGGGTGCCGTCGCTCCAGATCTCGACCGGCTTCCGCACGAGGGACGGGTAGCCCTCGACGTCCATGAGTTCCCCGGCGCCGAGCGCCGGCGCCGCGGCCAGCGCCGCGGCCACGATTCCGGCCAAGGCGAGCCTGAACCCGTACCTCTTTGCTGATTCGATCTTCATCGCCGATCCTCCGCCAGAATTGTTCCCGTGTGCTTGCACGGATGCTACAGGAGTCCGGCAGATACTGAGTCGCCGTTCAGAGTAGAGTCGCTTCCCGTGAAGAGAGTTGCCGCGGCGTGGCTCGTCGCTATCCCGTCGCTGGGGGCCTCGCTGGGGGCCACTGCGTCCGAAGCCCAGACCGACCGGCCAGCGGCTACCGCCCTGGCCATCGGACAAGCGCCCCAGCTCGACGGCCGGGTTCTCGACGATCCGGTCTGGCGGGACATCGCGCCCGCCTCCGGCACGACCCAGACCCGGCCCTTCGCCGGCGAGCCGGGCACGGAACGCACCGAGGTCCGCTTCGCGTACACCGAAGACACGCTGTTCGTGGCGGTCGTCTGCCACGACCGGGAACCCGACGGCATCGTCATCTCGGACAGCCGCCGCGACGCGGCGCTCGACGAAACGGACAGCTTCCAGGTCATCTTCGACACCTTCCAGGACGGCCGCAACGGCTTCGTGTTCGGCACCAACCCCGCCGGCATCGAGTACGACGGCCAGGTCCTCCAAGGCGGCTCCGGCGTGTTCAGCGGCATGGGTGGCGGCGGCAGCCGTTTTCGGGGCGCCCTGTCCACCGGGTTCAACCTGAACTGGGACGGTGCCTGGAACGTCGCCACCGAGGTGGGCGACTATGGCTGGAGCGCCGAGTTCGCCATTCCCTTTCGCACCCTCCGCTATCCCCCGACCGACGTACAGACCTGGGGCCTGAACTTCCAGCGCAACATCGCTCGCCACAGGGAAGTCGCCTTCTGGTCCGAACTCGACCGAAACCACGACCTGGACCGTTTGACCGACGCGGGCTCGCTCCAGGGCATCGCGCCGCCGCCGCAGCGCAACCTGAAGCTGATCCCCTACGCGATCGGATCGAGCCGGGAGCCGCCGGCGGCCGGCAGCGACAACGAGTCGGACTCCGACCTCGGCGTCGACCTCAAGTACAGCGTGACCCCGAGCCTGACGCTCGACCTGACCTACAACACGGACTTCGCCCAGGTCGAGGTCGACGAGCAGCAGGTGAACCTCGACCGCTTCAACCTGTTCTTCCCCGAGAAGCGGCCGTTCTTCCTGGAGAACGCCGGCCTGTTCACGGTTGGAGCGCGGGGCGGGAGCCGCGCCTCGGCCCGCGTCGACCTTTTCTTCAGCCGACGCATCGGCATCGGACCCGGCGGCGAGCTGATCCCGATCGACTACGGCGGGCGGCTCTCCGGCAAGGCGGGCCGCTTCAACTTGGGACTGCTCCACATGCAGACCGCCGCGGTCGGCGGGCTGCACGGCAACGACTACGCCGTCGCCCGGGTCAATCGGGACCTTGGCGAACGCTCCAGCATCGGCGGCATCTTCGTCAGTCGCGAGGGCATCGGCAGCCTTGCGCCCGAGAACGACACGAACCGCGCCTACGCCATCGACGGCAAGTGGGGCATCGGCGAGCACCACACGATCGAAACCTACCTCGCCCAGACCGACACACCGGGACTCGATGGCGACGACAGCTCGATGCTCTTCAGCTACAACCTCGGCAAGCCTCAGTGGCGCGGCAGCCTCAGCTTCGCCGAAGCCCATGCCAACTTCAACCCCGAAGTCGGCTTCCTGTCGCGACGGGAGTTCCGGAACATCTCCGCGTTCGGCATGCGCACCATTCGCCCGAAGGACCTGGCCGGCTTTCACGAACTCCGACCCCATGTCTCGTACAGCGGCATCTGGGACTTCGACGACTACCTGGAGAGCGAGTACCTCCATGTCGACAACCACTGGGAGTGGCGCAACGGCATCCAGGTCCACACCGGCGTGAACTTCACCGTGGAGGGCGTCAGGGAGACCTTCGAGATCGTCGAGGGCATCCCGGTCCAGGCGGGCAGGTACAGCCACCACGAGACGCAGACCGTGTTCTCGACGAACCAGGCGAAGCCGTTCTCGGTCTACATCCGCAACATCGCCGGCGGCTTCTTCGGCGGCGACCGGAGTTCCACACAGCTCACCCTGCTCGCCCGGCGCGGCGAACGAATGACCTCGGAACTGACCTGGGACCACAACGACGTGGACATCGACTCGGGAAGCTTCCAGGTGAACCTGGGCCGCCTGCGGCTCTCCTACTCGATCACGCCGAGAATGCTGGTCCAGGCGCTCGCGCAGTACAACGACCAGTCGGACAACGTGTCCGCCAACCTCCGCTTCTCCTGGCTGCAGGACGCGAACACGGGGCTGTTCGTGGTCTACAACGAAGTCGATGAACTCGGCGTCCGCATCCTCCAGGAGCGGCCGGACCGCACCGTGATCGTCAAGTACAGCCGGCTGGTCGACGTCTTCCGATAGCTATTTTCCGTTGAGTTCGCACCGCCTGTCGACAGGAGCCCCACCGCCATGAACCCGAAGGACCTGCGCGTCTATTTCTCCTTCCGCTCCCCCTTCTCGTGGTTCGCCTTCCACCGGGTCACGACGACCGGCGTGCTCGATTGGAACGAGATCGACGCCGTGCCGATCTTCCCCTTCGGCAAGGGGGCCAATCTCTCGGCCGGGCGCGCCAAGTCGAGCTACGTCCGCCTGGACGCGGAGCGCATCGCGAAGGCCTACGGGTTACCCATGAACTGGCCGGAAGGCGGCGACGATCCGGACTGGTTCCCGCCGCATCAGATCTACGTCTGGGCGCGGGAGCAGGGCAAGGCGATCGACTACGCGCGCGAGGCCTTCATGGCCCGGTTCGGACGCGGCCTCGACCTCGCCAGCGACGAGGTCATGCGTGCCGCCGCGGCCGCCGCGGGCCTCGACGGCGACGAGGCGATGGCCGTCGCTCACGATCCCAAGTGGAAGGACAAGGTCATGGCCGGCTTCGCCCACACGCGGGACGACGGCGCCTTCGGCGTTCCGCTCTTCATCTACCGCGGCGAGCGCTTCTGGGGCAACGACCGCCTGGACTGGCTCCTGCGGGAGGCTGCGCGCTCGGAAGGCCGGGAAGTGTCCGACCTCGCCTCGGACCCGCTGGCGCCGGTCTACTCCGCGTAGCTGCCACCGGTTCGTCCCGTGTGCTTCAATACGGAGCCTTGCCTCTCTTCGATCAGCAGCGCGCGCGCCTGACGCGGGCCGAGTCGACCTGCCGCCGTCCGCCGGCCGCGTTTGCCGTCGTGGGCGGCATCGCGCTCGCGATGCTGCTGGGAATCACCGTGGTCGAAGTCCTCTGGCGCTACCTGCTGAACGACTCGCTGCCCTGGACCGAGGATGTCTCGACGATGTCGCTCACCGTGGTGGTGGCGGCCGCGGTCGCCTACGGCGCCGGCGAGGGCTCGCACGTCTGCGTGAACCTGATCGCGCGTTTCGCGGCCAGACGGGTCACCAGGGTCACGGACGCGATCGCCAGGCTCCTGGGTCTGGGCGTGACGGCGCTGGCCGCCTACTCCCTGTTCGTCCACGGCAGTTGCGGCCCGCCCTGCGGCGACGTGACCGGAAGCGTCTCGATCCCGCATACACCGTTCTACTACGCGCTCGGCCTGGCGCTGGCCGCCTACGGATGCCTGCTCGCGTCCCAGATGCTCCTGGGATTCGCGGTGTGGAACGCCGAAGACCCGAACGAGCCGGTCGAGTGACGGCCGGGACCGGAATCGCCCTGCTGGGCTTTCTCGCCCTCCTCGCCCTCCTCCTGATCCGCGTGCCGGTGGGGCTGGCGATGCTGATCGTGGGCGCGGCCGGGATCGCCATGATTCGGCCCGGCGCCGTCGTACCCGTGGTGGCCGGGGAGATCTTCGCGGTCTCCTCCCGCTACTCCCTCACCATCCTGCCTCTGTTCATGCTGATGGGCAATCTGGCCCTGGTCTCCAGGATGAGCCAGGACCTGTACCGAGCCGCCCATAGCTGGCTCGGCCGTTTCCGGGGCAGCCTCGCCTCCGCGTCGATCGTCGCATGCGCCGGATTCTCAGCTCTCTCGGGCTCGTCGCTGGCCGCCGCGCTGACGATGGGCCGGGTGTCGCTTCCCGAGATGCGGCGGTTCAGGTACGACGATTCCCTGGCTACCGGCGCCATCGCCGCGGGCGGAACGCTGGGCATTCTGATCCCGCCGTCGGCGGGACTTGTGATCTACGGGATCATCACCGAGGAGAGCATCGGGCGCCTGTTCATGGCCGGAGTGATACCCGGGATTCTGCTCACTCTTCTCTTCGTTCTAGCCATCTGGATCGTGGTCAGGCGAGACCCCGACAAGGCGCCGCACGTCACGGCGGCCGTTCCGTGGCGGGAACGGCTCAGGGCCACCGCGAGGGCGGCGTGGATCCTGGGCATCGTCATCGTGACGATCGGCGGCATCTACGCCGGCATCTTCTCCGCGATCGAAGCGGCGGGAGTGGGAGCGTTGCTGGCGCTGGTCGCGGCCTGCGTGCGGCGTACCTTGAACCGAAAGACCTTGATCGAAGTGGCGAACGCCACGCTGAAGGCGAGCGGCACCGCCTTCCTGGTGCTGTTCGGCGCCTTCGTGTTCAAGATCTTCCTCGGATTCACCGGCATCGCCTTCGTCGCTTCGGAGTGGGTCGGCGAGCAGGGGTTCTCGGGAGCTCAGGTCGTCTTGCTCGTGCTAGTCATGTTCATCGTCCTCGGCACCTTTCTCGACGGATTCGCGATGCTGGTGCTGACCGTTCCTCTGGCACAGCCCATTCTCGAGTCGCTGGGTGTCGACATGATCTGGTTCGGTGTGATGATCGTCATCGCACTCGAGATGGGCCTGATCTCACCTCCGGTCGGACTGAACATCTTCGTGGTGAAGGGCGTGGCGCCCGACGTGCCGGTCCGCACGATGTTCCGCGGCATCGTTCCGTTCTGGCTTGCCCTCCTCACGGCGATGGTTCTGATCGCGCTGCTTCCTCGCATCGCCACGTTGCTACCCGACGCCATGTACGGATGAACACCAAGCAGGCGAGGAGCTCGCGGTTCAACTCGGACGAGGGACTGCTCTACGAAGTAGACGACCGGATTCCCCGGCCGCTCGCCGTCGGGCTCGGCCTGCAGCTCGCCGCCCTGGGCCTGAACGGGATGGTGCTCCTGCCGACGATCGCCTTCCGTGCCGGCGGCGCCGAGGACCTGGTGCTCTGGGCGGTGTTCGCCTCCGTCCTGGCATGCGGCGCCGCCACGATCATCCAGGCCCTGCGGGTGGGACGTTTCGGGGCGGGTTACGTCCTGCCGCATGTCAGCTCGGCGATCTTCGTCGCGG
>JAPVWO010000278.1 GCA_027493375.1 Candidatus Multivorans thiocomprendens | reverse complement strand
CCCAGCCTGGTGATGACCTCCTGGTCGGGCTTCGGCAAGACCGGGCCACTCAGCGACTACAAGGCGAACGGAACCTCGATCGAGGCGCTTGCCGGCTGGGACTGGCTGCACCGGTATCCCGACGGGGAGCCGATGGTGATGGGCTTCTACCAGGCCGACGCGATCACGGGACTGCAGATGGCGGCGACGACGCTGGTCGCTCTCTTCCACAGCCGGCGCACGGGTGAGGGGCAGTCGATCGACGGCAGCATGGTGGAGGCGGCTGCCGGCTACCTCGGCGAGGTGCTTCTCGATGCCGCTCTCGGCGGCGAGCAGACCCCGACGGGCAACGGCGACCTCGACTTCGCTCCGCACGGCGTCTATCCCTGCGCGGGAGAGGATCGCTGGATCGCTCTTGCGGTCGATTCGGACGCGACGTGGGAACAGCTCTTGGCCGTAGCAGGCTCGGAGAACCTCGCGGATCCAGCCTTCCGTCGCCATCGCGATCGGATCGCCAACGGGCAGAAGCTCGACCAGGCGCTGGCCGCATGGACACGCTCCGAGGTGGCCGAGCGCCTGATGGAGCATCTCCAGGCCGCCGGTATCGCCGCCGCCGTCGTCCGTTCAACCGCTGAAGTCATGGCCTGTCCCCATCTGGAGGAGCGTGCCTGGTTCCGCCCGATCGAGCATCCGGACGTAGGTGAGAAGCGCTATGCGGGGCACTCGTGGCGAACCTCGCCGGCATCCGGCGCGGAGTGCCGGACTCTGCGGCGAACGCGCCAGCCGCTTCAGGCCAGTTCTCGCCTTGCTACGGCCGGTAGCTCGGCCCCGTTGCCGGCCCGAGCAGCTCCGCCTTGACCACCCGTCGCGCATCGCGCACAAAGTCCACTAGCAGCGGCCGCGTGTCACGTGGGTCGATGATCTCCTCGACGCCGAAGGCATGGGCGTTGCGGAAGGGCGATGAGATGGCAAAGAGCCGCGCTTCGATCTCGGCCTGCTTCGCCTCCGGGTCCTCGGCTGCCTCGATCTCGCGCTTGTAGGCGATCGCGGTTCCGCCCTGGATGTGCATCGAGCCGCCGTGCGCCGAGGGCCAGGCGTAGCGGCGGTAGAAGCCCTGGCCGCGCCAGTGGAGGCCGCCGGCGACTCCGTAGAGCTGGCGAACGACAAAGCAGATGTACGGCGTCCGGCTTGAGTTGAGGGCCGTCACGACCCGCGCGCCCGCCCTCACGATGCCCAGGCGCTCCTGCGCTGGCCCGACCGAGAACCCGGGTTCGTCGGCGAAGTAGACGAGCGGCAGGTGGAAGGTCTCGCAGAGCTCGAGCAGCCGGAGCATCTTCTCGCCGGCCGCGATGTCCATCGAACCGCCGTTGAAGCGCGGATCGTTGCTCATGACCCCGCAGGGAATGCCGTCGACGCGGGCGAGGCCGGTGACGCGCGCCTGGCCGTAGAGCGGCCCGATCTCGAAGAAGCTGCCTTCGTCAACGACGGCCTCGATGATCGCGTGGGGATCGTAGGTCCGCCGCCGGTCCTGCGGCACGACGGACAGCAGCGATTCGGCGCGCCGTTCCGGATTGTCGTCCGGCGTCCGCTCCGGCGGTGCCTCCCAGGCGCTTGAGGGCAGGTACGAGAGGAACTGGCGCACCTGGGCGATCGCGTCGGCCTCGTCCTCGGCGAGGTTCATGACGACGCCGTTCCTGATCTGGGTGCGCTCGTCGCCCAGTTCTTCCTTCGTGATGCGCTGGCCGGTCGCCTGCTCGACTACCTTCGGTCCGCCGACGAACACCTGGCTCGTGCCCTTGACCATGACGCTGAAGTGGCAGAGGCAGGCCTGCACGGCCGGCAGACCGGCGACCGATCCCAGCACCGCCGAGACCACCGGAACGGCCTGCAGGAGATGGGCCGATACGTCGGTGCCGGCGCCGCCGGGCAGGTAGGTCCTGCCGATCTGCTCGAACGTCTTGACGCTGCCGCCGGTCGCATCGAGAAGGCGGACGAAGGGCAGCCGGCTGCGCAGCGCGAACTGCTCGGCGAAGCGGCTCTTGTTGCCGATGTTCGCGTCCGACGCGCCGCCGCGGATCGTGAAGTCGCCGCCCGAGAAGGCGACCTTGCGGCCGTCGACGCGCACCGTGCCGACGACCATGTTGGAGGGTTTGAGCGCCGCGACCGAACCGTCTTCCCAGCTCGCCGTGCCGGCCAGCGCGCCGATCTCGTGGAAGGTCCCCGGATCCGCCAGTAGCTCGACGCGCTCGCGCACCGTCAGCTTGCCGCGGCCGTGCTGGAACGCGACGCTATCGGCGCCGCCCATCTGCTCGGCCATGCGGCGTTGCCGTGCGATCTCCTTGACGTCGTCGTCCCAGCTCATTGGTTGCTCCGGTGTGGATCGGCGGGATTCTCTCATTCCGTGGCGTGCGTCGGGGGCTGTTTGGCGTTTGCACGGGGCAATGGAGAAGGGTGCAGATGGCCCCACGAATAGGGAGGGCGACACTTGGGCTGTCTCCCACTACTTTGGTCGAGTCTGCCAACAAGCTCGATCAAGGAGAACCTTCAGGTGAACAAGAAGTTCGGACTCATTCGCGCTTCAGTCGTCGCGCTCGCGTTCGCCGTGCTTGGCCCAGCAGTCGCTCAGTCACAGATCGTGGTGATCTGTGGTGTGTATCGCGATTCGTATGCCGATACCGCCGCCAACCTCTGTCACGGACGTGGGCCGGGGTGCATGGAGTGCACGATCTTCATGTACAAGGAACCCGAAGGTGGAGGGCCAACGGGGCCTCCTTCTGAGGGGCCGGACCTCGCCGCCTACACACCCGGCTTCGACTACACGCACGAGCCGATCCAGCCGGTCAGTCTGGCTGGGGACACGGGGCTTGCACCGGCGCGTGAGGAGTCACCCGCCTGCGAAGCGCCCAGTCTGTATGACCAGGTGCAAGTCGTCAGTCGGGAGCGCGTTCCTCCCGCTGTGAAGGACCGTTCCCGCGGCAAGTTGTGGAAGCAGGCGTCAGCCCGTTGAAGACGGCCTCGATCTGCGCGTTTACGCTCTGTGCGGTGGCCGCCACCCAGTCGATCGTGGCACAGGGTCTCGACGTGCTTCCCCCAGTTCTAGAAGCTCTTCGCCCGTTGGACGCGCCGGCCCTGATCGGGTCGGCAGCGGATGTTCGCTGGCAGTCAGACGGTAGTTTGCAGGTCGGCCTCCGTCAGGACGGCGTCTACGTGTGGCGTCCCGGAGCGGGCGGGTCTGAACTGCTGGCTACGCTCGCGGGAACGACGTACCGGCGTGCGGGGAGGTACGGGAACTACAGCCGACTCGGTGGCGGGCCTGCGGGCAGCGTGGTGTTTGCAGGCGACCTCTTCGGTGTGTACCGGCAGCAGCATGATGGCCGGGTCACGGCGCTCAAGACGAACCTGGAGATCGTCGGTGATCTAGATGAGCACAACGGCTGGACGGTCGCGGTTGGACTCTCGCGGCAGGCGGAGCCAACCCCCGGACCTGACGACATTTGGGAGCCTCACATCGCCTGGATGTTCGACACCGAAGGCGGTGTTCAGGGTTTGCTGCCGACTCGAGACGGAGGCGCTGCGCTGGATGCCTGCTATCCGGTCGAACTCTCACTTGCCAGATTCGTGGCGGACGATCTGGCTTTGGTGATTCCCGGCGCTGAGCCGGGCGCCTTCCTCTACGGTAAGGACGGCCTCCTTCGGGGCACCGTGGACGTAGGGACGTTCTCGGCTAGCCGCCCAGACTGCGGACCGCAACAGAAGCCGTTGCTCTACAAGGAGGAGTTCCGGCACGCTTGGCTGAACAGACACCGGGTCAT
>JAPVWO010000277.1 GCA_027493375.1 Candidatus Multivorans thiocomprendens | reverse complement strand
AGGACGATGTCGTCGGGGATGCTTCGCGCCTTGCGCCACTCGTTGATGACGAAGACGTCGTTGACGGCGAGGCAGGCCACGGTGTCGACGTTGCCTGACTTGATCGCCTCCAGGTTCTCGATGAAACCCGGCATGTGGACTTCCGAGCACGTTGGGGTCATCGCTCCGGGCACGGCGAAGAGAACGACCTTCTTGCCCTCGAACAGCTCGCGGGTCGAGATGTCGACGATGCCGCTCTGGGTCATCTGCTTGAAACTGGCTTCCGGAATCGGATCCCCGGTCTTGATGCTCATGGATTGCTCTCTCGTGTTCTTGGTCTCGGAGGGGGCGGCAGTATAGCTTCGATCCCGATGCGCGCTACGACCGCGGCGGACGGCGTTCGCAAGGTGCTCAGCCTGGCGGTCGCCACGGCGATCCTGGCCGGCGCCTGTGCGCGTGCTTCCGATGGCGTCGCCGAGCCGGAAGGCGGCACGCCGCTGGATCTGACGGGCGATCATGCGCACTACCTGAGGAGCGTTGAGGGCGCCCGGCTCGAAGTGATCGAGCCCGGCACGGACGGCGCCTGGCGCGAGATTCGAGGCGGCGGGAGGGTGGTGAGGTTGACGGCGCCGCCCGAGCGGATCGCCTCGCGGACGCTGGCTACGGACGAGATCCTGCTGGAGATCGCGGAACCGGAGCGGATCGTGCTGCTGTCGCCGTTCGCCGGCGACCCGCGGTTCAGCGTCAGCGCGGACCGGGCCCGGCGTCTTGGGCGGGTCGGCGGTTTCAGCACGGAGGAGATCCTGGCGGCCTCCCCCGATCTGGTGTTTGCCGCGAGTTTCAACACGCAGGAAACCCTCGCTCAGTTGGAGGCCGCGGGCGTGCCGGTCGTCGTCCTGCTCAATCATGAGAGCCTTGCGGCGATCGCGGAGAACATCCGCATCGTCGGTTTCGCGATCGGCCGCGACCGCGAGGCGGAGCGGCTCGTCGAGTCGATGCAGTCGCGGCTTGCCGAGACGCGCGCTCGGGCCGCGTCGCGGGTCGCCGGCCTGCGGATCGTCCACTGGAGCGGAGGCGTGGTGCTGGGCAGCCGGACCGTCTTCGACGATGCTGTTCGCTATCTCGGCGCGGTGAATCTGGCGGCGGAGAAGGGTCTTGAGGGCTGGCCCCGGATCAGTGCCGAGCAGGTCGTGATCTGGGACCCGGACGTCATCTTCACGGACTCCTACGGGGCCAACGACGCCGGCGTGGGCACACTGGACGGCACGCGGGCGGCCCGGCTCGGCAATCTGGAGTCGCTCGACGGGCGGGACATGGCGGCGATCTCGCATCACGTTGCCGGCATGGTCGACCGGCTCGCGGACGCACTCGTGCGGGCGTCGGAGCGGATCGAGGCCGCGGGCGCCGGGAAGCCCGTGGCTGCCGCGGAATGAGGATCGCCTTCGGCGGGATTCAGGCCGGGTTCTGGTGGTACATGGCCGCCGGTACGGTGCTGCTCCTGACGTTCGCCGGAATCGGCCTGTTCCGAGGCGCCGTGCCTATCGACGAAGGCGAGGTGCTGGCGGTCCTTGCGCGGCATCTGCTTCCCGGAGAGAGAATCGCCGACCCGAGCGTGGATACGATCGTCTGGTCGCTGCGGGCGCCCAGGGTGGTCGTGGCGGCGATGGTCGGCGGTTGTCTGGCTCTGGCCGGCGCCCAGATGCAGGGGCTCTTCCGCAATCCCCTGGCGTCACCCGGGATCGTCGGCACCAGCACCGGCGCCGCGACCGGCGCGGTCTTCGCCCTGACCTTCGGACTGGCCGGCAGCTTCCTCCTCGCCGCGCCGCTGTTCGCGGTCGCGGGCGCGCTCCTTTCGCTTCTCATCGTCACCCGGATCGCGACCCGTGACGGCTACACGCCGGTCACCACCCTGCTGCTGGCCGGAGTGGCACTGAACGCGCTGCTGGCGGCCTTCAACTCGTGGCTCATCGCCCGTTCCTGGGAGCAGTACGAGGCGGCCCGCCGAATCGCCTACTGGATGATGGGCGGCGTCACCGACCGCGGCTGGGTTCATGTCGGAATGGTGCTGCCGGGGATGGTGATTGGCTGCGCCATGGCGGTCTGGTTCGCCCGCGACCTCGACCTGCTGCTCGAGGGCGAGGAAGTGGCTGCCTCGCTCGGCGTCGATATCGAGAAGGCGAAGCGGGCCGTACTCTGGAGCGCCGCGATCCTCACCGGCAGCGCGGTCGCGGTCAGCGGCGTGGTCGGTTTCGTGGGTCTCGTCGTACCGCACCTCGTGCGGCTCCTGCTGGGTCCGGTGCACCGCCGCCTGCTTCCGGCGGCTTTCCTGACCGGGGCCTGGTTCGTCGTCGGCGCCGATCTCCTGGCGCGGACCCTGGCGGCGCCGGAAGAGGTCTTCCTGGGAGTGGTCACCGCCTTCGTCGGCGCCCCGTTCTTCCTGTTCCTGCTGGTTCGCCACGAGAGTGAAGTGGCGGTGTCCCGATGACGGAGGCGACGGGCTCCGCGCGCCGGGCGCCGCGGCTCGAGCTCGTCGGCGGCGGCGTCGAGCGCCGGGGACGGTGGCTGCTGCGTGGCGTCGATCTCGCCATCGAGCCGGCCATGCTGACCTCCGTCGTGGGGCCGAACGGCGCCGGCAAGTCGACCCTGCTGCGGCTTCTGAGCGGTACCTGGCGCCTGACGGAAGGCAAGGCCCTGCTGGGTGGCTTCGACCTTTCGGCGCTGCCGCGGCGGCAGGCGGCCCGGCGGGTGGCCTACGTGCCGCAGACGGTTCGTCCGACCTTCGAGTTCACGGTGCGCGAGTTCGTCACCCTGGGCCGCTATCCGCACGAGAACCGCCTGTTCGGCACCCGTTCCGCAGACCGTGGCTGGATCGACAGTTGCCTGGACGACACGGACGTGCTGGCGCTCGCCGAACGGCGTGTCACGACGTTGTCGGGAGGCGAGTTGCAGCGGGTGCTGATGGCGCGCTGCCTGGCCACGGAGGCGGAAGTCCTGCTGCTCGACGAGCCGACCTCGAACCTCGACCTCGCTCACGGACTCGATCTGTTGGGGCTGGCGCGCCGCCTCGCCTGTGAGGGACGCTCCGTCGCGCTGGTCCTGCACGACCTGAACGTGGCCGCCCGTTTCGCCCATCGCGTCGCGGTCCTCGACGGCGGCGCACTGATCGCCGAGGGTCCGCCGGCTGAGGTGCTGAACCCGGACCTGCTGCGCCGCGTGTTCCGGGTCGAGGCGGTGCCGCTCGAAGGATCCGCGGCGCCGGTGTTCGACTTCGAGCCCCTGGGCTAGCGCTACAGGCGCACCAGGTAGCTCTGCCGCCCCTCGAGCACCCGCTCGCCCCGCTGGTTGTCGATCTCGCTCTCCAGCACGATGACGCCGGTCGTCCGCTGGCGCTTGAGTTCGGCGATCCGCAGCGACGGGTACAGGGTGTCACCCGGATACACCGGCTTCAGGAAGCGGCAGGACTGTTCGATGTAGCCGATCATGGCGCGGCCGACCACGTCGGCGAACGTGCCGGCGCCGGCCGCGGTGTAGCAGAGCACCTGGAGACCATGAGCGAGCATGCCGTCGTGGCCCTGGGACCGGCAGTACTCGATGTCGTAGTGGATCGGATGGTTGTCGCCGGAGATCGCCTGGAACGCGGCGAAGTGGGCGTCGGTCACCGTGCGGCCGGGCAACGGGAAGGTCTCGCCGACTGTCAGGTCGTCGAACGGCCTGACCGGGACCAGACCCCGATCCTCAGCCACCGAACACCCGGGTCAGGGCTTCGGACGCCTGCGCCGTCTCCTCGGGACTCACGTCCCGGTGGGTCACCAGCCGGATGTGGGCGGGGCTCACGGTCAGGCACAGCACGTTCTCGCGTGCCAGGGCTTCGACGCATTCCTCCGCGCCGCGGCCGGTGCTCTCGACCGAGAAGATGAGGATGTTCGTCTTCTGTTCGGCGATCAGTTCGACGCCGGGAAGATCGTTGAGAGTCTCCGCGAGCAGACGGGCGTTCTCGTGGTCCTGGACGAGCAGCGGCGGGCTTTCGTCGAGGGCCACCTCGGCGGCGGCGGCGAGCACGCCGACCTGCCGCATCTGACCCCCGCACATCTGGCGGTAACGCCGGACGTTGCGGATGAAGTCGCGGGAGCCGACGACGATGGAACCGGCGGGCGCGCCCAGGCCCTTCGAGAAGCAGAAGGAAAGCGAATCGACGGGCCCCGCGGTCTCGGCCGGGGTGCAGCCGAGGGCGGTCGCGGCGTTGAAGAGCCGCGCGCCGTCGAGATGGACGCGCAGACCGCGGCGGTGCGCCAGGTCGCAGAGCGCCCGCGTGCGCTCCGGTTCGTAGACGGTGCCGCCGGCCTGGTTGCAACTGTTCTCGAGGCAGAGCAGCCGGGTCGGGGCGAAAGTCGGGTGGTCGGGCTGGATGGCCGCCTCGACCTGTTCCGGCGCCAGGATGCCGTCGGCCTCTGCCGTCACCGCACGCGGCAGGAGGCCGCCTATGCCCGTGATCCCGTTGTTCTCGTGGTTGATGATGTGTGCGTTCGCCTCGAGCAGCACCTCGCTGCCGCGGGGCAGTTCGTGCCCGAGCAGAGACGACAGGTTGCCCTGGGTGCCCGAAGGAACGAACAGCGCCGCCTCGCGGCCGAGCATGTCCGCGACCCGTTGCTGCAACCGGTTGACGGTCGGGTCTTCGCGAAAGACGTCGTCGCCGACTTGCGCCGCGGCCATCGCCTTGCGCATGGCCGGGGAAGGCCGCGTCATCGTGTCGGAACGGAGTTCCACCGGCATGGCGAGCGATCATACTTGCCGCCCGAATGGCCGCCGCGCAGTACTCGGGTCAGCGGTCGCTCGGCCACCCGGTGGAGATCGTCTCCGGGCTGGAGGAAGCGCGGCTGATCTACCTGGGTGTCTCGAGGAGCCTGGCGGGCGACGAACGCCCGCGGTTCGGCCCGCTACGTTCCGGCGTTCGCGCACTCCTCTACGGCCTTCGCCATCTCTCCCATCGAGAAGAACACGAAGTCGGTCGTCGGCATCGTCTCGACGCGTTCGGTAGCGCCCCAGCTTCCGCCCTCGGAGAGCCGCTGCCGGTCGATCCAGGCGTTCGCGAGCCCGAACCGGTTCGCCGGCGCGTGGTCGTGGTGCAGGCTCTGCGCGGTGTGCAGAACGTCGGAACGATCGAGCCCGAAGTCGATCTCGAGATGGGCGAGCAGATACTCGAAGTTCCTGTCGGCAGGCTTGTACGAACCGATGTCCTCGGCGGTGTAGATCGCGTCGAACTCCACTCCGAGCTTGCGGTTCGAGCCGGCGATGCCGGCTCCGTGGACGTTGGAGAGGATGACGAGCCGGAAGTGTCGTTTGAGGATTCGCAGTGCGTCGGCAGTGTCCGCGAACGCTGGCCAGTCAGGGACCGAGGCGCCGTACTCCTCGTCGAGTTCGGAGTCCGTCTGCATGCCGAGGCGGTGGGCGATGCGTTGGTGGACGCGTTTCAGCAGCTCAGGGTAGAGCAGATCGGGCGTCGCCTGCTCCTGAAGGCTCTCGCACTGCCCGAACGCAAGCAGCGCCGCGTCGCGGGTGACGTCGGCGTCCGGGTTCCGCATGATCAGCGGCTGGAGCGCGTCCCAGATCCCGGTCTCCCAGTCGATCAGGGTGCCGTAGCAGTCGAACGTGAGGACGCGGTAGTCGGTGAGTCGTCGCACGGTCGGCCGAGGCTACATCCGATCGGGGCTTCGCTTGACAAATAGGGCCAAATCGGTCCACTGTTAGCGAGCTTGCGCCTCCTCTAGGTTGAATCGGCGGCGCAGCGCCAGGTCGACCAGGGCAATCGAGCGGTCGGCAGTGTTCGTCGTGCCGGTCCCAGCGCCACGTCGTAACGCGTTGCTTCGTCAGCGTCGTTCGCGTCGATGACGACCCCGGCCGTGGGGAGCGGAAGTCTGCAAAGACACCGCGAATGCCGTAGAATGGCGACTCTGTCGCCGATTTGCGACTCAAAACGGCCATGATCTCACGCTTTTTCCAACTCCCGACCCGCAGTTGCTTCCTGTTCGGGCCGCGCGGTACGGGGAAGTCCACCTGGTTGCGGGCGGAACTCGCCGATGCCCTGTACCTGGATCTGCTGGATCCCGCCCTCTTCCGCAGCCTCCGCGCCAGACCCGAGCGGCTCCGGGAGATGATCGCAGGCGCGCCCGCCAGCCGGGACGTCGTGGTCGACGAAGTCCAGCGGATTCCCGAACTGTTGACCGTGGTTCATTCGGTGCTGGAATCGAGCGACCGGCGGCGGTTCGTCCTGACGGGGTCGAGCGCGAGGAAGCTCCGCCGCGGCGGGGTGGACCTGCTCGGCGGGAGAGCGCTCTATCGGACGATGCACCCTTTCATGGCGGCTGAACTGCCGGACTTCGATCTCGGCCGTGCTCTGGGCATCGGGATGCTGCCTCTTGTCGCGACGGCGGACGATCCGCGGGAGATGCTGGAGGCTTACGCCGGTCTCTACCTGGAACAGGAAGTTCAGGCCGAAGGTTACGTGCGCGATCTGGGTGGTTTCGCCCGCTTTCTCGAGGCCGTGAGCTTCTCGCACGGCGCGCAGTTGAACGTGGCCGCCGTTGCCCGCGAATGCGAGACGCCGAGCCGTACGGCCCGCGGCTATCTCGGCATCGTGGAGGACCTCCTGCTCGGCTTCCGCTTGCCGGTGTTTCGTCGCCGGGCGCGGCGAAAGACCGTGGTTCACGAGAAGTTCTACCTCTTCGACGCCGGGGTCTTCCACTCTCTTCGTCCGGGCGGCCCGCTCGACGTGGCGACCGAGCTGGCCGGTCCCGCGCTCGAAGGCCTGGTGGCTCAGCATCTTCGGGCCTGGCTGGCCTACTCCCGGCTGAGGGCAAACCTGTATTTCTGGCGGACCCGGGGAGGTTCCGAAGTCGACTTCATCATCTACGGCGACGCGGGCTTCTGGGCGTTCGAAGTGAAGAATGGCCGCCAGGCGCATCGCGAGGACCTGAGATCGCTCCGCGCCTTCCGCCGGGACTATCCGGAAGCGGTTCCGGTGCTCCTCTACCGCGGCGCCCACCGTCTGCGCATCGACGACATCGCCTGCTTTCCGGTGGAGGAGTTCCTGAGGGGTCTCGTGCCGGGCCGCTCTCTGCCTTTGCCCGACGAGCACGAATGAGCAGGCCCGCCGCCGCGGCAAGCGGTTTCCGGCGCACCAGCGGCGCAGGTCAGGGCCGGAACTGCGTCGGTCAACGGCGCCGGCTGGCGCGTGGCGGTCGGTTCGTGGGGAACCGTTCGTTCGGTGGCGGAAGTGGTGCAGGCGGCGGGCTGGTCCGCTAGGCCCCGTTGGAGAGAATCACGAGCCGGAAGTGCCGCTTGAGGACGCGCAAGGCGTCCGCCGTATCCGGGAAGGCCGGCCAGTCGGGAACCGAGGCGCCGAACGCTCCGTCGAGTTCCGGGACCGTTTGCATGCCCAAGCGGTCGGCGATGCGTCCATGCACGCGTGCCAGCAGCTCGGAGTAGAGCAGATCAGGCGTCTCCTGCTCCTGAACGCTCTCGCACTGCCCGAACGCAAGCAGCGCGGCGTCGCGAGTGACCTCGGCGTCGCGGTTCCGCATGATCAGCGGCTGCAGCGCGTCCCAGATGCCGGTTTTCCAGTCGATCAGGGTGCCGTAGCAGTCGAAGGTCAGGACGCGATAGTCGGTGAATCGTTGCACGGTTGGGCCTCTTCGGGCGCGTCAGCGTATCGGCTGCTCTGCATCCGGGGAACGGGATGCCTGCCAGGCTCGTTGACGTCAACGGGCCGCAGCGGTCGACTACCATGGCCAGCCAGACTGTGGGTGGCTCCACGTGATGAAGACCAGGATCGAGATCGCCGAGGTTCTCGCCAGAGAGGCGAAGGCCCACGCATCCCGGGAGGGCATCACGCTTCAGGAACTCTGCGAGCGTGGACTTCGCATGGCCATGCGCGCGGATCGGGCCAGGCGCTCGGATCGGAAGAGTGACCGCTTGGTTCTCAGGGACGCGAGCGTAGGCGGGCACGGCTTGCAGCCGGAGTTCCGAAGTGCTGACTGGTCCCGCATTCGGGCAGCCATCTACGAGCGACGCGGCGGCTGACCCAGTCGCCGACGGGGACGCGGCGGATACCGGTTCGAAGCGGGTCGGGCCGGCTACGGCGATGCGGTGAATCAGGGAGCGGTGAAGAGGAGCCGGGCGACGGTCACGGCGACCGCGAGCAAAGCGCCCACGCCTCCCAGGATGCGCCACGTGAGCCGGAGCTCCAGCTCCGCGAGCTTCGCCTCCAGGCGGGAGATGTCGTCTTTCGTCGCGGTGCCTTCGGCGACCGCCACACGGATCGTGGCCGTCACTGCCTCGGCCTGCTCCGAGGTCATGCCGGCGTCTTTCAGAGTCCGGGCCGCAGTCAGGGTGTCGAACGTCATCGCGGGAGGGAGACTACCGCCTTTAGCTCTAGCCGGCTTCTCCGCCAAGACCTGATCGTCCGTTGGGCATCGTCTGGGCTTGGTCCCTACTTCTGTCCATGGCGGTCCCCGGGCTCAGGCGGCGTGCTTGCGGGATGCCGCCTCACGTCTCAGGGATTCGATCCGGCCGGCCAACAACCTGATCTGCTTGTGGAGATCGCCGATCGAACCGGAAAGGTCGACCGTCGTGACCTCAAGGCGCTTGCCAGCGTAGGCGACTTGATGAACCGTGCTTCCCGGTTCGCCTTCCGCATAGACCAGCAGACCGCCTGGCAAGTCAAGGGCGGTGGTGTAGGCAAGGAGCTGGTAGAGGTCGGCATTGGGGACTGCCTTGTGCTCGATCCGCTTGTACTTGGCGTCGCCGACGAAGTGACAGGTTGAGCCATCCCACCAGGAGAGATCGGGTCTGAGGTTGACTTCGCCGTCTTGGTCCAGGAAGACTCTCCTCGGCAACTTCCCGTCGGGTGGGAACGTCCATTCGGTGAGCCCTAGCTCTTCGCGTAGCGCCCGCGTCACGAACTCCTGGAACACCGTGTTCATGTCCATCAGGAAGCCGTTCGCCCGCACGCGGCCGCGCCCGGTCTCGATGGACGCGTGGCGGAGGATCAGCCGCGCCAGGGTGATCACCTCCCGGTAGTACTCGTTCAGGCGGTCGAATCGCACGTCGGGCACGGCGTTTGGCGGGAACTCCACGAGCTTCACGTTGTCGAGGGTGGCGCGGATGAAGCCGAGGTCGCGACGGGACCGCGGCGAGCGAAGCTGGAGGCGACTCAGCCGATGTGCTGCCGCCTTCACCAGCCGGTTCGGCAGGATGTCGTCCGTGAAGTCGTCGTAGCGGACCTCGACGGGGATGGGGACGCCGAAGCGGCGCCGGATCTGGTCGTCGACGCGGATGCGTCCGCGGATGGTGGTGAGCGCCTCTTCCTCGGTGCGGTAGCTGTGGAGAAGCCCGCGGGCGAAGGCGCGCCGGGCGGCGTGAGCCAGCATCGGAACCAGCGCTTCGACCACCGTGGGCTCGCCCTTGAAACCAAAGGGCTCTGGCCGGAAGGTGACGGCGCCTGGGTTGCCCATCGCCCACGATGCGAGGTAGAGCACCCTGTCTATGCCGAGCTTCGGCCGGATCACGACCGACAGGCCGTCAAGGTCGAGCGCGCCGACAGTGGCGCCGGGTCTGAGGATGTACTCGGCGCCGGAAGCGCCTGCGGGTTCGATCGTCAGATCCAGGTCGCGGCGAAGCCCGACGAGTTCCGCCAGTTCGCCGGATGAAAGGACGAGGGGCCCGCTCGGTTCCCACTCGGTGAGATCGATCGTCCGCATCAGGTCAGGGCGTCAGCGCTGACTTGCCAGCGTCGCGGCTTCATCGATCTTCCAGGCTCAGGTGTCCTCATCCCCGGGTTCGTCTTGGTCCGAGCGCTGGTCCATGGCCCTGTCGTCGTAAGCCCGAACAGGCACTCCTCCAGATACGGCAGGACGTTGTGATTCCAGATGAGCCGGACCCTCGCCTCGTTCAGGCCTTCCCGCATGAAGTAGCTGGGGCCGACGGCGGCGGTCCGCACGTCGAGCCGTCGGTTCGCTTCCTCGACGACATCGGCGATCCAGGTCATGCCGGGATCGTGCCGGTCCAGCCAACGGCGCAGCAGCCCCTGGATGGGCGGCCTGTCGGGGTGGAACTCGACGAAGTGGAAGCGCCGGCGCAGCGCCAGGTCGACCAAGGCGATCGAGCGGTCGGCCGTGTTCATCGTGCCGATGATGTAGAGATTCTCGGGCAGGCTGAACGGCTCGTGCTCGGCCGAGGCGTACTGGAGCGTCATGCCTTCGTCCCGGTACTCCAGCAGGAAGTACAGTTCGCCGAACACCTTGGCCAGGTTGCCCCGGTTGATCTCGTCGATGATCAGGAAGTGGGGGGCGCGCTGCTCGGCCCGGGCGGACGCTGCCGCCGTGAGTAGCGGGCCGGGGCGCAGTTCGAAGCGGGCCTGGCCCTCGTCGGTCAGAGTCGGCCGGTAGCCCTGAACGAAGTCCTCGTAGGCGTAGGACGGGTGAAACTGCACCAGGGTGACGCGCTCGTCGGACTCGGCGAGGAACCGTGCCAACTCGCGGGCGGCGTAGGTCTTCCCCGTACCGGGTGGCCCCTGAAAGATGACCTGGCGCTTGTCGTCGAGGAGCGTCGCAATCTTCTGGAGCTCGGCCTCGTCGTAGAGCAGCTCGCGCGCGAGTTCCGAGAAGTCGGCTTCGGCAAGCGACTGGCGAGGTTCAGGCTCGGTCTTCGCGTACCACGCCGGGCGATAGTGCCGTGAGAACCGGTCGTAGTCCTGCTCGGCTCCGTTGAACGTGAAGTCGATCAGGGCGCTCGCGGCCCAGGGAGGCTCTCCCGAATCGCGATGGACCTTCCAGAGCGTGGTCAGGCCGATAGCGAAGTACCACTCGCGGCGCGGCTGCACGGGCGTCCAGTTCACACGGAGATTGCGACCGTCCCCCATGTTCTCGGTCACGACGCCGGTCGCCTTGATCGCCATCGTGGGGATGTCTTCGTCCCTGTTGTCGAAGGGGAGACCCCGCTTCCTCACGTAGGCGGCCTTGATGGCGATCCGGTCCCCGGGCTCTATCCCTTTGACATGGTCCAGATACCTGTCCTTGTAGCCGTTCTGCCAGATTCCCTCCTGGACGAAGCGATCCGTCTGATCGCCTGTGTCCCAGGATGCGCCCACGAACCAGCAAGGCCGATCGTCCGCTGGCTCTGGAGCGGCTCCTCTGCCTCCGGCGATCGCGAAGAGAACCGACTGCGCTTCAAGGCGGTCCTTCGGTCTTTCGAGGCCGGACTCGCGAGCACGCCGGACGAGTTCATCGAGGAAGCCCAGCGCGTGTTCGTAGTGCGAGGCCTCGTCGCCGTCAGAGGCAGGTGCAGGATGTCCAGTGCGTTCGTACGTCTCGGCGAACTCGGTGACCTTGTAGGGTGGAAACCGGCGGGCCCCGCGTGCCATCAGGAGAAGTGCGATCCATCTCAGGCGGGTGCCGGTGCCGCGGGTGGGCGCCTGCCGGCCGCTGGGCAAGCCCTCGGGAATCAGGGGCGTGAACGCCCGGATCCGATCGGCCGTTGACAGCGTCGCGTCCTCAGTCCAGATTACTTGCAGAGCTTCGCGAGCTTCCTCCGGTTGCTCCCGGAACCAGTTGCGCAGGCCGGTCTTGTCGTAGGTCGAGGCGAGGTTGTTGCTGATCGCCTTCTTGACGACGTCGAGGCAGTTCTCATCACCTTCCAGAACGGCTCGGCGGGCTTCCTGGAGCTGTCGCTCGATTGCGAGCTTGTACTCGATCTCCTGGCTATCCAGAAGGCCGCTCTCGACGTAGCGGTGGACATCCTCCAGGTACCGTGCCCACCGTTCGCGGTCGGCGACGGAGTCCCCGGTGCCGCCGTCGCCACGGGCATCGAAGGAGTCGTCCTTGTGGATCGCCTGGACGATCGTCTGGGCTTCCAGACGATCTCGCGGGTGGTCGATCCCTGTCTTGCGGGCTTCGTCGATGAGCCTGTCGAAGAAGGCCATGGCTCTTTCGTACTCGGCACCCTCGTCTTCGGCACGCTCCGGCACCTGCGGTTCTCTCCTGCTGTAAGTGTCCAGCATGTACTTCTTCGCAAGCGGTGGATGCCGACGCACGTCGGTCGCCATGAGCAAGGCCGAGATGACGGCGAGCCGCGACCAAGGTCCGTTGATGCCGAGTTCCGTGTAGCGCCGGCCTGACTGGCGGTTCTCAGGCGGCGTCTCGGCGCCCCACGGAAGCCGGCGGGAGAACGCTCGGACTCTCTCCGCCGCGGGAGCGTCGCCACCCCAGAGATCGCGCAAGGCCTCCCGCGCCACCTCCGGCTCCGCGTCCTTCCACTTTAGGAACTTTGTCCGGTTGACGTGGTAGACGGCGAAGTGATCGGGGTCCTTGTCCTCGGAAAGTGCGCGGTCGAGAATCCGGGTCCAGTCCGGATCGTTGCGTGACATGGCCTCTCGCGCCTGCGCAAGGTCCGCAGCAAGCTCAAGCTTGTAGTCGATCGCGGCTTGCATGCGACCGGTTTCGAGAAAGCGCTGGGCATCGTCGTTCCATTTCATGGTGGCGACCGCCTTGCGGGCGCGTTCGGAGTCGTGGCCGGGCCCGTGTATGCGCCTGGACGTTTCCCGGGCCTTCTTGGCGGCCCGGGAGCGCCGTGCCGAGAGGTCGTCCGCCGCCGACTCGATGGCGGGGCTTGGCCGCCCGCTCGTATCTTCTCTGTTCGCCATCACCACTGCTCCTCTCGATGCGCCGTGTGCGTCTTCCAGATCGTCGTGGTTCGCGGCCTCAGGGCTCGGCGCTGCTTCAAGCGAGGCGCCTGTCGCTAAGTGAGCGGACGGTCAACCACGCCCATTCGGGCCAGATGCCGGAGGAACGCGACGAGCCCCTGCAGCACTGGAAGCACCGCCTGAAGTTCTTCACGCGTGAACCGCCCGTGGGCGAGGATGTGCAGGTACCTCTCGATCTCTCCGATCAGGAGGAAGGGGCTGGCAAGCTCCAGGAACTCCCGGCTCAGGTCGCTCGTCGTCACGATGCCGACGATCTCGCCGTCGGCGCGGACCAGCGTGTAACCGTGGGTCGCGATGTCCGCGACCGCGTCCAGAAGGGGGGAGCGGAGCCGCACTTCCTTGACCTCGGGGTTCACGCAGTGCCTGACCAGGCTGCATTCGACACCGGAGGACAGCCGCGACCCGATCGACTTCCAACTGATCATGCCCTGGATCTTCCGCCGGTTCTTCGTGACCGGGAGTTGGGAGTAGTCGTTGAGCAGCATCAGGGTCGTAGCCGCTTCCAGCGGACTGTCGGGATCGACGACGGTCGGCGTACGGTGGGCCGCGGCAAGGGCGTCGATGCGGACAGTGGGATCCTCCACCGCTGCCTCGGTCGAAACCGAGCCGTTCGCGCTTTCCCGGTCGAGTTCGACCGAGATTGCGCCATCGATCCATGTGTTCTCGAAGTCCGGGAGGGTGCGCAGTCCGTGCTTCTCCAGGGCGTTGCGGATCTCGGAAACCACTCCGCTGCCCCGGCGGGCGTAGCCGGAGAGGCGAAGCAGGTCGCGGACGGTCAACCGTTGCGGACTTGGCGCGGCGCCCCCCTTGATCGCGTCACGCGCCTCTTTCGCGACGTTCTCCAGGTACGTCTCGACCTCGGCTTTCATGGGGCTCTCCTGTGGGTAGCGTTCCTGGCGTGTTACAGGACGCGGAGCGCGGCAGTGTAGCTCAGGCTCGGGCCACCGAGTTCGCCATAGGCATACAGGTAGGCCGGCCGCCAAGCTGCTCAGCCTGAACCCCGCCGGGGAGGGCGTCCGCGGATCAGCGCGCCCGTGCCTTGAGCGCGTCTCGCGGGTCCGGCGCCTCCGCGGAGAACGGATCGACGATGCGCACGCCGCCGAACTGCTGGCCGTCCTGAAGATCCTCCGTCAGCAGCACGCCGCATTGGCTCGCCTGCGCCGCGGCAACGATCAGGGAGTCCCACCAGGAGAGCGAGTAGCGGCTCTCCAGGTTCCACGCGCGCTCCAGTACGGCTGGTTCGAGAGACAAGGGCTTCCACGAGCCGAGATCCCGGACGATGGAGCGCGCCAACTCCAGTTCCATTGCTGGCCGCACCTTGCGCGTCAGCACCGCGTAGAGCTCCTGGAGAACCTGCGTGCTCAGCCGGCCGGCGCGGCGTCGCGCCAGAAAGTCGATCCATGAGTCGGCCCGTTCCCGTTTCGCCGGATCGGAATCGCCGTGCAGGTAGACGAAGATGTTCGTGTCAACGAAGACCGGCGCGGTCATGCAGTTCCTCCCTGGTCGGTTTGCGGCCGTCGCCCCAGTCGAAGGTCCGCGGCTGGCGCGCCCGCTCCAGGAACCGCTCCATGGCGACCTCGTACTCGTCTTCCCGGCGCCTCTGGTCTTCGATGGTCCGTGCCAGCCACCTCGAGACGCTCAAGTCGTTCTGAGCCGCTCGCACTCGAACCCATCGGGCGACGTCTTCCGGCAACGCGATGGTGATGTTCTTCATGACGCGAACCTAGTGAAATACGAGATTCGTGTCAATGTGTGGGCCGCCGCTGGCCTCGGCTGGCCTTGCGGCCTGCGCGTTCCTTGCCGCTTCAGGGCCGGAACTGCGTCGCCCGCGGATTGAGCCGCGCCGGCTGCGCGACGACCTTCCACGCCATCTCGAGCCACTCGCAGATCATGTTGCGTGTGTCCCGAGGATCGATCATCTCCTCGATCTGGAAGCGGGACAGCGGGCCGACCGGGCCGCGGGCGCCCTCGATCCGGGCCATCAGTTCCTCCCGGAAGGCCCTCGGGTCTTCGGCTTCCGCCAACTGGCGCTTGTAGGCGGCTTCGATGCCGCCTTCGGGCGGGATGCCGCCGGTGTCGGCGGCGGGCCAGACGACGCGCATGGAGGGTTGGGCGCGCGGCGTCGCGTAGTTGTTGCCGGCGACGCCGAAGCTGCGGCGCATGATGACGGTGAAGACGGGGACGGTGGCCTGCGCGAAGGCGATCATCCACTGGCCGCCCCAGCGGATCGTGCCGGTGATCTCGTGTTCGAGGCCCACGGCGAAGCCGGGGTTGTCGACCAGGTTGAGGACCGGCAGGTGGAAGAGGTCGCAGAGGTCGAGGTGGCGGATCAGCTTGCGGCAACCGTCGGCGGTCAGCGC
>JAPVWO010000276.1 GCA_027493375.1 Candidatus Multivorans thiocomprendens | reverse complement strand
CTGAACCAGGCGTACCCAGTACCGGACACACCGATTCCACGCTAAGCCCCGTACCTGCAAGGGATTCCCAAGCCTGATCCTCAGAACTTCGGGCTAGCGGTCGGAGCCGCGGGTTGGGCTGGGGGACCTTGAACCCTCCCGCTCCGGCTGCCTCCATCCTCCCGTGGTCCGGCTTGAGCATGGCCTCCTGGGTTTGGGCCAGACTGTGGGATCCCTGGGTGCGACTGATCCCTAAACCATTGAAGAAAAAGGACTTATGCCGCCGGAACTCCTGGCCTCCTAGTCGCTGCCGCCGCCGGTACTTCCTGCCTTCGCGGCCGCCGCGTCCGCTTCGAGGACCCGCGCTCCGCGCAGCGTGTTGCCCATCGCGTAGTTGCCCTCGTGGCAGGCGTACTCGTAGACGAGTTCCGGCCGGTTCCGCCAGATGTACTCGCCGGACCAGGGAGTCTCCCAGGTGGCCGGATCGTCCATCGTGAACCGGTAGAGGATGTCGCCGTTCGGCTGCAGGGTCAGGCGCTCGGTGACGTGAAGCCCCTGGGTCGATCCACGCAGGAACGTTCTGGGGTGGAAGTTGACCGAGTCGATGACCAGCGTGTCGCCCTCCCACCAGCCGACCGAGTCGCCGAGCCACTTGCGCTCCTCAGGGCTGGGGTGCTCGTCGTTCAGGCGCACGATGCGGGCGTCGTGGTTCATCTCGATCAGGATCATGATGTGGTCTTCGGTCTGCACCACCCGCTTGTAGTTGTTGTAGGCGCTCGGAAGCGTCGGCGTGGCGCCGGTGAACCCGACGATGCAGCGCTCCGTGATCGGCAGCGACTCCGGGCCGTCGTAGGGGCCGGGGCCGTCGATGTCGAGCCACCAGGCGGAGCCGTCGTTCGGCTTGCGCAGCTTGTCGCGTGCCGCCCTTCTCTCTTTGGCCGCGGGGGTCGTCTCCGGCATGCGCCCGTTCGGCGGGTCGACGATGATCGACGTGCGGAACTTGCCGTCGACCGAGAAGGCCTCGGTGCCGATGTCCAGCCAGAAGAAGTTGTAGCCGCCTACGTTGCCGGCGCCGCCGCCTGAGCCGTCGCCGCCGACCGGCGGGGGCTCGCGGTCCGGGTCGCTGACCTGGTGGCGGTCGGCCCGGCGCTTGGCCGCGTCGACTTCGATCTGCTCCGCCTCTTCCCTGCTCAGGAAGAGGTTGTCGCCGTACTTCTCGGGCCGCTGCAGCGGCGTCAGCGTGGCCGCGTCGTAGTTGCCGTGCAGGTCGGGCCGGCCGTTGGGCATGCGCTTGATGTCGTCCTGGGCTCCGGCCGCGGGCGCCACGATCAGCAGCAGAACGATGGCGGTCAGGGCCGCGGGGATTCCGTTTCTCATTCCGTGTCCTCCAGGGTTTCGATCAGTCCTCGCTGCCGGCGCCGGTGGTGCTAGCGGCCTTCGCGGCCATCGCGTCGGCCTCGAGCACCCGCGCGCCTCGCAGTGTGCCGCCCATCGAGTAGTTGCCCTCGTGGCAGGCGTACTCGTAGACGTTCACGGGGCTGCGCTTCCAGATGTACTCGCCGGACCAGGGGACGTCCCAGGTCGCCGGATCGTCGATCGTGAACCCGTAGAGGATGTCGCCGTTCGGCTGCAACGTGAGGCGTTCCGTGACGTGGGATTCCTGGGTGGCGCCGCGCAGGACAGCCTTCGGATGGAAGTTCCGCGAGTCGATGACCAGGGTGTCGCCTTCCCACCAGCCGATCGAGTGGCCGAGCCACTTCCGCTCTTCGGGGCTCGGGTGCTCGGCGTTCAGGCGGACGATGCGGGCGTCGTGGACCATCTCGATCAGGATCATGATGTGGTCCTCGGTCTGAACCACGCGCTTGAAGTTGTTGTAGAGGCTCGGGAACGTCGGCGTGGCGCCGGTGAAGCCGACGATGCAGCGCTCGCTCACCGGGAGCGACTCCGGACCGTCGTACGGGCCGTGGCCTTCGATGTCGAGCCACCAGGCGGAGCCGTCGTTCGGCCGGCGCAGCCGGCGGCGCTCGGCGGACCTCGCCTTGCCGGTCTCGGTCATCTCCGGGATGCGGCCGTTCGGAGGATCGAAGATGATCGAGGTGCGGAACTTGCCGTCGACCGCGAAGGCCTCCGTCCCGGTCTCGACCCAGAATCTGTTGTAGCCGCCCACGTTGCCGGCGCCGCCAGAGGTCCCGTCGCCGCCTACCGGCGGGGGCTTGCGGTTCGGATCGGAGACCTGGTGCCGGTCGGCGGCGTACTGGGCCGCGTCCGCCTCGATCTTCGCCGCGTCCTCGGGGCTCAGGAAGAGGTTCTCGCCGTACTTCTCGGGCCGCTGCAGCGGCGTCAGTGTGCCGGCGTCGAAGGTGCCGGTCAGGTCGGGTTTGCCGTTGGCGGCGCGCTTGACGTCGCCTTGGGCGGTCAGCGCAGGGGCCGCGAGCAGCAGAACGAGGATGGCGATCAGCGCCGCGGGGACTCGGACTCTCATTTTGGGTCCTCCGGATGACGGTGGGGTAGGCGGAGTGTAGCGGAGTCAGGAGCCTTCGACTCGTTGCGGCTGACGGTCCGTCACAGGATGATGCTCACGGCACCGTGCCAGGAGAGGTCTTCCATGTCCAGCACCGCGCGCCGGTAGGCGATTCTGAGATCCTCGCCATCTCTCCTCAGGATGTACTGAACGCTGCCGACGTAGGGCGCTCCTTCGCCGCTCCGGAACCGGTAGACCAGAATGTTCGCGGAGACCGACAGTTGTCTGTCTTCGGTTTCTTCAACCCGCACGTTGGAAACGAACCGGCGGGTTCGCGACCGCGGATTCTCGCGGTGGGAATGGCGGCTGTTCAACCGCGCCACCCGAGCGCGTAAACGCATGAGGTCGTCGTCGATGAACACCAGATCGCGCCCGGGATCCCCTTCCGGCAGATCCGTGGAGGGAACCATGTACCGAGCGTCGTGCGTGAACAGATCGACCCATTCATCCAGCCTCCAGTCATCCAGAAGTGCCGCTTCCCTGAAAAGGAATTCCTCGACCATTCCTCGTAGCGCGGGGATGCTGGTGGCCGTCATCGTGCGCTGGCCCGGTGGCCAGTTCCGTCAGCTTCCGAATCCGGCGCTGCGGCCTGCGATTCCGTAGGCTGCCCGTCCTGTACGTTGGTCGTGTCCTCGCCCAGCATGTTCGCGTGCCACTGTCGCCAGAATCCCCGCATCTGGAGTTCATCCGACGTTCCGGGGCGGGACTTGAGCATGCCCCTTGAGATGTCGGACCACTCGTTCTCGGTAGCGCGGAAACCGGTCTGACACGATTCCAGGGCTTCGACGTCATCGGGTGTGGCAAAGCCGCCCGGTCCGAGAAAGGTCAGGTAACTGTCGAGTCGGGTGGCCAGCGCCGCACCTGACTCCTCCCTGGGCACGAGATGCCAGGCTGTGACCTCCATTCTGTCCGGTGCGACGGGTTCGATGTAGCGGATGCTGATCGCCACGAAGTCCATGATCAGCAGGTTCGGATAGATCAGGAGATTCCGCGAGGTGTCGGCCATCCGGAATGCGCGTTCCTCCCCGTACTTCCGTACCAGCCGGCGCCGGGCTCGCGCTATCCGCTCCTTGGCCTCTTCGCCGAACACCGGGTGCCAGCGGGCGATGGGACGGCCGTTCCGGGAGATGTTCTCCGACACGCAGTGACCGTTACCCAAAGCCCGCCCGGCGCCGGGCGGGCGCGCAGCGAGTGTGTCTCCGCTGTCGTCCGTCCCAAGACCCGCCATGTAGTCCACGTAGGTCCGATGGGTCGGGATCAGGTGGTATCCATCAAGGCTGTTCTCGGCCAGCAGCTTCCAGTTGGCCTTGATGGCGTACTTGTTGGAACCGGGAACCACTCGCACCCCTTCCTGGGTCTGGTCGACGACCAGGTCCAGATAGTCCCTGGCTCCCGCCAGGTAGGTGCTGAGTTCTTCGACATCCGGGTTGAAGCTCACAAAGAAAAAGCCCCGGTAGCTGTCGACTCGTACCGGCTCCTTCAATCCGAATTCGGCTGGGTCGAAGTTGGGACCGTAGGCGTCCCTGCCGGGGACGCCGATCAACTCGCCCTCGGTGTTGAAAGACCAGGCGTGGTAGAAGCAGCGCAGGATCTTGGCGTTCCCCGCGTCGCGGCGGCAGATCATGGCACCCCGGTGGGGGCAGGAGTTGAGGAACACGCGTACCTGACCGTCCTTGCCGCGCACAAAGAACAGCGGGCGACCGGCTACCGTGCGGCGACGGTAGTCCCCGGGGCGCTCCACTTCCGATTCGTGTCCTAAGTAGATCCAGCACCGGTCGAAGATCAGTTCCCGCTCCCGCTGGAACAGATCCGGGGAAGACATGCACGACCGATGGACCCTGAAGACTCCGCGCTTCCGGTCGTCGATGACCAAGTCACGGATGTCCATAGGCTCGGCCGCGTTCTTCATGTTGGTCCTCTGGATGACGGTGGGATGGGCGGAGGGCAGCGGAGTCAGGAGCCTTCGATTCGCCGCCGCGGCAACGGCCGCTCCGGCACGTCCTCCAGCAGACCGCCGTGGCCGAGCGACGTGATGTCGCGGCGCGTCAGCCGGTCGCCGACGAGCAGGCGGGGCAGCACCAGGTCGACGATGTTCCGCTTCGGGCTGCGGGCGCAGCCGGGGGCGCCGAGGACCGGAGTGTCGCCGAGTTCGGCGAGCAGCAGCAGGTTGCCGGGGTCGACCGGGGCGCCGTAGCAGATGACCGAGCCGCCGGCGGTTTCGATGGCGCTCGGAGCGAGGTCGTGGCGGTCCTGGATCGCCGTTTCGCCGGCCAGGATCAGGAGGTCGACGTCCGGGGCGAGTTCGGCCGCCGCGGCCGCGAGCTCCCCGGTCTCCTGTTCCCGGTCGATCGGCACGAAGCGCACCTGGGCGAGCTCGGCGCCGAGGGCGCCGAGCCGCTGTCGAAAGGCCTTCTCGAAGCCGGCGACCAGCCGTTCGCGGCCGGCGGAGCGGCCGGTTGCGACGGTCCCGGAGACGATCAGCCCCGCGGTGCTCGGCGGCAACGGGTCGAGCCGGATCACGGGGCTCGTGGCCACGCTCTCGGCGGCGGCAACCGTCCCCTCGGGCAGGGCGTAGGGGAGGATCTTCGTCGTCCCGACCATCTTGCCCTCCCTCGCGACGCTGTGGTTGGGCAGGGTGGCGAGGGTGACGCCGTCGCAGTCGTTGATGCGGTCGAGGGCCGCGGCGTCGACGCGTAGCACGCCGAGCATCTGTGCGTGCAGGTTGACGCGGCCGGTCGTCGGTCCGCGCAGGTCGAGACCCGCTCCGGCAACCGCTTCGCTGACCCGGCGGGCGGCCTCGTTCTCGTCGATGTCGCCGGGTTCCAGCCGTGCCGCGAAGACCCGGTCGCGGCCGAGACGGGCCAGCAGCTCCAGTTCCGCGTCGCCGAGCGCGCGGCCCTTGCGCAGCACGCGGCGGCCGTCGTTGTCGTAGACGTTGTGGCCGAGGATCGCGCCGTGAGCTTCGCCTAGCGGAGTCGCTTCGAACTTCATCGCTGGGCGTGAAACTACACCGCAAAGACTGGGTGCGTCGGCGCCCCCGCCGCGGCGATAAACTCCACCGCCCATGGCCTCAGACGACTACGGCCGCATCGACGGCTGGCGCGACGAGCTGACCGAGTGGCGGCGCGACTTCCACCGCCACCCGGAACTCGCCTTCGAGGAGGAGCGGACGGCGCAGATCGTGACGGAACGGCTGCGGTCGTTCGGCATCGAGGAGGTCCATCACGGCATCGCGAAGACCGGAGTCGTCGCCACGATCAGTGCCGGCAGTTCGGATCGCTCGGTGGCGCTGCGAGCCGACATGGACGCGCTGCCGATCCATGAACAGAACCAGTTCGGCCACTGCTCGACCGCGCCCGGAAAGATGCATGCCTGCGGACACGACGGGCACACGGCGATGCTGCTGGGCGCGGCCCGCTACCTCGCGGAGACCCGGAACTTCGACGGCACGGTCCAATGCATCTTCCAGCCCGCGGAGGAGAAGGACGGCGGCGCCGGCGTCATGGTGCGGGAAGGACTGTTCGAGCGTTTCCCGGCCGACAAGGTGTTCGGCCTGCACAACTTCCCCGGCGTGCCGACCGGCGCCTTCGCCACGAACAGCGGTCCCTTCATGGCCGCGATCGACCAGTTCGAGATCGAGATCCGGGGCCGCGGTACGCACGGCGCCTGGCCGCACAGCGGCATCGACCCGATCGTCGCCGCGTCCCAGGTCGTGCTCGGGCTTCAGACGCTCGTGTCCCGCAACGTCGATCCCCGGCGCCGGGCCGTGGTGTCCGTGACGATGAGCCATGCCGGCGAGGCGTTCAACGTGATCCCCGAGACCGCGTACCTGGCCGGGGGCGTGCGCTCTTTCCTGCGCGAGGTGCAGGACACACTCGAACTGGGGCTGGAGCGGGTCGTCCACGGCGTCTGCGCCGCTCACGGCGCCTCGGCCAAGGTCGACTACGAGCGCTACTACCCGGCGACGGTCAACGCGCCGCGCGAGACGGAGGAGATGACGGCCGCGGCGCGCAGCATGGGCTGGCGGGTCGACACGGAGATGGAGCCGCTGATGGGCTCCGACGACTTCGCGTTCCTGGCCGAGGAGCGGCCGGGATCCTTCATGATGATCGGCAACGGCGACAGCGAGATGCTGCACACGCCGCGCTACGACTTCAACGACGACCTGCTGACGATCGGCGCCAAGTACTGGGCGCGGCTGGCCGAGAGTCAACTTTCCTAGCGGCGCGCGGAAACAAAGCCGGCAGCCGGGGCGTATTCCCTGTTGAAGGCGGGCGGCGGCCGGCAGTCGGTTCGGCCCCCCGGGTCAGTTCGGCCCCCGTTCAACGGGTACTCCCTCCAAGAGTGACGAGCATTCCCTCGAAGTACGCCGACCGCCGCCTGCCGAGCCCCACAACGGCCCCAATGACGACAAGCGGATTCCAACCGATGAACATGAGTTCGATTCACCCGACGAAGGCTCCCCTTGGGGCGTCTGCGTCGTTCCTTCTTCTTGCCGGCGTCCTGCCGCTCCTGGCGGGTTGCGCCGTGGGCAGCGGCATCGCGGGCGAACCGCCCGCCGCCGGCGATGCGGCGTCGGCCGCCGACGATGCGATTCCGGTCGCGGCGCTCCCCCTCTTCCGCGGCCGGATCGAGTCGGTGCTCCGGTTCTCGACCAACCTCGAAGCCGAGAACGTCGTCGACGTGCTGGCCGAGGCCGAGCGCCACGTGACCGATCTCCTGGTCGAGGAGGGCGACACCGTCCGCGCCGGTCAGACCATGCTGCTGCTCGAGGACGAGGCCCAGCGCACGGCGCTCAGGCGGGTCGAGAGCCAGCTCGAACGCTCCCGCCTGGAGTACGAGCGCCAGAGGCGTCTCTTCGAGCAGGACCTGATCAGCGAGCAGGCCTACAACCAGGCGCGCTACGACATGGAGCAGCTCGAGCTCGCGCTTGAGGACGCCGAGCGGGAACTGGGCTACGCGACGGTCCAGGCGCCGATCTCCGGCGTCGTCACGGAGCGGCTCGTCAACGTGGGCAACCACGTCGAGACCCACGCCAGGCTGTTCCAGATCGTCGACTTCGGCTCGATCGTTGCCCGGGTGTTCGTGCCCGAGCGGCAGTTGTCGGGTCTGTTCGTCGGCCAGCCGGCTCGCGTGCTGGCCCAGTCGCTCACGGGTTCGCGGGAGGCCGCGATCGAGCGCATCTCGCCCGTCGTCGATCCCCAGAGCGGTACGGTCAAGGTCACGCTCGGCATCCCGGGCAACCAGGGCCTGACTCCCGGCATGTACGTCGAAGTCGACCTGGTGGCCGCCGCCCTGGAGAACACGTTGCTGGCGCCGAAGCGGGCGCTGGTCTACGACCAGGAGCAGGTCTTCGTGTTCCGGGTCGCGCAGGACGACGACGGTCCACGCGCCGAGCGGTTGCTGGTCCGGGTTCTCATCGAGAGCGAGGACGTCGTCCACCTCGAGGGCGACCTGACGGACGGCGAGCGTCTGATCGTGGCCGGGCAGGCGGGACTGAAGGACGGCGCCCGGATCCGTCTGCTCGACCCGACGGAAGCCCTCGGCTCGGTGGCGGAACTGGGCGCGGCGTCGGCCCCGACCTACCAGCCCGCAAGCTGAGGCTTCAACCGACGCATCAACAGGAGCTGCGCATGAAGGCCTGCAGCCCTTGCTGGGGGGCCGGCGTCGCACCGAGAGCGGCGAGGCGCGCGTCTGACAAGGCGCGACGAAGGAACGTACCGGGCGTACTTGACTGAGGAGCAACGATGTCAGACGTGATGCATCGCCGGTCGAATGCAGCCGGATCCCCAGCAAGGGCCGCCAAGTCGTTCCTTACCCATCGCCCGGTCGCGGTGTCGATGGTCTTCCTGGCGGCGGTCGTGTTCGGCCTGCTGTCCTACCAGGGCCTGCCGGTGACGCTGATGCCCGAGCTGTCCTACCCGACGCTCACGGTGCGCACCGAGTACCCGGGCGCGGCGCCGGAAGAGGTCGAGAACGACGTCTCGCGGCGGATCGAAGAGCAGCTCGGGGTGGTCGGCGGCCTGCGCCGGATGAGCAGCATCAGCCGCGCCGGCGTTTCCGACGTCGTGCTGGAGTTCGCCTGGGACACGCCGATGTCCGACGCGGTGCAGGAGACGCTGGAGAAGCTCGATCTCGTCTTGCTGCCCGACTCGGCGGAACGTCCGCTCATCCTGCGCTTTGACCCGGGCCTCGACCCGGTGCTCGAGCTTTCCCTGTCGGGCGAGGACGAGCGCTTTGAGGGCGAGGAGGGCCTGCGTCGACTGCGCCGGCTGGCGGAACTCCAGGTCAAGCGGGCGCTTGAGCCGGTCGACGGCGTCGCCGCGGTTCGCGTCCGCGGCGGCCTGGAGGAGGAGATTCATGTTCTCCTCGACGCTCAAGCGCTGCAGCGCTCGAGGCTGTCCGTCCAGCAGGTGATCGACCGCCTGGGCCAGGAGAACATCAACGTCGCCGGCGGCACGCTCAAGGAGGGGCGCACCGAGTACATGGTGCGCACGGTCAACGAGTACGTGAACCTGGACCAGATCCGGGACACGGTCGTGGCCAGCGTGGAGGGGCGCGAGGTCCGCGTCGGCGATCTGGCCGAGGTCCGCAGGTCGCACCGGGACCGGGAAATCCTGACCCGCACCGACGGCGCCGAGAGCGTTCAGCTCGACGTCTACAAGGAGGCCGACGCGAACATGGTCGCACTGGCCGACCGCGTGCGGGCGCGGGTCGGCGAGCTGGACCTCGAGCTGGAGCGGGCCAGGGCGCGTGGCGAGACGGTGGAGCGGCCCCGGAACCTGCTGCAGCGGCTGACGGGCAGTGGCGGCGGCAGCGGCCGGCGTGGTCCCTCGCTTGGCGGAGCGACTCTCTCGGCCGATCTCTACCGTTCGGAGGGAGCCTTGCTGACGGTCGTCTCCGACCGCTCCGAGTTCATCGAGGGCAGCATCGCCGAGGTTCGCAACACGGCCATCCTGGGCGGCATCCTGGCCGTCATCGTCCTCTACCTGTTCCTGCGCAACCTGGTCACGACGCTGTTCGTCGCGGTGTCCATCCCCATCTCGCTGCTGATCACCTTCGCGCCGCTCTCGGCCGCCTCCGTGTCGCTCAACATCATGTCCTTGGGCGGCCTGGCCCTGGGCATCGGCATGCTCGTCGACTCCTCGATCGTCGTGCTGGAGTCCATCTTCCGGTGCCGGGAGGAGGGCGACGACCTGGTCGCGTCGGCGATTCGCGGTGCGAAGGAGGTCCGTTCGGCGGTAGTCGCATCGATCCTGACCTCGATCGCCGTCTTCCTGCCGATGGTGTTCGTCGAGGGGATCGCCGGCCAGGCGTTCGGCGACCTGGGTCTTGCCGTTGTCATCTCGCTGCTGGCGTCGATGGCCGTTGCGCTGGCCTTCATCCCGATGCTCGCCAGCCGCCGCGGCTGGACGTTGCCGGAGCGCGGCGGTACGGCCGCCCGGCTGCGGCGCTACGCGGCGTGGGAGGCGTTTCGCCGGGATGTGGCGGCGCTTCTCGACTGGGCGCGATCGCGGAATCCCCTGGTCGGCTGGCCCGGTCTGGCGCTCGCGGTCGCGTTCGTCAGCGTCCGGCTGCTCGTGGGCAGCGTGCTCGAGTTGCTCGCCAAGGCGATTCTGCTGGTGCTGGCCGGTCTGGCGTTCCTGGTCGTACGCCTGGTCGGGCCTGTCCTGGTCAAGGCGTTCACCTGGCTGATCCAGGGGCCGCTGATCGTGGTTCGGCGCCTGCTCGACTGGCTCAGCGGCGTCTATCCGGCGCTTCTCGATCGCTCCCTGCGGTTCCCCGTTGCGGTCGTGGCGGTGGTGGCCGTCACACTGTGGAGTTCCTGGTGGCTTCTGGGGCGCCTCGACAGCGAGCTGCTGCCCGAGGTGCGCCAGGGCGAGTTCACGATCGAGGTTTCGTTGCCGGTGGGCACGCCCCTGGCCGAAACCGAGCGCACGCTGGCCGCGGTCGAGAGCGCGATCCTCGAGGAGGAGCGCCACATCGAGCGGTTGCTCGTGACGTACGGCTACGACGTGACGAACACCCAGCGTTCGGACGAGGGCGAGCACAGCGCGCGGTTCAAGGTGTTGCTCGAACCGGTTCAGGCGGCCGCGGAGGACGAGATCGTGGAGCGGCTGCGGCGCCGCTTCGAGTCGGTTCCGGACGCTTCCTCGCGCGTCTCCCGCCCGGTCCTGTTCAGCTTCAAGACGCCGATCGAGGTCGAAGTCCACGGTGAGGATCTCGACCGCCTCCAGGAGTACGGCGACCGCGTGCGCGACCTGATGGCGGCGATGCCCGAGCTCGCCGACGTCGAGACGACGTTGAAGCGCGGCGCGCCCGAAGTGCAGATCGTCTACGACAGGGCCATCCTCAACCGCTACGACCTCCAGACCTCGGTCGTCGCCCAGATGGTGCGCAACCAGATCGAGGGCTTCGAGGCGACCCTCTACAACCTGAGGGACCGGCGGATTCCGATCGTGGTCCGCCTCGCCGAGGAGGACCGCCGCTCGACGGACCAGTTGAACGGCCTGGTCGTGAACCCGGGCGGCGAGCGGCCGATTCCGCTCCACGCGGTCGCCGACGTCGCCGTGGGCGAAGGGCCGTCGGAAGTGCGGCGGATCGACGGCAAGCGGGTTGCCGTGGTCGAGGCCAACCTGGGCGCCGCTTCGCTCGGGCGCGCCGTGGAGCGGATCGAGGAGGTGCTGGCGAGCGGAATCGAGTGGCCGGCGGACATGAGCTTCCTGGTCGGCGGCCAGAGCCAGGAGTGGCAGCGCTCGAGCGCCAGTCTCTGGCTGGCCCTGGGCCTGTCCGTGTTCCTGGTCTACGTGATCATGGCGGCCCAGTTCGAGTCCCTGCTGCACCCGCTGGTCATCATGTTCTCGATTCCGCTGGCGTTCTTCGGCACCCTCGCCACCCTCTACCTGCTGGACGTCAACCTCTCGATCGTCGTCTTCCTCGGCATGATCATGCTGGCGGGGATCGTCGTGAACAACGCGATCGTCCTCGTCGACTACATCAACCGCCTGCGCGCGCGCGGCCTGCCTCGCCGGCGGGCGATCGTCGGCGCCGGCCTGGTGCGGCTGCGGCCGATCCTGATGACCACGGCGACGACCACGCTCGGCCTGCTGCCGATGGCGCTGGGCCTTGGCCAGGGCGCCGAGATCCGCACGCCGATGGCGCTGGCCGTGATCGGCGGCCTGGTCGCCTCGACGGCTCTGACCCTGATCGTCGTGCCGACGATCTACGAGATCTTCGAGCGGCTGCGGGAGGCGCTGTCGTTTTCGCGTACTCGCGTCGCCCGCCCGGCGCCGGCCACCGCCTCGACCGAGGCGGCCGGACCGGCTGGAGCGGTGGCGCCGCAGGTGAGCCGCCCATGATCCCCGGCGGAATGATCCCAGGCGGTTTGGGCAGGTCCCTGCCCCGGCTCTCCCTGGAGCGCCGCGTCGGCGTCCTCGTGGTGGTCGGCGCGGTCCTGGTCATGGGGCTGGTCGCGGCCCTGTCGCTGCCGATCGAGCTGATTCCCTCCGGCTACAGCTCGCCCTTCCTGCGGGTGACCGTCCCGTGGCGCGACGCGCCGCCTCAGGAGGTCCTGGACAAGGTCACGATCCCGCTGGAAGAGGAACTGGCGACGATCCGCGGCCTCGAAAACCAGTACTCGTTCTGCGCCGTCGGCTTCAGCCAGGTCTTCCTGAGCTTCGCGCACGGGACGGACATGGACGTCGCCTACCGCGAGGTCCGGGACCGGATCGAACGCGCCCGGGCCCGTCTGCCTGAGGATGTCCAGCAGGTCTTCATCCGCAAGGACGACGACACGCAGATGCCGGTGGCGATGGTCGGCGTCCTCGTCGACGAGGGGACGGCCGACACGTACAACCTGATCCAGAACGAGGTCATCCTGAAGCTGGAGCGGCTGCCCGGCGTGGCCTCGGTCGACGCCCAGGGCCTGCTGGAGCGGGAAGTGCTGATCGAACTCGACCGGCAGCGGGTAGAGGCGGCGGGCCTCAACATCTTCGAGATCGCCCAGGATCTGCAGTCCGACTACTTCACCCTGGCGTCGGGCAACGTCCGCGCCGGCGACCGCAAGCTGCTCCTGCGGTCGGTGGCGAGGTATCCGGCGCCCCAGAACGTCCGGGACATGTTGATCACCGACACGGTGCGGCTGGGCGACATGGGAGTGCTCCTGTCGAGCGGCCGGATCGGGGCGATCTTCGCGGTGATCGTGCTCTTCTTCTTCCTCCGCCGGCTGCGGATGAGCCTGATCATCGCCTTCTCGATCCCGCTCTCCATGGTCGTGGCGGTGGTCGCGATGTACTTCTTCGGTGAGACCTTCAACGTGATCTCGCTGCTCGGGCTGATGATCTCGGTCGGGCTCCTGGTCGACAACTCGGTCGTCGTGGCCGAGAACATCCACCGCCTGCACCAGAGCGGCGTGGCGCGCCGCCAGGCCATGCCCGGAACGCTTCCAACGTCGTCCTGCGAGGGGCCTACGAGGCGACCTTCGGCTTCCTGAATCGCCTCTACAGGGCGATGCTGGCCTACGGGCTGCGACGGCGGCTCGACGTCGTCCTCCTCCTCGTGGCGGCGATGGCGCTGACCCAGGTCGCCGCCAGCGGCCGGCTCGAGGTCGTTCCCATGTCGGAGGACGACCAGGCGTTCTTCAACGTCGAGGTCCGGCTGCCGCGCAACATGTCGTTCGACGAGACGATCGAGTACTTCGCGCGCGCCGAGGAGAAGATCGACGGCCTGCGCGAGGAACTCGATCTGGAGTACCTCGTCTTCTTCCACGAGCGCACCTGGGGCCAGATCCAGGGGATCATGGGGACCGGCGCCGACCTGAAGATGCGCGAGGTCACCGAGCGGGTGATCGACCTGATGCCCGAGATGCCGGGCGTGCGCTTCCACACCGGTTTCGCCTCGGAGCAGGAGACGACCGACAAGGCGCTCGAGACGCTGACCCTGTTCGGCGAGGACGCCGAGGTCCTGGAAGAGGTGGCGACCGGCGTCGAGGACCGGCTGGCCCGCGTCCCGGGTGTGCTGGCGGTCAAGAAGTCGGCCGACGAGGCCCCGAACGAACTCGCGCTGGTCCTGGACAGGGACCTGGCCATGCGCCAGCAGGTCAACCCGCAAACACTGGCGGTGATGGTCGGCTATGCGCTGCGCGGCCAGGCGCTGCCGCGGATCTACTACGGCGGCCGCGACATCCCCGTACGCATCCGTTTCGAGGAGGAGGACCGCCAGAGTCTCGCCGAACTCCGTGACTTCTCGGTGCCGGCCGGAAGCGGCGAGGCGCTCGCCATCGGCACCCTCGTCGACGTGCGCCAGCAGCCGTCCGCGACCCGGATTTCGCGCCGCGACAAACAGACCGCGCGGCGGATCACGGTCGAGCTCGAAGAGGGCCGGGAGAGCGAAGCGCGGCGGGCGGTGCGCGCGGTCGCCGCGCGGACCGACCTGCCCGAAGGCGTGGCCTGGGCGCGGCTGGTGCGCAACGTCGCCGCCGAGGAGACCCGGAATCTGATGATCGCGGCGCTCATGTCGATCGCCTTCGTCTACCTGCTGATGGGCTTCCTGTTCGAGAGCTTCGTGCTGCCCGTGGCGATCCTGGTCACGATTCCGCTCGCCAGCATGGGCGTCACCTGGATCCACCTGCTCGCCGGCCGCGACCTCGATTTCCTGGGCCTGGTGGGGCTCATCATCCTGATCGGAGTCGTCGTCAACAACGGCATCGTGCTGCTCGACTCGGTGAACCGGCTGCGGGCCGCCGGCTTGGAACGGTTCGAGGCGCTCCTGGAAGCCGCCAACCCTGATCGAGGACGGCCGGGCCTGGGTGGGGCGGACGCTTGCCGGCGCGCTCGCGCCGAGGCGGAGAGCGCATCCGGTGTCCTGAAGATCCAATCGATTGGACGATTCAGGGGCGATTGGACCTCTTTGGGCCCGAATCTGCAACGCTGTTATAGTCCGTTTCCGCAAGAGACAGTTAGCTCTCTCCGGTCAGGGCAGCCGGGGTTCGGACGGTCCCGAAGGGTCTCCGAAGCTCTTTGTTCATTCCGATTCTTCCGGCTTGGCCGCCCCGGGGAGTCGGATGAACCCTCACCCTTAGTGGCTGGCTAGCCAGTAAGGAAAGGAGGATCGGCTCATGAAACGTACCTTGGCTCTGCTTGGCACCCTCGTTCTCTTCGGTCTGGCGCCGCCTGTTGCCGCGGACAGTCCCGAAACCGGGATCGTCCTCGGCAGGACGGTGGACACGAACGGAGACCCCATGCCCGGGGTCACGGTGACCATCGCCGGCGACCGCGGCGAGAAGGTCGCGATCACCGGCGCCGAGGGCGGTTACCGTTTCGCTCTGCTGACGCCGGGGACCTACACCGTCCGAGGGACGCTCGACAACTACGGCTCGGCCGAGACGAGTGTCAACGTGGCGCCGGGCGGCCGTTCAGAGATCGTGCTGACCATGGCTCTCCAGGCGGCGGGCGAGATCACGGTCACGGCCGAGACGCCGCTGATCAACAAGTTCGAGGTCACCTCCGCCGGCTCCATCTCGTCGAATGTCGCGTCGAACGTCGTCGGCGTCAACTCGAACTACTTCTCCAACCTCCAGTTGATGCCGGGTGTCGTCTCGGATGGCGACCTGGCCGACGAGTACCCGGGCGTCAACGGTTCCCGGTGGCAGGAGGGCGCCGTTTTCGTGGACGGCGTGGACACGACCTACACCCGCCGCGGGGGGTCGCGGATGTTCCTGCCTCAGGTCGGGGTCAACGAAACCTCGTTGCAGTCGACCACGGGCAGCGCCGAGTACGGTCGGGCCACCGGCGGAGTCGTCAACGTGATCACGAAATCCGGCACGAACATCATTCATGGTGAAGGCATGGTTTTCCGGCAGCAAGGGAGCTGGGTATCCGAGTACGAGAGTCACGCCGAACTGGCGGAGCGCCAGGGCTGCAGGTACCGCGCCGTGGTCAATCCACAGAACGTCCCGTTCGCTCCTTCCTGCCAGCCGGACTTCTTCAAGCGGGACGAGATGGAGAAGGACAACGCCGCCACCAACGTTCAGGCCTTCTTCGGCGGCCCGCTGGTGCGGAACAAACTGTGGTTCGCGGCGTCGATCGCGGAAACGAACAGCTTCCAGACCCAGGAGCTGTTCAGCGGCGACATCGTGGACAACAGCGTCTACGTCCGGGGTCGTCTGTTGAAGTTCGACTACCAGCCCAACGCGTCGAACAGCCTGCAGTTGAACTACAACGCCTCTCCGCTCGACGTCACCTTCCTCCTTGGCGACTTTCCGGCGGACCGCTACAGCGCCACGCCGCACGAGTTCGGCGGGGAACTGATTACCGGAAGCTGGAACTGGAGCGCGAGCCAGGACGTCTTCATGGAGTTCAAGCTCTCCTCCCACGACTCCAGTGAGCACAAGCGTCTGAACGCCGGCACGGGCTTCGACTTCGAGTCCGCTCTGGCGGAGAAACAGCAGGACCCGAGGTATCCGGCGAACAACCTGGGCCCCCACAGTCCGGGCAACAACGTCCATGGTTACATCGGCTATCGGAGCGGCGAGTGGCATCTGTTCAATGGCTGGCTGCTCGACAACGGTTTCGGTCTGAACGACTATCCGCGGGATCAGGCCAACGTCAGGATGACGTGGTTTGCGAGCGAGAGCCACGAGGCGCTGTTCGGCCTCGACTGGCAGGAGGTCGGTTGGGAGCAGGACCTGCAGCGGAACAACGTGTACTTCGGACGGGAGTTCAACCCCACCACCCACACGGGCTTCGACGACTGCGGACTGATCAACTGGCCCACGACGACCTACTACTGCCACTACGAGAACTACAACCCGCCGGATCTCGCAGGAACGGAACGCCTGCGCGGCACCCGTTCCTCCAACTTCGCCGCCTTCGCGCGGGACCGGTTCACGGCCGGAGATCACTGGAGCTTCAACCTCGGTCTGCGGTGGGAAAACCAGATCCACAAGAACGACGTGCGGCGGACGGTCGTCGACTCGCAGAGCATCTCACCGAGGCTGCTTGCGTCCTACGACATCAAGCGCGACGGCAGGATGGTGGTCCACTTCAACCTGGCCCGCGCCTACCAGCACCTGAACCAGGAGCTGGTCAACAACTACCTCCTGGAGGGCTGGAACGGCACGAACGCCTACGACCGCATCGTCTACTGCGCCCCGATCGACGCGGTCTGGATCCAGGTCTGCAACGGTCCCGGATACACCGGCTTGCTCGGAAGCCTGCGGCCGGGAGAGATGTACCGGCAGATCGACGCCGGCGCGATCCCGGCGGTGGACATCGAGCCCTACTACAAGGACGAGATGAACGTCAGCTACAGTTGGAATCTGGGAGCGCGGAGGCAGTGGTTCTTCCAGGCCGCCGCGATCCATTGGGAGTACAAGAACTCGATCGGGACCACCGAGCAGCGGTTGCCGAACGGCGACTACTTCCGGTTCACCGAGAACTACAAGGACTACGAGCGCGTGCTGGGCGCCCTGGGCGTGGTCGACCCGGAAGTCATGGCCAACTTCGAGGAAGGCAAGCGGACCTATCAGTCACTGCAACTCCAGTTGAACAAGGTGTTCCGGAACGGCTGGGCCTTGGGAAACAACTTCACCTACGCCGATGCCAAGGGGCACTACTGGGGAGGCCTCTTCGACAACACGAACTCGGACTACGGCCGCAACCTGGATGTCGTCCTGAACGAGGGACACATCAGGAGTTGCGAAGGCCAGCAGTTGATCCGCAACGGCGGACAGCCCGTGATCGGCGCCGATGGCCAGGAGCTGGTTCGGAAGTACCCGATGGACTGTCAGGCGGCGCTCGGACGGTTCCTGGGCCAGCCCCTGTCGACAATCAACCGCTACGGCACGGTGAGCGAGAACAACAGGTACATCTGGAACACGTGGGGCTTCAAGAACTGGCAGATCGGACAGAGCGGCCACAGCTTCGTTCTTGGCGGGTCCTTCCAGTGGCGGTCCGGCAAGCCGTGGCAGCGGGTCGAGGGAGCGTCCCTCGGTGACCCCTGCGACTTGGATTTCTGGGAGCCGGGGTTCGAGCTGACCTGCGACCCCTCCCAGTTCCTGGTTGACAGCGGCACGGGCCTGTATCTCGAACCGCGTGGCTCGCGCGACGCGTTCAACTCGACGTGGAGCGCGAACATGACCGTGATGTACAACTTCCCGCTCGGGTGGAGGGACGACTTCAACGGCTACGTGCGGGTCGACGCCACGAACATCACGGACAACCAGGAGCTGCTCCGAATCAACAACGGCGGCGAGGTCAGCGCCTCCCGCTACATCGGCTGGCAGCGCCCGCGTCGCTTCGTGGCGACGGTCGGCCTGCGGTTCTAGGTCGACGACAGGCGTCCGGTCGCGGCGCTGAGAGCCGCGCTCGGCAGCACTCTCGAGGCGCCCGGCTGCGGCCGGGCGCCTCTTTCCTTTCGGGGAACCCTCGCCGTTACCTGGGGCCGACCGTTCCGCCCCTGGCCAGAATCTCGCCGGTGAGCGGGTCGTAGAGCGCTGCCAGGAAGCGGTGCATGCCTTTGCGGATAGGTAGTTCCGTTTCGTAGACGAAGGTCTCTCCCGGAGGCGGCGCCTCCGAGTAGCGAATCGGGATCCTGCTGCCGAGACTCTTCGAGTGTCCGCCGTATCTGTCGACCACGGAGATCCGGAACTCCACGTCGTTCGTCCACTGCCCGTCGACGGGCAGTAGCGTCAGGTCGTCGACGGGAATCGTGACCCACGTCGGCACGAGGAACTTCCTGAACCCGGCTTTCCGCGGCGTGCCGAAGTGCACTTCCAGGACGTCCTTGCCGGGCAGGCCGCCGAACATCAGCGAACCCTCGACGAGCAAGGTGAACTCGGTGCTCCTCGACAGGTCCCGGTAGTGCTGGCGGGAGCGGACTCGCAGGTCCCCGTGGCGAGGGAGGCGAACCTCGATGTCGTGTAGCGCGTCGTCGTCGCCGCCCGACGGGTTGAAACCAAGCCAGTAGAAGGAGCGCGTATCGACCGCCGTCTCCGCGAGCGCGACCTTCCGGTAGAAGTTGATCAACGGCTTCCCGCCGGTCTCATGGGCGAGGAACCAGAGCGCTGCCTCCTGCGCTATCTCCGGGTTGTCCGGCATGAGCCCGCCTGTGGCCGGGTCGATACCGAAGGTGGGCCGCAGGCCGGCCATGTCCACCGGGTAGATCGTGTAGCCGACGCGATTCGCGGCCGTCACGAGTGCAGGAACGGCTTGGCGAGCAGAAGGTCTCTACCAGCAGCAGCATCGCCTTGCGGCCCGGAACGTCGGCGAGGCTGCGGATGCTGGCGGTGGCGGCCATGCTTTGCCGCGACCTGACCTGAAGATCGGGGTGCCCCGCAAGCCGGATCTCGATGTCGTGGAGTTCATCGTCCTGGTTGCGGGGCGGCTCGAAGCCGAGCCAGTAGTAGTGGCGCGTGTCGGTCGCGGCTTCCGCGAGCGCGATGTCGCGGAAGGCGTTGATCATCGGCAGGCCACCGGTCTCGTGGGCCAGATAGCCGAACGCGGCGTCCTGGGACCATTCCAGGTTCAGACCTTGCGGTGCCGCGAAGGGAGAGGACTGCGCGGCCGCGGAACTCGCACCGGCGCCGGCGTTGTAGCCGACGGATACGTCGCCGATCCCGAACGAACTGTTGGCGAACCGGGGGTTCAGACCGGCAAGGTCGACGGGATACAGGGTGTACCCCAGTCGGTTCGCGGCATGCACGAGCGGTCCGTAGATGCTCTCGATGCTGGGCGGAGGCGGTCCGAACGGGTCGGGATTGTTGAACCCGGGCGCCTCCCAGCCGTCCGTCAGCACGAGCATCGCCTTGCGGCCCGGCGGATCGGCAAAGCTGCGGACCGTCGCGGTGGCGGCCAGCACGGATCGCTGGATCTCGCGTTCGCGCTTGCTCAGGTTCAGTGCCGTCGCCGTTCGCCGAACGCTGTTGAGCGCGGGAGCGCTCTCGACTCCGTCGAGGGTGTTCTGCGCCAGCGGACCCGAAGCAGCCGCCCCTGGCGAATCAGGCGCGGTCGCCGCCGGATCGATGTCTGCTCTTCTCATGATCCCCAGCGCCTCGCGCTTGCGCGCCTCGCGGAAGGCGTCCCGGAGTTCGTCCCGCGCGCCGGTCCAGTCGGTCAGTCGGGCGACGTTGCGGCCGTCGAACGCGACGACGGCCATGCGGTCGTGCGCGCCCAACTGCGCCAGATCCCGCTCCAGCCGCTTGAGCACCCGGTCGCGATCGGCCTCGGCCCGCGCGCCGCGGGCGACTCCCTCGTCGATCTCCGTGAAGTAGCCGATCGGAACCGGCTCGCCGTCCACCAGGAGCTCGAAGTCGCCGACCTGGAGTCCCCGAACCCGGTTGCCGTCCCGGTCGGTGACGACGACTTCGACGTTGATCACCCGGACGTCGATCGTGTCGGAGAACAGGTCCGGCAGCGGGAGGTCCTGGCCTGCGCCCGGGCTCGCGGCCAGACCCAGGACGGCGAACGGGACGGTGAGGAATCTCAAGGGGGCCCCTGCTTGGGCGGGTCTGCCGGCCCTACCACGGCCCGACCGTGCCTCTCGTCGACAGCAGGTCGCCAGTGAGCGGGTCGTAGACCGCCGCGACGAAACGGTGTTCACGCGTGCGGATCGTGAGATCCGTCTCGAACACGTACAGGTCGCCCGGAATGGGCTCGTTCGGGATGCGCACCTGGACCTTCGCCGCCGGTGGCGCGGCCTGGTCGCCCCACTTGTTCATCAGGCGGATCCTGAACTCCAGGTCGTTCGCCCACTGGCCGTCCACCGGCAGCAGTTCCACGTCGTCCAGGCGGACCGTGACCTTCATCGGCACGTCGAGCCGCCGGAAACCCGCCTTCCTCGGCTCGCCGAAGCTCACCACGAGCGATTCGGCGCCGGGGGAACCTCCGAGCAGCAGGGCACCCTCGACCAGCATCCCGAGCTCCGTCGCCCTGGACATGTCGAGATAGTGCTCCCGCG
>JAPVWO010000275.1 GCA_027493375.1 Candidatus Multivorans thiocomprendens | reverse complement strand
CTGGCGAAGACCCGCGGACCGAGGAAGAAGCCATGGTCGAACGCCTGCTGCCAGGCGACGTCGATGTAGTCCTCCTCGCCCACCGAGCGCACGCTGGTGAAGCCGTGGCGCAGCCCGTCGATCGAGTTCAGCCCCGCGCGGATGACCTTGGACGGCATCCGTTCGCCGGCAAGGGCGGGATTGTCCGGGAACATCACGCTCAGGTGAGCGTGCATGTTCCAGAACCCGGGAAGCACCCAGGCGCCATCGAGATCGTGGACTTCGGCGCCGTCGTCGGCATCCGCGGCTTGGTAGGCGCCCTCCGTGATCGAGGCGATCCGCTGGCCCTCGATGACGATCGTCATCCCCTGCTGCACCGGACCACCGTTGCCGTCGATGATGTTGACGTTCGTCAGGACGATCGTCTGCGCGGCGAGGCCGGCCGGCAGCAGGCCGGCAAGGAGTATCGGCAGCGCCCGAACCAAACGAACTCGGAGCGTTTTCATCTCAGGGGATGCGGACCGTCTACTGTACACGGTCGCATCGGAGGTGTGGCCGGCTCCGCTAGTCCGAGGGCCGGTACGTCACTTCGACGACCCGATCGAGGCCATCGACGTCCACTGCCTGCCGGGAACCGTCGGGCCACAGCACGTCGACCCGCGCCAGGTCGTCAACCGACGCCACCTCGCCCAGGCCGATCGTCACCACCGGTTCGACCTGGCTCTGGTAGCTCCGGGTCGGCATGACACGACGACGCTGGACGACCGGTCCGGCCACGGTCTCGTGCTCGACCTCGACCCAGGCGCCGACGGCGTCCCGGTTCACGCGCTCGCCGTCGCCGCGGAGCAGGAAGCGCAGCCAGCGGTGCCCGGTCTCCTGATCGTTGCGCAGCAGCAGCGGCCGGTCGCCGGTCTGGAGCAACAGCACGTCGAGGTCGCCGTCGCCGTCGATGTCGGCGTAGCTCGATCCGCGGCCGACGAGTTCCACGGTCAGGCCGTCGCCCGGCGGGGGCTCGACCGGCACGAAGGTCGACGCCGCGTCCGGTCCGGCGTTCCAGAACAACTGCGGCGCCTGGCGGTACTGCTGGCTGGGTTCGACCACCTCGATGTCGTCTTCCAGGTGGCCGTTCACCTGGAGCAGGTCGAGGCGTCCGTCCAGGTCGTAGTCGAAGAAGAACAGCCCGAAGCTCAGCACCCGGCGGCTCGGCGCGCCGATGCCGGCCGTGATCGCCTCGTCGCTCCACAGGGTGGGATCCCCCTGGGAGACGTAGAGGGACGTCATCTCGTTCGCGAAGTTCGCGATGGCGAAGCCGAGTTCACCGTCGTTGCGGAAGTCGGCGGCGTCGGCGCCCATCGCGCCGGTCGCCGCGCCGTCCCGGCCGTAGGCGAGTCCGTAGAGCTCCCCGTCTTCCGTGAACACGCCGCTGCCGTCGTTCACCAGCAGGAAGTTGCGCACCGTGTCGTTCGCCACCACGACATCGATGTCGCCGTCCCCCTCGATGTCCACCGGCGCCAGTCCGAGAGTCTTCGCCACCGGCGTGTCCGTGGCCGGATTCAGGATGTGCAGGCCAGCCTCCTCGGACACGTCGGTGAACGCGCCCGAGCCGTCGTTCCGGTAGAGATCCATCGTCGTGCCGCCGTAGTTGACCGGCGGCCCGTAGGCCCGCCCCACCCCGGTCAACGTGTAGTCGACCTCGATGTCGATCTCCCGCGACCAGCGCACGTAGTTGCCGACCAGCAGATCGAGGTCGCCGTCTCCGTCGGCGTCGAAGAAGGCGCTGCTGCTGCTCCACTCGCTGGCGGCGCCGGCGACGCCGGCGGCCGCCGTCACGTCCTCGAAGCGGGTTCCTCCCACATTGCGGAACAGCCGGTTCGGGCCGACCGCCGAGACGAAGACGTCCGTCCAGCCGTCACCGTCGACGTCGCCGACCGCGACACCCGTTCCGTAGAAACTGGCCTCCAGGCCGGAGCCCGCCGTGCGATCCGCGAAACTCCCACTGCCATCGTTCTCATATAGTGACATCGTGGGTCCGGCACCCGGCCCAGCGTCCGCGTTCGGAAGAACCGCGTCCCAGGTCGTCGAGTTGACGAGCAGCAGGTCCTGGTCGCCGTCGCGGTCGACGTCGAAGAAGGCTCCGCCGGCGCCCATCGTCTCCGGCAGCAGGGCCTCTCCCGCGGCGCCGTTGACGTGAACGAAGTCGATGCCGGCCTCCGCGGTGACGTCCGTGAAGGGCACGGCCGGCACGTCCGGCGGCGCCGCCTCCACGGCGCGCGGCGCGGCCACGGGGATCTCGACCGCTTCCTCGGGCCCGGCCCGGAGCACGTAGCGGAGCGCCACGACGATCAGCGCGGCGGCCGCCAGAACCGCCAGAACCTTCAGCGAACGGGCGAAGACGCGGCCGATGACCGCGTCGTCTTCCGGTGCGAGTTCCTCTTCGGGAACCTCCGGGCCTTCGCCCGGGCGACCCGGCGTCAACCGCCGCCTCCGGCGACGGCCGCACGGCTGCCCTCAAAGCGCTCGGGCCGGTGCAGGTCGTAGATCACGATCGCCTCCGCGGCGTGATCGGCCGCGGGGTCGGCGCGCCTGGCGATGGCGATCGCCCGGTCGCGGGCGTTGTCGTCGGGCTTGTAGCGCGCGTGGAGCTCGCGATGCCGGACCGCGCTGTCGGCGTCGCCGAGCTGGGCGTGGATCAGGCCGAGGTTGTAGTGGGCCGTCACGTTCTCCGGATCGATGACGAGCGCGCGGTCGAACGAGTCGCGGGCTTCGTGCAGCCGCTCCGCCCGCGCATCGGCCCGGGCCGGGCCGCGTTCGCGCTTGGCGCGCTCGAACAGGGCGAGTCCGAGCTCATTGTGGAGTCGCACGTCGCGGCTGAAGTCGAAGCCGCGCCGGCGCATCTCCTCGCTGTCCGCGTCGAGGATGGAGCGGAAGTTCGAGATCGCGTCGTCGATCGCGCCGTTCTGCAGGTTCACCAGACCCGAGAACCAGGCGACCGACCAGCTCGGCGCCGGCGGATCGAAGGCCGCCGCGCGCTCGAGCGCCGCGATGGCGTCGTCCCGCACCGTGCCCTGGGCCAGGTAGACGCGCGCCAGGTTGAGCGGACCGTCCGGGCGCCCCAGTTCCTCGACCCGCGCGAAGGCCTCGATCGCCTGGCGGAGTTCGCCGCGGCCGGTGCCGCCCTTGCGCAGCAGGCCGATGCCGTAGTCGTTCCAGCGTTGCCATAGCGGCTTGGCGGGCTCGCGGACGGACGCCGCGGACGACTCGGCGTCAGCGTCGGGCGCCGCCGCGCCGCCACCCACCTGGAACGTCACCGAGTCGCGGGCCAGGTCGAGGATCGGCAGTTCGTTCGCCGTTTCCGGACCGTAGATGTGGCGCAGGTAGGTCGTGTCGAACTTGCGGTAGCGGAGCGTCGCCTCCACCGTCAGCGCGGCGGCGGCCGACGCCGGCACCTCGAGCCCGTAGTGGACCACGTCGCCCGCTCCCGGCGGGATCTGGTGATCGTAGAGCGGCACGAAGATGTCCTCCGCGTTCCGGCGGTCGATCCGCGCGCCGTCGCGGTCGAGCATGTAGACGTTGATGAAGTGCGACCAGGGATCGACCCGGTTGCCCTCGCCCAGGCCGCCGCTGCGACCGACCAGGTTGCCCAACTCGTCGCGCACCTCGACGTCGAGCCAGAGCTGGTTCGAGTCCGCGGTGCCCTGGGTCAGGTGGTGGCCCAGGCCCAGGGTGCGCACGACGACCTCCAGCAGGTAGTCCTCCCCCGGCTCGAGCGCGGGAATCTCCGGCCGGAGCGGCGCGATCAGCTCGTCCTCGATCGCGCCGCCCGGCTTGACGCCGAAGATGTCCACGTCGACCACGCCCTCGTTGAACTCCCGGTGCGCCTCGATCACCCAGTCCGGGAAGTCGAGTAGGTGAGGGATGCCGGTGTTCGCCGACGGGAACAGGTGGTCGTGGACCTGGGTGACGTCCGGCTGCTCGCTCTCCGGGTAGCGCCGCGAACCGAAGTCCTCCGACGGCAGCAACTCCATGTGGCGCTCGCCACTCCATGGCCCGAAACGCCCGAGAGCAGGTGCGAGTCGTAGTGGTTCTGGCCGCGCAGGAACTTGTAGTGGTTCAGCTCTTCCGGCAGGTGCACCTTGTGACAGGTGCCGCAGAACTCGGAGGTCTCGTGCAGGGGCTTGAGGAACGTTCGCTTGTGCAGTTCGGGCTTGGCCTTGACGAGCTGATGGTTGACGAAGCGGAGCAGGCCGGAGTCCGAGAACGCGAACGGATAGTGCTGGGGCTCCTCGATCGTGTAGTCGGCGTTGCCGCGCGGGCTGTTGATGTGGGTGATCGCGTGGCAGGAGGTACAGGTGATCCCGGCATGAGCGGCCGGCTGGTCAACGTCGAACTCCGGATCGTCGAAGGCGCCCGAGAAGAAGACGACCGGGTCGTGGCAACCGGCGCAGAAGCGGGACGCCTGGACGTCGCCCGAGCGCTCGTACGCCTTGTCGCGCGTCTGCTGCACCGAGAAGCTGTACGCCGGATTGTTGAAGGAGCTGAACCGGTGGGCGCTGTACGCCCAGCGGCTGTGGACATCCGCGTGGCACTCCACGCAGTAGGCATCGTTGCTCAGCGCGTGTTCGGGAATGAAGCCGCCCCTCGCGGTGCGCGCCAGCGACGGGAAGAAGTACTGCTCGCCCGACGCCGGACCCTCCACGTTCCAGGCCCGCGGATCCTGAAACTGAAGCACGAAGGCGACGCCGACCAGGACCACGGCCGCCGCGGCCACCCGTCCGCCGATCCGCCAGTTGATCCGCTTGCCGGCCAGCCGGTGGAGGACGAACAACCAGGCGGCGACGAGTGGCGCCAGCACGTGGAGCCAGTAGGCGACGCCGCGTACCGTGGGGTCGTTCACCGTGATCACGCCTTCGATCCGGGTCAGCACGATGCCGCTGAAGAGCAGGACGAGCGCAGTCCCGAACAGCGCGTAACCGACCTTCACCGCGCGCCGATTGGGACGGTTCCGGGCGTTGCGCATGTGGGCCAGGCCGAACCAGATGACCGGCAGCACGAACAGGGCCCCCACCGCCAAGTGCAGCAGGAACATCGAGATGTAGAACCAGTTCTGGTAGGTCTCGCCAGTCGCCGCTTCGGCCACGCGGACCCCGGACAGGTAGAAGGAGTTCACCGCGAGAAGCGCGAAGAGCCCGAAGACCACCCACAGCAGCGGTTTCAGCCTCGGGCCGATCGCTGGCCGGTAGCGCCGGCGAGCGGGTCGTTTCCCGCCGCCCGCGTCCGTGGTCACGGTCCCGCTCCGGTCGCTCCCGTTAGCCGCAGTGAACCACGAGCGGCGGCGTCGATCTGGTCGCCGACCAGACCGTCGAGGGCCTGCAGCAGGCGGTTCGTCACCGCATAGCCCGCGCGCCGAACGCGCGACGACGTCGGCTGCCCGGTGACCCGGACCGCGAACGCGTAGCGAGGCGGCTGCCCGCCGCCCGCGGGGAAGAAGCCGACGTAGTTCACGTGGAAGGGCTTGTCCGGACCGCGCGCGGTGCCCGTCTTCATCGCCACCTGCAGCCGCCGCGGGGCGACCCGGTTCGCGGTTCCGCCCGGCGACACGACGGCGCGCATCGACTCGTGGAGCGCCGGCAGCCAGGACGGATCCAGGACCGGGACGGCCTGCGGGTCGTTGGCGACCGGCGTCCGCGGCGAAATGCCGAGCAGGCCGTCCGCCTGCAGGACGAACCTGGGCTCGCGGCGGAGCCCGTCGGAGAGCGTGGCGGCGAACACCGCGGCGCCGAGGGGCGTGATGGACGCCTCCTCCAGGCCGACCGAGAGATCGCCGAGCCGCTTGCCTGGATGGCGGTACTCGTGCACGACGCCGATGGCGTTCTTCGGCACCGCCTCACCCTGAGCGCCGCCGATCACGAAGCCGTAGCGCTCGTACTCCTCGACCAGGGCCCGGTCGCCAACGTCCATCGCGAGCCGGGCGAAGGAGACGTTGCAACTGCTCGCCATCGCGTCGGCGAGCCCCCTGAGCCGCCCGCGGATCGCGGCGCAGTACAGACGCTCGCCGTCCATCAGCACCGAGCCCCGGCAGGTCATGCTGGAGATCTCCTCGTCCGGGTCGAGGCCGGCCCGCATCGCGGCCGTCGTCGTGATCAACTTGGCGATCGAAGCCGGTTCGCGCGGGTCGAGCACGCTGTCGCCGCGCGCCCGCCAGCGGCTTCTTCGATTCCGGTTGCTGACCGCCGCCAGCACGGCGCCCGACGGGAGCTCGAGGACGGTAATCGCTCCCTCCTCCCGTCCCAGCGCCTTCGCGACCGCCTCGCTCCAGGCCCGGTCGATCGTCAACCGTAGCGCCCTCGCGCCGGCCGTGGACGCGGCCATCGCCCCCGGCCCCGCGGCGGCCAGGCCGGGCGGCTGAAGCGCGGGCGGCAGCAGGTGAGTCGCCAGTTCCGGTGGGACCAGTCCCGCCGGCAGGTCCTCTTCCAGGGTCAACGAACGGTCATCGCCGATCGATCCCAGTGGCCGGCCGCGACGGTCGAAGAGCAGTTGCTGTACGCCCGAGGCGTCGACCAGCCGGGCCCGGCGCAGCCGCTGCTCGAAGGCCGACGCGGGCGGTTCGACCACGGACTCCGCGGCTGCCTCGCCGGAGCCAGCCGCCGCGTCCGCGGCAACCGGACGGTTCAAGCCGAGTTCGACCTCGGCAGCCTCCAGCAGTGCCGGCGGCAGGTGCTCGGCGTACTCGTCGTAGAGATCCGCCACCTCCCGCCAGCGACTCTCTCCGGCCGCCTGCCGGGCGGCAAGGCCGAGCAGTTGCGGCGCCCTCTCCGCGAGCTCTGCGAAGTCCGCGCCCGCTATCGCCGCTTCCGCCATCCGCAGGTCCATGCGCGCCTGTCGCACGTCCTGCCGGACCCGGAACGAAAGGACGGCCGCCACCGCGAGCGCCAGCACCAGCACCGCCTGAACCCGACGGCGCGGAGGCCAGAGGACGCGCCACGTCTCCGCGGCGCCGCGCCCAGCCTTCTTCCGGTTACCGCTCATTTCCTCGCCGCGCCCGCAGGCGGCTCAGAATACCAACTGCACCCACTCTCCATCGATCTGGGTGATCGTCGAGCGCACCCCGGGAAGGATCTGCTCGTCGAGAAGCGTCCCGCGCCAGGAGTCCAGCTCGGCTTCCAGCCGCGCGACGACGTCCGGTTGCTCCGCCGCCAGGTTGTTCAGTTCGCCCACGTCCGCGTCGAGGTCGTAGAGCAGCGTGAGCTGGCCGTGCGGCGAGTCCGTCGGCCAGCCGCCCTCCGGCGGCTGCAGGCGGCCGTCCCCGCGCAGGTTGTCGGGCCGGAAGTCCGTCCGGTTGAGCTTGATCAGCTTGTACCGCGCGTCCCGAATCGCGACGCTCGCGCCGGCCCGCCAGTAGAGGTACTCGTGCGGCGCGCCATCGGCTTCTCCCGTCATGTACGGCAGCAGGTTCACGCTGTCTTCGGTCTCCGCCTCTTCGCCCGCCGCCGCGGTGAACGTCGCCATGTAGTCGAGCGTGATCACCGGATGACTGATCTCCTGCCCGCCATCGACGGCCGCCGGCCAGCTCATGATGAACGGGATCCGGACGCCGCCCTCGTGGTGGTAGCGCTTGAAACCGAACAGCGGACCGTTCGAGCAGGCGTTGCCGATGTAGCCGGCGCAGCCGTTGTCGCTGGCGAAGGCGATCAGCGTGTTCTCGTACACGCCCTGAGCCTTCAGCGTCTCGACCACCCGCCGCACGCTCTCGTCGAGCGAAGCGACCATCGCCGCGTAGACCCGCGTCCGCTGATCCTCTATGTGGCGGTAGCCCTCGAGGTACTCGGCCGTCGCCTGCAGCGGGGTGTGCGGCGTGGTGTGGCTGAGGTAGAGGAAGAACGGCTCGTCCCCGGCCGCACTGCGCTCGATGAACTCGACCGCCTCGTCGGTGAAGACGTCCGTGAGATAACGCTCGACCTTCTCCTCCTCGAATCCGCGCAGGACCTTGTTCCGGCGCTCCGTCGGCCCCTCTTCGCCGCGACGCGAGCCGTACTCCACGCCCGGCAGCCTGGAGTCGATGAAGATGCTGCCGCCTTCGAGCACGCCGAAGTACTCGTCGAAGCCGCGGCTCATCGGGTGATGGGGCTCCTGATGGCCCAGGTGCCACTTGCCGACCATGCCGGTCCGGTAGCCCAGGACCTTCAGACGGTCGGCGAGGGTCGCCTCGTCGAGGCTCATGCCGGCGTTCACGTCGCGGCCGGCCGGGTTGAACTCCCAGCCATGGCGCTGCTGGTAGCGGCCGGTCATCAGGCCGGCCCGCGACGGGCTGCACACCGGATGGCTGACGTAGCCGTCGGTAAAGAGCACCCCGCTCGCCGCCAGAGCGTCGATGTGCGGCGTCGAGATGATCTCGCTGCCGTAGATGCCGATGTCGGCGTAGCCGAGATCGTCGGCGAGGATCAGGACGATGTTCGGGCGGCCGTCGCCGGCGTCCGCGGCAGACGTGCCGGCCTCGGGCGCGCCGCAGGCCCACGAGAGCGCGGCAGCCGCTCCCAAGGCAATGATGCTGGAGCTTCGGGTCGACATCTCCATGGGACCTCCCTGCTGGTTCGAACCGCTCTGGATCAAAGAGCGTACCGGAAGCAGGCCCCGCGGGTGCGGTTCGTGGGCTACGCTCCGCGCTGCCATGACCTCCGAGCTACCCGCCTCCGTCCAGCGCCTCGAGCTCGAAGACCGCGAGGTCTTCCTGGTGGGCACTGCCCACGTCTCGCCGCAAAGCGTTCGCGACACGAACGAGACGATCGATGCCATCGAGCCGGACACCGTCTGCGTCGAGCTCTGCGAAGCGCGCTACCAGAACCTGGAGAACCAGGAGTCCTGGCGCAAGCTCGACATCTTCCAGGTTCTCCGCGAGGGCAAGGCGGCGCTTCTGCTGAGTTCCTTCCTCATGCACTCCTTCCAGCGCCGGATCGCGCAGCGCTTCGGCATCGAACCCGGCGCCGAGATGCGGGCGGCGATCGCCCAGGCAAGGGACCGGGGCGCCCGGCTGGAGCTGATCGACCGCGACATCCAGATCTCGCTGAAGCGGACCTGGTCCTCGCTCGGCTTCTGGCAGCGGGCGAAGGTGATGACCCAGTTGACCGGCAGCATCTTCGTCGGCGACGACCTCGACGAAGAGGACATCGAGAAACTGCGCGACAGCGGCAATCTGAGCGATCTGATGAGCGCCCTCGCCGAGGCCCTGCCCAGCGTCAAGGGCGCCCTGATCGACGAGCGCGACGCCTACATGGCGGAGAAGCTCCGCCAGTCGGCCGGACCGCGCACGGTGGCCGTTGTCGGCGCCGGGCACCTGCCCGGCATTAGCGGCCTCGCCGACTCCACGTGCGACCTTGAGGAACTCGAACGGGTGCCCGACCCGCCGGTGTGGCCCCGCGTCGTCGCGTGGTTGGTGCCAATTCTCATCGTCGCCCTCTTCGCTTACGGTCTCGTCTGGGGCGACAGGGAGCGCACCGTCGAATCCGTGTACACCGCAAACCCCTGGTTGCCGACATGGAGAACCTGGCCGACAGCCTGGGCTCCGTGCGCGGCTTCTGGAGCAACCGCCTCACCCGCATCCTCCTGGTCGTCGTCCTGTGCAACCTGGGCAGCGTGCTGGCCACGTTCATAGCCGGCGCCTGGATCACCGCGAGGACCATCTGACACGCCCTCGCTGACGCGCAGGGAACAACTCCGCCTGTCGGTGCGCGGGTCTTCTGACCCGCTGCCGCCGAAGGCGGCGAAGAAACGCGCCGGCCGCAAGGCCGGCACCGCTCTGGCGCGGGTACTTGAGCAATATCTTCTTGCATTCTTCTATTCGCAATAGCTACGCTTGCTCCGTCCAACTCCGGCCGGCAGGGAGCAGCCGATGCCCACATCACCGATCGGCGCGCGCATCAAGGCGCTGCGCGAGCAGCATGAACTCACCCAGGAAGACCTCGCACTCGTCTTCGGCTTCAAGGACCGCCAGACGGTCTCGGCCATCGAGAACGGCACGCGCCGCCTGACGGCCGACGAGTTGCTCCTAGTCGTGGAGAGGTTCCCAGTTTCGCTCGACTACTTCACCGATCCCTTCCTGCTTGTTGGCGAAGGGCGATTCTCCTGGCGTCATTCAGGGCTGACCGACGAGGAACTCCACCAGTACGAACGACGTGCCGGCCGCTGGATAGCCGCCTACCGCCACTTGGCGCCGCAGGTCGGCGTTGCGTCGCCGCTTCTCCGGCGCTCGCTCCCGCTCAAACTCCGGTCGAGCTACGAAGCCGCCATGGAGGCGGGGGAGCGCTTCGCGGCCGAGTTCGAGACCGGTCCAAAGCCCGCGGAGGGCCTCGCGCGGGTCATGGAAGAGGAACTTGGGATCCTGGTCCTGATGGTGGATGCAGAGCCGGGAATCTCCGGCGCAGCCTGCCGTCTCCCGGAACTCGACGTCGCGCTCATCGCACGCGGAGAAGTCGCCGGCCGGCGCCACTTCGACCTCGCACACGAGCTGTTCCATCTCCTCACTTGGCGGGCCATGCCGCCAGCACATTCGGAACGGGCAACAACTACCGGGGGCAACCGGGCAGAGCACCTCGCGAACAACTTTGCCGGCGCCCTGCTGATGCCGGCGGACGTCATCAGGCGGCATGGCCCCTGGTCCGCGCTCGATGAGTCAGCACTCGTCGTGAGGCTGAACCGCGTAGCAGATGAACTGCAGGTCACGTCGTCCGCCCTGCGCTGGCGTCTGGTCGCGCTCAAAGAACTCAGCAAGCGTGCCGGCGAGTCGCTACCCGAGACCGCGCTCAGGAACAACGGCCGCCCGAGCGTCGAGATGAGGGACGGGGCCATTCAGGCGGAGAAGCCGCCGCCCAGGTTCTCAAGGCGCTTTGCAGAAGTCATGGCCCGCGCCGTCGACAAGGGCCTCATCTCGCTTCGCCGCACCGCCTCTTTGCTCGAATGTCCAGTCGAAGGTGTCGGCGACCTGTTCGCCGAGCATGGTCTCAACCGCCCCGTCGAACTGTGACCCTCGATGCCTCCTCACTCCGGTCCCGTTCTGGTGGACACGAACGTCATCCTGGAGTGCCACCGCACGGGCTCGTGGCGCGCCCTGGCCAACGGCTACTGCCTGGAGACGACGGAAGACTGCGTGGCCGAGACCCAGGCGGGAAAGCAGAACCGCGAACGGCGGACGGAAGTGGACGAAACCCGACTGCGCCAGGCGCTGGGCGCCGTCCACAGCGTCAGCGACCGACAATTGGCCCAGTTGCTCCTCCGCCAGGGGCCCGCCCTGGATCGTGGCGAGGAGTCGCTCTGGGCCCACGCGATAGACCGCGAGGACGACACCTGGCTGCTCGCCGGGCCCGACAAGGCGAGCCTCCGCTACGGGGTCCTCCTGGGCTACCGCGACCGCCTCGTGTCCCTTGAACGCCTTCTGGGAGACATCGGTCACAGACTTCGCAACAGGCTGCACGAGGCCTACACCGAGGCTTGGCATCGGCGAGCGCTGAACGACTTGGTGCTTGAACTCCGACTGTAGGTCGCCGTGGCTCCGATGCCGGGACAGGAACCCCAGTCCAGCAGGTACCGCGAGCATCGCTTCACCCATCCGCCACCTATGCCGCTGTTCCCGACCCCGCGTCAAGTTGGTTTGACGCCCGGCACCAGCGATGCCTAAACTCACTGTTCCCGATGCCGAAGCCACTTCGCTGTCATTGTCGGGCCTCGCAACCGCAAGGCTCTCCCCGCCATGCGCGCGTGGGCACTCCGCAGCGTAGGTCCAGCCTTCAATGCCCCGGAGCCAGCACTGCCAACACATGTGCCCAGCCGTAGACCGGCTCTGCGGGCTCTCCAGCGACTGACACCTAGCGAACCCTCGCTACGCGCCGCCCTGAAATGACCCATCCCCGTGCGCCGCGCCTTGGCCCCCTTGTCTCTGGGGCCGAGGTCGCCTCCGAGCTACGAAGCCGGAAGAGGAAGGATGTCTACCAGGCCGTAGGCGGTGCTTCGAGCGAGCTCATCGCCGAGAAGGTCAAACTGGCAGAGGCCGAGGGTTGGCGCATCGTCAAGGAAAACGTCAAATCCACGCGGATGGCAATGCCGAAGCCCGCCGACGAGCAACTCGAGGATGAAGTCTGGTGCCTCATGGCCCAAATGGGCTTCAAGGAACTAAGTCAAGGGCGTCAGTTCAAGGTCGCTGTGGGTAGGAGCCTGCCTAAACGCCAAATCGATGTCTTCGCCAAGGACGACGAGGCCATAGTAGTCGTCGAGTGCACGCACAGTAGCACTCCGGGGCCAAAAAGCATGGCGTCGCTGATCGAGAAGATCCAGGCCATCGGCCCCGCGATCCTCAACACTATTCACAGGACTTACCCTAAGCCATGGCCCAAGGTCAAGTTCGCAATCGCCACCCGCAACGTCTCCTGGCGTCAGGCGGATCTCGACAAATGTGAAGCATCGAAGATAGCCGTCTTGGATGACGGAGCGCTTGACTACTACGCGGCGTTGGTTTCGCACCTGAAGCAAGCGGCTCGATACCAACTGCTGGGGCACCTCTTTTCGGGGCTCTTCAGGATTGATGGTGGAGATGGCGTAGTCTGGCGGTATGCGTGACACAGACTTGTACGGTCGGATTCTCGGCATCGAGAGTCCTTGGGAGG